>JBKHVS010000388.1:272-502 GCA_046569945.1 Gammaproteobacteria bacterium | reverse complement strand
CGAAATCCAGACGGGCATTCGACTGATTGCGCGACCAGCCGCTGTGCTGGCGGTAGCCGTCGCCCTGGTCGCGGCCCAGCCCGAGCACATGACGCACCCCGGCGGTTTCGCCCGCCAGGCGCAGGCCGGCACCGAAGGCTCCGTCGCTGCCGGCGGCCAGCTCGAAGGACAGGCGCGGCGGCCCCTCGCCCTGCGCGGTGAACACCTGGATCACGCCGCCCGACGAGTTG
>JBKHVS010000388.1:0-262 GCA_046569945.1 Gammaproteobacteria bacterium | reverse complement strand
CCGCCGACGCAAGGTCGGCATGCGAAACCTGCCCCTGGCCGTCCGGCATGGTCGCGGGGATGCCGTCGACGTAGATGCGCAGGCCGCGGATGCCGAACGCGGAGCGGGCGCCGAAGCCGCGGATCGACAGCTGCACGTCCTGCGCCTGGTTCTGGCGGTCGCGCGCGAGCACGCCGGCCGCGCTTCCGAGCGCCTGCGCGGCGCCGGGCCGAAGCCGGCCTGCGGCGAACTGCCCGGGGCCCAGCACCTCGATCGAGGCAGG
>JBKHVS010000387.1:0-502 GCA_046569945.1 Gammaproteobacteria bacterium | reverse complement strand
CCGCTTGACCAGGTTGAACATCACGTTGGGCCAGCAGTGCCGCGAATTCCAGGCGATCTGGATCGCCGCCGCCGGCAGCGAGCCGAGCACCACCCACAGCAGGCCCACGATGCGGCGGCGTTCCGGCCGCCACACCGAATGCGCGAAGATCGCGATCGCCAGCAGACCGGCGAAATACTTCGACATCAGCGCGCCGGCGAGCATCAGGCCTGCCAGCAGGAAATCCGCCGCCCGGCCGCTGCGCTGCGCCCGCAGGTAGGCCAGCACGGCCAGCGCGCTGAAGATCATCAGCGGGATGTCGGTGGTGATCGCCACGTTCCAGGCGTTCAGCGGCACCAGCAGCGTCAGCGTGCCGGCGTTCCAGGCCAGGGCCTGGCCGTGGCGGCGCATCGCGGCCACCGCCAGGAAGGCCAGCAGCGGCGGCGCGGCCAGCGCGGGCAGCCGCAGCACGAAGGGCTCCAGCGAGATCGCCGACAGCGGCGCGAGCCACCAGCCGATCATC
>JBKHVS010000386.1:0-503 GCA_046569945.1 Gammaproteobacteria bacterium | reverse complement strand
CCCAGAAAGTCCGGGATGGTGAACTGGCCATAGCGCCGCAGGTAAGGCGCCAGCAGCAGCGCTACCAGGCAATACCCCCCCGTCCAGCCCATGACAAAAGCCAACCCGCTGTAGCCCTGCACGTACAGTGTGCCAGCCAGGCCAATGAACGAGGCGGCAGACATCCAGTCGGCGCCGGTGGCCATGCCGTTATAGAAAGCCGGTATGCGCCGCCCGGCCACGTAGTACTCCTCCGGGTCGATGGTGCGGCTCATGATGCCGATGGCTGCGTACACCGCGATGGTGGACAGCAGAAAGACCATGCCGATCCACTGGCGGGACAAGCCCATCTGCTCGAGCACGGCCAACAACAGCACGAAACCAAGAAAAGCCAGCGCGAACCACAGATAGACCTTGTCGAGCTGGCGACGCAACATCCGGTCAGAGACGGCGCGATTCATTTCACGGCCTTAGAGGCGCAGGCCTCGCGCAGAGACCGTTCCAGCCGGTCCATATACCAAGCA
>JBKHVS010000385.1:0-504 GCA_046569945.1 Gammaproteobacteria bacterium | reverse complement strand
TCGAGGAGAAGCCCGCCAAGCCCAAGAGCCGCTACGCGGTCACCGGCCTCTACTTCTACGACAACGACGTCATCGACATCGCCAAGGCGGTCAGGCCCTCGGCGCGCGGCGAGCTCGAGATCACCAGCGTCAACCAGGCCTACCTCGAGCGCGGCGACCTGCAGGTGCAACTGCTCGGCCGCGGCTTCGCCTGGCTCGACACCGGCACGCACGAATCCCTGCTCGAGGCGGGCCACTTCGTGCATACCATCGAACACCGCCAGGGCCTCAAGGTCGCCTGTCCGGAAGAGATCGCCTGGCGCAACGGCTGGATCAGCGCCGACCAGCTTCGCGCTCGCGCCGAGCCGCTGAAGAAGAGCGGCTACGGCCAGTACCTGCTCAACCTGCTGCAGGGCGCAGCCGGCTGAACCCATGAGCACCGAAAAGTCCTACGCGCAGATCCTCAAGGCCTCGTCCATCATGGGCGGCGCGGCGGGTATCAACCTGCTGCTCGGCATGCTGCGG
>JBKHVS010000384.1:0-504 GCA_046569945.1 Gammaproteobacteria bacterium | reverse complement strand
ATGAACGGCTCAAGCGTGTAGCGCAGCTCCAGTACATCGGCCAGGCTGGCTGTGCCCACGCCATCGCTGAGGTGCTCGGGCTGGGCGGCTTCGGCATCGAGTACCAGCACCCCCTTGCCGGGCAGCGAGCGCACCAGGCCGAGGGTGTCCAGCACGGTTACCGCTTCACGCAGGCTGGGCCGGCTGATGCCCAGTTGTTCGGCCAACTCGCGCTGGCCCGGCAGCATCTCGCCAGTGCGCCACTGGCCGCGAGCCAGCGCCTGGCGCAGCTTTTCCACTACTGAGGTGACCACGGTCGATGAGCTGATCATGGTTTGCTCCCTGTCGAAGGTTGCATCAAAGCTCCTTGAACAGGCCGGCGCGGTGGCCGGCCTGGGTCAATCAGAATTCCTGTTGATGGGCGTTGGGCTGCTTGCGCGGCAGCGGCGCGAAGCCCGGCTTGCCATTGAGCACGTTGTTGGCCCGCTCAAGGTCGATGTCTTTCTCCCAGCGCGCGATGGCCAC
>JBKHVS010000383.1:0-505 GCA_046569945.1 Gammaproteobacteria bacterium | reverse complement strand
CATGGAGCTGATCCACCGGGCGCTGAATACTGGCAAGGAGTTGTGGCTGGGCGCCTACGTCGCCCCGTTCCAGAAGCAGGCGCGAGCTATCGCCTGGGCACGACTCAAGGACAAGGTCCGCCCGCTCGAGCACCTCGGGGTGGTCGAGGTCTCCGAGGTGGAGATGACGGTACGGTTCACGCACAACGGGGCCAGCATCCGGCTGTTCGGTGCCGACATGCCCCATGCCCTGCGCGGCCTGCGCCTCGACTATGCGGTGATCGACGAGGTCGCCCAGGTCAAGCCCGAGGTGTGGACCGAGGTCATCCAGCCGGCGCTGTCCGACCGCAAAGGTGGCGCCCTGTTCATCGGTACGCCCTACGGCGTCAACCTGTTCTCCGAGCTGTACTTCAAGGCGACCAGCGACCCGGACTGGTACTCCGCCCGGTTCACGGTCTACGACACCCACGCCATCGACGACGATGAAGTCGCCCGCATGAAGGCCGACATGCCGGACCAGGTGTTC
>JBKHVS010000382.1:241-506 GCA_046569945.1 Gammaproteobacteria bacterium | reverse complement strand
ACAGAGGCGCGCGTCGCAGGAACGGAGGTGGGCGCTCGGAACGAGAAACGGGCGACCCGGAGGTCGCCCGTTTCTCGTTGGCCGGGCTGAACCCCGGCGCGCGTCGCGCCGTCAGGCGGCGAGCTTCTCCGGCTGTGCGACCGGCGCCGAACTGCGGATCAGGTGGTCGAAGGCCGACAGGCTGGCCTTCGCACCTTCGCCCATCGCGATGACGATCTGCTTGTAGGGCGTCGTCGTCGCGTCGCCGGCCGCGAACACGCCGGGC
>JBKHVS010000382.1:0-231 GCA_046569945.1 Gammaproteobacteria bacterium | reverse complement strand
TCTGGCCGCGGGCGTCGACCTCGATCTCGCCGCGCGGGCTCAGGGCCACCGTGCCCTTCAGCCAGTCGGTGTTGGGCAGCAGGCCGATCTGCACGAACACGCCTTCGAGCTCGAGCTTCCTCACCTCGCCGCTCGCGCGGTCCTTGTAGACCAGACCGTTCATCTTGCTGCCGTCGCCGGTGACCTCGGTGGTCTGGGCGTTCACGATCACGGTCACGTTGGGCAGGCTCT
>JBKHVS010000381.1:0-506 GCA_046569945.1 Gammaproteobacteria bacterium | reverse complement strand
GGCAACCGCTCGGGATCGACATAAAGCGGATTGAGAAACAGGCGGCTGTTCGGTGCATAGGGACTGCATTCGAGCGGACGATCGTCGAACAGAGCATGAAGCGGATTGAGACCAATGCCATGGCAGCCCCAATCCGAGGCCAGTTCGATCAGCGATGCCAGATCGGTGAAGTCGCCGATGCCCCAGTTGCGCGACGATATCAGCGCGTACAGCTGAACAGACAGGATCCAGGCGCGCTCGAACGAGCCTTGATAGGTCCTTTCGGGTGTGACCAGCATCGGAGTTGAATCGATAGTGCCGCCGTTGTCACTTTGGAGTTCCAGTCGATAAGTCCCGACCGCAATCCGACTCGGGAGATCGATCTTAGCCGCAGACGTACATCCTTGTGCGACCACGGTATGACGCTCTACGAGCCGCCAGGGAATTCCGTTCGCCTCAGATCCGACCGGCACGCAGAAGTCCTTCCCGCTGGGAACGATGACCACGGGTTGTTTCAGGAAACGACG
>JBKHVS010000380.1:0-508 GCA_046569945.1 Gammaproteobacteria bacterium | reverse complement strand
GGACCGCGACGCCGTTCGATCGCGGGGCGAGGCGGTCGCTCGCCACGGGGGCCGTTCGAATCGTCCAGCCCGCCACCGGCTGCGACTGGGTCGGCGAGGTCCGCCTGAACGAGCGGTCCGCCGTATTGACCGGCGAGGGCGCCGCGAGCGCCACGAAGGCCTCGCGCGACCCGCGCCGCTGCCCGCCCCTGAAGGGTGAGGTGAACGGCTCCGTGCGCGGCGAGATCGTGCGCTTCGGTTTCGCCACGGGCCGGCTCGGCAAGGCCGAGTTCGAAGGTCGGCTCGTCAAGCAGGGCAGGCAGATGCAGGGCACCTGGACAGCGCGATCGGCCGCGGGCCAATGGGCCGCGGCGCGCTGAAGAATGCTCGCCGGCGCGGCCGTGTCGGCCCCCTGGCGATCGCTCCCCGCCTCGTCTGGCCCCGTATAATCACGGATTCCCTTCCGCCCGTCCCACCATGTCCGCCTACCTGACGCTTCCGGGACAGCCGGCGCTGTCCGAGTTCCGTC
>JBKHVS010000379.1:0-508 GCA_046569945.1 Gammaproteobacteria bacterium | reverse complement strand
CTGATCCTCATCGACATCGACTACTTCAAGCAGTACAACGACCACTACGGCCACATCCAGGGCGACGACTGCCTGAAGCGCGTGGGCGAGGTGCTGGGCTCGGCCGCGACGCGGGCGCGCGACCTGCTGGCGCGCTTCGGCGGCGAGGAATTCGCGCTGGTGCTGCCGGAAACCGACGCGGCGGCGGCGCTGAAGGTGGCCGAGCGCTGCCGCAGCCTGATCTTCAAGGAGCAGATGCCGCACGCGACTTCGCCGATCAGCCCGATTCTCACGGTGAGCCTCGGCGTGAACACGATCATCCCGGGCCACTCGGACCAGCCGCTGGCCTTCGTCGAGGCGGTGGACCGGCAGCTCTACCAGGCCAAGCAGGCCGGCCGCAACCGCGTCGCGGCCGCAAGCTAGGCCCTTCCCCCTCCGACCCCCTGCCGCAGCATGACCACGCTCTATTCCCTGATCGAGTCCCCCTTCCACCCCGACCTCGGCAAGCTGTACGCGCAGCTGGGCATTA
>JBKHVS010000378.1:265-509 GCA_046569945.1 Gammaproteobacteria bacterium | reverse complement strand
CGCAGCGAGTTGAGCAGCGAGGCGAACTTGAGCTCGCGGTGCAGGAAGATGCCCACGAACAAGGTGTAGAAGATCGCCACGATCGCCGACTCGGTCGGGGTGAACAGGCCGGTGTAGATGCCGCCGAGGATGATCACCGGCGCCAGCAGCGACCACACGCCGCGACGCAGGGCCGTGCCGATGTCGCCGAAGGACCAGTTCTCGGTGAGGCCGCGGTAGCCGCGCTTCTTCGAGATCATGTAGT
>JBKHVS010000378.1:0-255 GCA_046569945.1 Gammaproteobacteria bacterium | reverse complement strand
GACGGCCATGATCAGGCCCGGCACCACGCCGGCGACGAAGAGCTTGGGGATCGACAGCGACTCGAACTCGCCGAACTTGGCGATCGCCTCGGCCGGCGGCTGCAGGCCCAGCGCGGAGATGCCGAAGATCACCATCGGGATCGAGGGCGGGATGATGATGCCCAGGCCGCCCGCCGACGCGGTGACCGCGGAGGCGTAGCTCTTCTCGTAGTTGCGCTTGGTCATGGCCGGGATCATCAGCATGCCGACCGCAGC
>JBKHVS010000377.1:0-513 GCA_046569945.1 Gammaproteobacteria bacterium | reverse complement strand
AGAGCTTCCCTAGCCCAATGTACGCGATATCAGCGGCCCCCGGCATCCAGGGTCATCCCAGGGCGGCGAGCGCACATTCCAGGTCAAGCTGGAGGTCGGCCGCCGCCTCCAGTCCGATCGAAAAGCGCACCAGCGGGCCGCGGCACAGGTTGCCGCCGAACTGCGGCGAGCGCATCGTCGCCAGGTCGTACGGGACCACCAGGCTGACCGGCCCGCCCCAGGAGTACCCCAGCTTGAAGAGCTTCAGCGCGTCGCAGAAGGCGTCCACCTGCCGCGGCGAATGGCGCTCGTCGAAGGCGATCGAGAACAGCCCCGCCGCCGCGCCGTCCGCGCCGCAGACGGCCCGCCAGTGTTCGTGGCCGGGCGAGCCTTCGAAGGCCGGATGCAGCACCCGCGCCACCTCGGGCCGCTGCCGCAGCCAGGCGGCCAGGTTGCGCGCCGCCTGGTCCTGCGCGTGATAGCGCAGCGCCAGGCTGGGCAGCGAACGCAGGATCGCCTCGGCGTCGTTGGCGC
>JBKHVS010000376.1:0-513 GCA_046569945.1 Gammaproteobacteria bacterium | reverse complement strand
GGTTTCCTTGTCGCGCGGCGCGGCCCAGTCGTCGGCCCAGTGGTCCACCACATACAGGAAGCCCATGGCCCAGACCTGACCGACCGAGGGCAGTTCCTGATCGGCCATCTCGGCGCGTTCGGCCTCGGGCAGCGTGGCGATCGCGCCGCGCTCGTCCATCACCTCGGGGTGGTAGGTGCGTTCGTCCTCCAGGGTTTCCACGTCGGCGTTGAGCGCGCCGGCCACCCCGTTCCAGCGGCGCGTCCACAGCTCGAAGAAACGTTGCGCCTGGGCCTCGTCGCGGAACTGGTTGCCGCCGCCGGCCACCCCCAGCAGCACCGGCTGCAGCTCGAGCACGAAGTGGGTGAAGGCGTGGGTGAGCGGCGCCAGCGTCTGCGCGCCGGCGATGTCCAGGCCGAAGCGCTCGCCCGCCCAGCGCGCGGCGTCGTCGCCTGCGTCCGGGATTTCGGGCAGGGCCAGCAGTCCGCCCCAGATCCCGGTCGGCGGCCGGCGCTCGACCCGAGTTTGACAGCT
>JBKHVS010000375.1:0-513 GCA_046569945.1 Gammaproteobacteria bacterium | reverse complement strand
GGGGGCGATCATGTCGCGCACCACCTCGACCGCGTCGTGCTGGACGATCCGGACGTTGGCGAGTCCGGCCTCGTCGACCCGGCGCAGCAGCGAGCCGACGCCGGCCGGGTAGACCTCGACGCCCAGGAAGTCGGTGCCGGGCATGGATTGGGCGATCCTCGCGGTGGTCTCGCCCATGCCGAAGCCGATCTCCAGCACCAGCGGCGCCTCGCGGCCGAAGACCTTCGCCGGCACGATCGGTTCGCGCCGGTAGGGCAGGGCCCAGCGGTCGAACAGCGTCTCGTAGGCCTGCTTCTGGCCCGGCGTGAAGTGGCCGCGGCGACCGGAGAAAGAGCGGATGTGCGGGTGCGCGCCTTCAGCGAGGCGATCGGCGCCAGCGGCTGGTGCCTGGTCGGGTCGCTCGTTCAAGCCTTCGCCCCGCCGATCAGGCCGGTGGTCGGCGAGGAGGGCGTGGCCGAATAGAGCTTCTTCGGCATCCGGCCGGCCAGGAAGGCCTCCCGGCCCGCCTCGACC
>JBKHVS010000374.1:0-514 GCA_046569945.1 Gammaproteobacteria bacterium | reverse complement strand
ATTTATCGCCAGTCGCGGCTGTCTGTCCGGGTAACCAACGCTGCAGGATCCGCTGCAGTTCCGTGCGTTTGAAGGGTTTGCTCAGGTAATCGTCCATGCCAGCCGCCAGGCAACGCTCGCGATCGCCCTGCAAGGCACTGGCGGTCAAGGCGATGATCGGTAGCCCGGCGCCTTGGCGTAGCTGACGAATGCGCCGGGTCGCTTCATAGCCGTCCATCAGCGGCAGGCGGCAATCCATCAGCACCGCAGCGAAGCGCTGCTGGTCGACCTGCTCTACCGCCTGCGCGCCGTCCAGCGCCACGCTGACCTCAAAGCCGAGGCTGCGCAGCATCGCCTCGATCACGCTTTGGTTGACCGGGTTGTCCTCGACCAGCAGGATCCGCCCGCCAGCCTCGCCTGGCTGGCCCTGCGCCGCGCTGCCTGGGAGCAGGGCGGCGGGCTTGCTGGCCAGGGCCAGGGGCATTTCCAGGGTAAAGGTCGAGCCCAGGCCCTCGCGGCTCTCGGCGCACAACTG
>JBKHVS010000373.1:0-514 GCA_046569945.1 Gammaproteobacteria bacterium | reverse complement strand
GCCTCGGGACGAACGCCAAAGCGCGCCGCAATGGCGGGAACGTCCAGCAGGTCGCGCAGCTCACTCAGGCGGCAGCGCTGCTGCGGCAGGCGCAGCAGCCATTCAAGCGCGGCCACCAGCGGGTGGCTGGCGCGCGCGCTCAGGTCGGCAATGTCGAACGGGATGTGGCGCGGATCGCTGCGCGGGAACTGCCCGAACACCGCGCGGATGGCTGGCGCCACGGCGTCGATGTCAGGGACCATGACGACGATGTCACGCGGCTGCAGCGGCGTGCCACCGGACGGCCCGGCGAGCAGCTCCAGCAGCTGGTCGTGCAGCACCTCGACCTCGCGCAGTGCGCTGTGGGCCGTGTGAAAGACGATGGAGCGGTCCTGTGGGTCGGCCGCCCGCAGGTCGTGCTCGGCCAGAGGCACCAGGTCGCGTATGCGGTTCTGCACCTGCACCAGCAGGGGCGCCTCCGGCGGTTCACCCTCGTCGAACAGGTCCACGCGCGGCAGGGCGAAGCGCTCCATGG
>JBKHVS010000372.1:0-515 GCA_046569945.1 Gammaproteobacteria bacterium | reverse complement strand
AGCCGCCACCAGCTGTTGAGCTGCCGGTAGCCCAGGTTCTCCAGCACGATCACCAGCGCCAGCACCGCCAGCTGCCGCATGCGCGGGTAGAGGTGGAAGGCCATTTCCTCCAGCAGCAGGCCCGATACCGACAGCAGGATGCCCAGGCCGATGGCCAAGAACAGGAAGTTGGCGAACACCTCCCAGGAAATGATGCCGAAGGCATAGGCCAGCACCGTGAACACGTAACCGCCCAGTTCGACGATGGGGCCCAGCCACTCGAAGGCCACCATGAACGGGTAGGCCAGCCAGCCCGGCGCACCACCGCGCCGGCTGAACATGAGACCGAAGTGACCGCTCAGGCTTTCGGAGAGGCCACGCTGCCAGCGGATGCGCTGGTTGCGCAGGGTCTGGAAGTCCTCCGGCGCCTCGGTCCAGCACACGGGGTCGGGCACGAACTCGATGCGGTAGGGGATGTTGCGTTCACGCAGGTGGCGGTGCATTCGAACCACCAGCTCCATGTCCTCGCCGACGGT
>JBKHVS010000371.1:0-516 GCA_046569945.1 Gammaproteobacteria bacterium | reverse complement strand
GGCAATCATCACGTCACCATGGCCCACGTCGATGGTGCCCGAGGCGTGACTTTCACGCTTGGACACTTCCTGATGGTTGTCGAGCATTTCCACTTCTTCACGCGTCAGCGGGCGCTTCAGGGGCTTTGGGGGGAGCAGTGTGACGGCGGCGGGGAGTTTGCGCAGCGTGTTGTAACGGGTGTCGAGTTCATCGGCCTTCTTGTTAAAGCCGTTGTCGGCGGCAGGGCGGCTGAAAAGGGTGTCGAAATTTCGCTTCATGTCCGGCAGTTCGATGCGGTCCTGCGGGCGCTTGGGGCCGGCCAGCGACGGCACGATGGTGTCCAGGTCCAGGATGACGGTCTGGCTGTAGTCAATGTCACCCGCCGCCGGAATGCCGAACAGGTGCTGTGCACGGAAGTATGACTCAAAGGCATCGACGTCGTCGTCCGTGCGGCCGGTGCCCTTCATGTAGCGCACGGTCGCTTCGTCCACCGGAAAGAAGCCCATGGTGGCACCATACTCGGGGGCCATGTTGGC
>JBKHVS010000370.1:0-516 GCA_046569945.1 Gammaproteobacteria bacterium | reverse complement strand
AGCGATCAATGATCGTGCCGCGGTGTTGATTTCGTTTGAACAGGTCGGCGGCGCTGACATGTGCCTTGAAATGGCGAAAAACTATGCACTCGATCGCTTTGCCTTCGGTCGCCAGATCGGCGGTTACCAGGCGATCAAGCATCGCCTGGCCGACATGTATGCGAAGAATGTGCTTGCGCGCGGCAATGCCTATTATGGTGCATGGGCGCTCAACAGCGACGCCCCCGAATTGCCGATTGCGGCAGCGGGTGCACGCATCTCCGCATCCGACGCCTATTGGTTTGCAGCCCGCGAAAATGTGCAGGTGCACGGCGGCATGGGCTTCACCTGGGAAGTCGATTGCCACCTTCATTATCGCCGTAGCCGCCAGCTTGGCCTTGTCGCCGGTTCGGCGCGCAGCTGGAAACACCGGCTGGTGACCATGCTTGAACGCCGCAACGCGGCCTGAATTTTAGAGGAGAGCAGAAATGGATTTCAACGACACTCCCGAAGAAGCCGAATATCGCGCCAAGGTTC
>JBKHVS010000369.1:0-517 GCA_046569945.1 Gammaproteobacteria bacterium | reverse complement strand
GCCGCGGCGATCATCGCTTCGGCCCGGTCGCGCAAGGTGGCAGCGCTGGCGGCATCGGCGACGACTTCGATCAGGGCGTGCCATGCGTGCGGCTCGGCCAGCGGCGCGCGGGTGCCGGGCACGTGGTCCAGCACCGCCTCAAGGCAGGACTGGGGCAGCACTTCGAACCCTTCGAGCGCATCGCCCGCCGTGTCCGCGCAGTGCAGCAGCAGCGCGCGGGCGGCGTGGATGGTGGGAACGCCCGCCCAGATCACCACCCGGTCAGCCACCCCCGGCACCAGCTTCAGCGTCGCGGCGGTGATGATCCCCAGTGTGCCTTCGCTGCCGATGAACAGCTGCTTGAGGTCGAACCCCCGGTTGTCCTTTTTCAGCGGGGTGAGCGAGGACCACACCGTGCCATCGGGCAGCACCGCTTCCAGCCCCAGCACGAGCGCGCGCATCGACCCGTGGCGCAGGACCTGCGTGCCGCCTGCGTTAGTGGATACCAGCCCGCCGACCGTGGCCGAGCCTTTGCCCC
>JBKHVS010000368.1:0-517 GCA_046569945.1 Gammaproteobacteria bacterium | reverse complement strand
CCGTCACGGCCTCGCCCCAGCGCTCGTTGGGCAGCCCGAACACGGCGCACTGCATCACGCCCGGGTGGGCACCCAGCACGCTCTCGACCTCCTGGCAATAGACGTTCTCGCCGCCGGTCTTGATCATGTCCTTCTTGCGGTCGGCGAAGAAGTAGTTGCCGGCCGCGTCGCGGAACAGGATGTCGCCGGTATGGAACCAGCCGTCGCGGAACACGCGGCGGTTGACCTCGTCGTTCTTGTAGTAGCCCTTCATGATGACCGGGCCGCGCACGATCTGCTCGCCCGATTCGCCATCGGCCACGTCATTGCCGTCATCGTCGACCAGACGCACGTCGGCGGCCACCGAGGCGAGGCGGCCGACCCAGCGGCCGTCCTGGTTAGGCATCTGCTCCCAACCATCCACCCAGCCACCTGTCAGCAAGGAGGCGGTCGATTCGCTGGAACCTTGCACCGAGAAGAAGCGCGACGACGGCGCCGCCTGCTTCCAGCCATCGATCATCGACTTGGGGATCGTCGA
>JBKHVS010000367.1:249-518 GCA_046569945.1 Gammaproteobacteria bacterium | reverse complement strand
CGGCAGCAGGATCAGCAGCGGCACCACCGCAATGTCCTGGAACAGCAGCACGCCGATGACCTCGCGCCCGTGGCGGCTGTCGAGCTCCATGCGGTCGGCGAGGAGCTTGGAGAGGATGGCGGTGGAGGACATCGCCAGCGTGCCGCCGAGCGCGAACGCGGCGATCCAGCCCAGTCCGAGCAGGCGGCCGAGCACGGTGACGAGCGCGATGCTGGCCAGCACCTGCACCAGGCCGAGGCCGAACACGATGCGCTTCATCGCCAGCAGGC
>JBKHVS010000367.1:0-239 GCA_046569945.1 Gammaproteobacteria bacterium | reverse complement strand
CGAGAACTCGAGGCCGATGGAGAACATCAGGAACACGACGCCGAATTCGGCCAGATGGCGCGCCCCGGCGGACTCCTGCATCAGATTCAGCGCATGCGGCCCGCCGATCGCCCCGACCAGCAGGTAGCCCAGCACCGGCGGCAGATTCATGCTGCGGAACAGGGCGACCATGACGACCGCCGCCGCGAGCAGCAGGACCACGAATTCGAGCGTATTGAGCATGGTGGCGAGGGTCTGGC
>JBKHVS010000366.1:0-519 GCA_046569945.1 Gammaproteobacteria bacterium | reverse complement strand
CCAGACAATGCGGTCCGGGTCGATCGGCAGCTTCGACCGGCCGCCCGAGGTCTTGATGTCGTCCATCGGCGCCCTCGCCAAAGTGTTTACGCGTGAAACTTCCGTGAAAAGTTTACGCGAACTTCAGCGAACGTGTAAGACCTAACCGCTTGATTTTCCTAGCACTGACGAACACCAGCGAACGCTAAATGCCTAGGGGCGCGTCTTCCTAAGGGGAGGGTCGCACGTTCGATTCGTGCCGGGGGCGCCAGCTAGCCTGCCCACCAGCGCCAGCCGAGCCACGCGAAGACAGCCCAAACGCCGAACACGAACAGGACGCCCCAAAGCGTTCGAGGTTTGGCGCCCTTCTCGCGCAACCAGCCATCCGCCCGGTCGCGGCACTCCGCGTACACATCTTCAGGCAGCAGCAGGACCGCGACCCAGATGAGCCCCGGCAACAGCAGGACGTCGTCGACGTAGCCCAGCACCGGAACGAAGTCGGGAATCAGGTCGATCGGGCTCAACGCGTAGGCGACGACG
>JBKHVS010000365.1:0-520 GCA_046569945.1 Gammaproteobacteria bacterium | reverse complement strand
TTATGGCCCACGGCGATTGCCCGGTTGGCCATGGCCAGGCGCGTCTGGTTGGCCACCTCGGCCGATGGCGCGCTGGCCAGGAGCTTGTTCAGGCCGTTTTCGTCGACTTGCTGCACGTAGGCGTTGGCCAATCGCTGCCAGTCCTCGGCCGACAGCTGGCCCTTGTCGGCCAAGGGTTGCAGTTGCTCGATGGTCTCGCCCCAATTGCGCAACTGTTCGGCGAAGTTGGCCCGTGTCAGGCGCAAGACCATGCCGTCGCCATGCGCCGGCAGTTGGTTGAGCCACGCCAAGGCTCGCCCGGCGCCTCCGAACTTGGCCAGGCTCATGCTGTAGGCCTGCCACAGGCGCACACGGGTGTTGCCTTCGCTGCTGGCGATCCAGCCCTCGACCTGGCTGGCCGGTGGCGGGTCTTGCTCGATCCAGGTCAAGCGCAGTTCGAGCAGGGCGTCGGCGTGCTCGGGGCTGTTCTGCAACTGCTCGGCCATTGCCTGGGCTTCTTTATAGCGGCGCTGGTGGGCCA
>JBKHVS010000364.1:0-521 GCA_046569945.1 Gammaproteobacteria bacterium | reverse complement strand
GCACGCCCATGCCGACCATCTTTCCGCGGCGCATTATCTTCACGAGAAGACCGGCGCTCCGATCGTTATCGGATCAGAGATTACGCATGTGCAGGGCGTGTTTGGCGCATTGTTCGAAGCCGACGATGTGAAACCTGATGGCAGCGCCTTTGGCCAGCTGGTTCGCGAAGGTGAAACCCTGCCATTGGGCAATCTTGAAATTGGTGTCCTGCACACGCCGGGGCATACCCCCGCCTGTGTGACCTACCTGATCGGCGATGCGGCTTTTGTGGGCGACACGCTGTTCATGCCGGACTACGGCACTGCGCGCGCAGATTTTCCCGGCGGCGATGCTGCGACCTTGTACCGGTCAATCCGCAAAATACTCGCCCTGCCCCCGCAAACCCGGATATTCGTCGGCCATGATTATCTGCCTGCGGGCCGGACCGACTATCGTTGGGAAACCACCGTTGCCGATCAGAAGGCCGGGAATATCCACGCCCATGATGGCATAAGCGAAGCCGAGTTCGTGGCAATGCGCA
>JBKHVS010000363.1:255-524 GCA_046569945.1 Gammaproteobacteria bacterium | reverse complement strand
ATGCGTCGCGCAGCCAGCAGAAGCGGTAGTCCCAGTTGCGGCCGCTGTGCGGCGCTTCGGGAATGCTGGTGGTCATCGCCGCCACGATCGCGCCGGTGTCCTCGAACAGCGACATCTTCAGCGTGATGGCCGCCCGGATCACCGCGTCCTGCCACTCGAGCGGCAGCGACAGCGCGCGCGACCAGGAGCGCCAGTAACTGGCTGTCTCCTGCTCGAACGTCCGCGCAGTGTCCTCGATGCCGCCGGTGAGCGTCTCGTCCGGACCGAGA
>JBKHVS010000363.1:0-245 GCA_046569945.1 Gammaproteobacteria bacterium | reverse complement strand
CAGGATGTAGCTCAGCGGCGCGTCGCTGTTCAGGCGCAGCGTCAGGTGCGGGCCGACGTAGCGGATGTGGGTGCTGCCCTGGGTCACCTGCGGCACCGCGCGGCCCCATTCGAAGCGCGGCCGCAGCAGCACCCGGACCCGCGGCGAGCCGGACAGCACCTTGACGCGCCGGATCATGGTCAGCGGACGAAAGGTGCGGCCGCGGCTGAAGAAGCGCGGCGCCAGGTCGGTGATCTCGATGCCCT
>JBKHVS010000362.1:254-526 GCA_046569945.1 Gammaproteobacteria bacterium | reverse complement strand
GGAGACGGGGAGCAGCTTGGCCTCGGTCAGCCGTCATCTTCGACGGATCGGGCTGGCGCGCCTGAAATCGCTTGATCCCGTGGAGCCGGTCGTGCGCTACGAGCGGGAAGCGCCGGGCGAGTTGCTGCACATCGACACCAAGCGCCTGGGCCGAATCGACGGTATCGGTCACCGCATCACCGGTCAGCGTCAGCACCGCAACCGCGGCATCGGCTGGGATGCCGTGCATCTGGCCATCGACGATCATTCCCGAGTCTCCTTCGCACGTATCA
>JBKHVS010000362.1:0-244 GCA_046569945.1 Gammaproteobacteria bacterium | reverse complement strand
CGCCAGCCTGGGGGTGCGTATCGACCGGGTGATGACCGACAACGGCAGCGGTTACAAGAACACCTTCAAGGCCGCGTGTGCGGAGCTGGGCATTCGCCATCTGCGCACCAAGCCGTACACGCCCAAGACCAACGGCAAGGTCGAGCGCTTCGTGCAGACCAGCTTGAGGGAATGGGCCTATGCACGCCCTTATGAGAGTTCAGCCCAGCGCGAGGCGGCTTTGCAGCCCTTCATCCACCGCTAC
>JBKHVS010000361.1:0-533 GCA_046569945.1 Gammaproteobacteria bacterium | reverse complement strand
CCTTCAAGCCCGGCGCCGAGGCGGACACGGCCGCACTCGCCGCTTCCTGCCGGCAGCAGCTGGCCGGCTACAAGGTGCCAAAATCCTTCCGTGTGGTCGACCCGGCGGCATTTCCGCGCAGCAGCACCGGCAAGATCCAGCGCCACGAAATCGAGCGTCTGTGGCTGTAGGTCTCAGCGCGTCATCCATCAACAACCAAGGAAACAGCCATGAACCCCGAACTCGAGATGAACCTGCTGCGCCGACCCTGGGCGACAGCCTGCGCCGCGCGGCGCAGGCCGCCGCGGACAAGCCTGCAGTCATCTTCTACGGCACCGATGGCGCCGCGCAGACCTACAGTTATGCGCAACTGAACGCACTGGTCAACACCGTTGCGAACAACCTGCTGCGGCGCGGCATCAGGAAGGGCGACCGCGTGGCTGCGCTGTCGCGCAACAACGTGCCCTTCCTGGCGCTGGGCTATGCGCTGCACAAGATCGGCGCCTGGTTGGTACCGGTGAACTTCATGCTGCAGCCGGCGGACGTTCGGCACC
>JBKHVS010000360.1:0-534 GCA_046569945.1 Gammaproteobacteria bacterium | reverse complement strand
ATCCGCAGCTGCATCCGCGCCGAGACGGACCTCGCCGCGCGCTATGGCGGCGAGGAATTCGCCATCCTGCTGCCGGGCGGCGCGGAGGAGGCGAAGCATCTGGCCGAGCGCATCCAGGACACGCTCTACCGGCTGAACCTGCCGCACCCGGCCGCGCGCTCCGGCCGGGTCTCGGTCAGCCTCGGCGCGGCGACGATGGTGCCGCCCGAGCAGGGCCAGCCGGCCATGCTGGTGCAGGCGGCCGACGCGGCGCTCTACCGCGCCAAGCAGGCCGGGCGCGACCAGGTGGCCTACGCCGCCTGAGCCGCCCGCCGCTCAGCGGTTGCGGGTGACGAGGCGGCCCGGTTTCTCGCCGGTTTCCTTGCCGCCGGCGAAGGTCAGCACGCCATTGGCCCAGACCTGCTCGATGCCCACGCTCATCTGCACCGGATTCTCGAAGGTGGCGTTGTCCATCACCGTGTTGGGGTCGAACAGCACCAGATCGGCATAGGCGCCCTCACGCAGCACGCCGCGATCGACCATGCCGAAGACCTG
>JBKHVS010000359.1:0-534 GCA_046569945.1 Gammaproteobacteria bacterium | reverse complement strand
CTCGACCTGGTGCGCGGCGACATGGACGACGCCGAGTCGCACCGCCGCTTCTACGACGAGTACAACGCGGTGCTCGACATGCCGGCCGAGTACTACCTCGACACGATCCGCCTGGTCTTCCAGGAACACGCCCTGCCCTTGGGCACCTGGGACGTCGAGTTCGAAGGCAAGACCTGGCGAGTGAACCCGGCGGACATCACCGACGTGGCGCTGTTCACGATCGAGGGCGAGCTCGACGACATCTCGGGCCTGGGCCAGACCGAGGCGGCGCAAGGCCTGTGCTCGGGCATTCCCAGGAAGAACAAGCAGCACTTCGTGGTGCCGGGCGCCGGCCACTACGGCATCTTCAGCGGCCGCCGCTGGCGCGAGATGGTCTGCCCGGAGGTGCGCGCCTTCATCCAGCAGCACCGTCGCGACGAAGGCCAGCTGCGCCTGGTGAGCTGACCGGGGCCGCATGACGGACGGCCCCGCCCCCATCGGCGCGCCGTCCGCGGGCGCGGCGCCCCGGGACCCGTCGGCCGCGCCGGCGGTCGG
>JBKHVS010000358.1:0-539 GCA_046569945.1 Gammaproteobacteria bacterium | reverse complement strand
CTCCCCGATCCGCATCGGCGCCACCACCCTGCCGAACCGCATGGTCATGGGCGCGATGCACACGCGCCTGGAGACGATGGACCGGCCGATCGAGCGGCTGGCCGCCTTCTACGCCACGCGCGCCCGCGGCGAGATCGCGATGATCCTCACCGGCGGCTACGCGCCGGTGCCCGAAGGCGTGATGGACGAGGGCGGTCTCGTGCTGAACAGCCGCGAGCAACTGGCCGACCACCTGCCGATCACCTCGGCGGTGCGCGAGGCGGGTGGCCGCATCGTGCTGCAGATCCTGCACGCGGGGCGCTACGCGCGGGTGCCGGAGTGCGTGGCGCCCTCGCCGGCCAAGGCTCGGATCAACGCCTACGCGCCGCGGGCGCTCGCCACCGACGAGGTCTGGGCCACCATCGAGAGCTACGCCGTCCCGCTGCGCTGGCGGCCGAGGCGGGCTACGCCGGCGTGGAGATCATGGGCTCCGAGGGCTACCTGATCAACGAGTTCACCGCGGCGATCACCAACCAGCGCGACGACGAGTTCGGCGGCTC
>JBKHVS010000357.1:0-539 GCA_046569945.1 Gammaproteobacteria bacterium | reverse complement strand
CCTGACAGGGTCGCTGGAAAGCACCGTGGCGCCCGGAGGCGCCACGGCGTTGTCGATGGGACTGCGGGCAGAGCCTCAGTCGAACAGACTCTCCAGGCGCAGCAACTGGGTCTCGCCGTTGGAGTCGTCGACGCCGTCGTTGTCGTTGACGATCAGCGCATCGCCGTCGGGCAGCACCGCGAGTCCCTCGATCTTCTCCAGCACCGCGCCGCCGGTGGCCTGGAGCGCCGGCATCAGGTCCGCCGCGAGCGTCTTGGTCAGCACCGGGAACCCCGGGGTTCCGGTGGCTGGATCTGCGAGCGGTTCGATACCCGTAACGGAGAAGGTGTAGAGCCGCTTGATGCGCGCGTCCGTGCCGCCCTGGTCGTCGCGCTCCACCACCGCGAAGGTATCGCCGTGGACATGCGCGATTTCCGACAGGCCGACCCAGCCGCCGTTGGGCGAGGTGGCCGTGTCGAGCGGATAGTAGAAGAACGTCCAGGCACCGTCCGCCGGGGTGTAGCGACCGATGCGCACATGCCCAGCGGGGTCATTCAACC
>JBKHVS010000356.1:0-540 GCA_046569945.1 Gammaproteobacteria bacterium | reverse complement strand
GCGATCACGATCGCGCCGCGGGCCTTGCCTTCCGGCGTGGCCACGTAGGCCGCGAAGCGGTGGCCGTCGGCGGCGGTCAGTTCGATGGTGCTGCTGCGGGCCATCCCGGTCTCCTCGCCTGTTCTCAGCTCAGATCGTGCCGACCAGGCCGAGCCGCTCGATCGTCTTCTTTTCGGCTTCGTAGGTGCTCTTCGCCCACGCGGTGTAGTCGGCCGAGTTCATGTAGACCACCGGCTGGTCGAAGCGGTCGACGATCTCGATGACCTTCGGGTCCGCGAGCGCGGCCTTGAAGGCGTCTTCACCCGCCAGCTCCCAACCCGATGCCAGGTAGCGACGCTCTGCGCCCTGCACCACCAGGATGCGGAAGGGACGCTCGTCCATCTTGATGTAGAGACCGCCGCCAGGCGCGGTCGAGGTCATCATGCCGAGCACGTTCTCGGCGTAATGCTTCCATTCGGCGAGGTCGTCGATCTGGGCGACGAAGTAGGCCAAACCGCGGATGTCGATCATTGCTGCCCCCAAAGATTGGTCGGATACGTG
>JBKHVS010000355.1:0-540 GCA_046569945.1 Gammaproteobacteria bacterium | reverse complement strand
CGGCCTCGTGCAGGCCGCCCGGCTTGTCGTCGATGTACAGGCGCGCGCGGCCCACCAGCCCTGCCGGCAATTCGCACATCTCGGGCCGGAAGGCGCCGACCGCGGCCACGAAGCCGTCGAAGGCCGGATCGTCTTCGAAGAGCGGGGCGAGGCTGGTGGTGCCGGTGACCACGATGTCGGCCTCGCGCAGCGCCTGCGCCGGGCTCGCGATGGCTTCGCAGTCGACGCCGGCGGCGCGGGCGCGCGCGGCGAAGGCCTGCGCGTTCGCCGGATTGCGCGAGGCCACGCGCACTCGCCGCACGCCGAGCGCCTGCGTGAACACCTCGAGGTGCCCCTGCGCCTGCACGCCGCTGCCGACGATCATCATCGACGGGCCGTCCTTCGGCGCCCGGCCGGACGTGGCGCCGGTGGGCGCCGAGAGCCTTGCGGCGCCCAGCTCGATCGCCGCCAGCGCGGACATGGCCGCGGTGCGCCGCGCGGTGACCGTGGGGCCGTCGAGCATCAGCAGCCGCTCGCCGGTGTCGGCGCGCATCAGCAGCA
>JBKHVS010000354.1:0-540 GCA_046569945.1 Gammaproteobacteria bacterium | reverse complement strand
TCTCGCGCCGGGTGGAAGTGCAGCTGGGCGTGCGCCGGGGTGCACAGGTGCAGGTGGTCAGTGGCCTGGAGGCTGGCCAGACGGTGGTGATCGCCGGCCAGCAGCGACTGCAGCGGGACGGCACGCCGGTGCGCGTGGTGGACATGAACAAGCCCGCGGGGCCGGGTGGCCAAGGTTCGGGTGCGGGCGGTCCGCCGCGCGCGCCGGCGGGCTGATGTCACGCGGGAGGCCCTGAGATGCAACTGCCGCCCGGTTTTTGCCAGCGTGCTTTCGCTGCTGATCCTGCTGGTGGGCTGGGTGTCCTTCCAGGGGCTGACGGTGCGCGAGTACCCGAAGATCGACGAACCCACCGTCTCGGTGCAGACGCGATTTGCCGGCGCTTCCAGCGAGGTGATGGAGTCCCAGGTCACCAAGACGCTGGAAGACTCCCTGGCCGGCATCGAGGGGGTGGACGTGCTCACCTCCACCAGCCGGCAGGAGCAGAGCAACATCACCGTGCGCTTCAAGCTGGAGCGCGACCCCGACGCCGCGGCTGCCGAC
>JBKHVS010000353.1:0-543 GCA_046569945.1 Gammaproteobacteria bacterium | reverse complement strand
CCAGCCGGTGAGTGCCAGCGTGCTGTCGATCCCTTCCCAGCCCTGACCGGCATCGCACCAGCCCGAGACCCGGAACAGACGCTCGATGTGGCGCTTGACGTTCTTCGACAGGCGCAGCTTGAACAGATAGGGCTGCGCGCGCGCTTCGAGCTCGCGCATGATGCCGTCCGACCCGAAACCGCAATCGCCGCGCACGATTTTGGGCCGCTGATGGGCGGGCAGTTCATCGAGGATCCTGAGCAGACCGGGCAAGGTGTGACTGCCCGAGTGCTCGTTGCCCGCCTTGACCTCGACCCCCATCACCAGGCGCAGCCCGGCCATCAGGTAGGTGTGGTAACTGTGCGAAGGCCGCCCCGGCTTCTTCGGGTTGTACGACACGACCGCCCCCTCCTGCTTGCCGTACAGCGGCTTGATCGTTGTGTCGATGTCCAGAATCCAGGGCACATCGAGCAAGGGCGCGGTGCTCTCGCGCAGGTGGTCGTCGAGCCAGCTCACCCCTTTGTCTTCGGGAATCGCCACCAGCGCCCGGCGCAGCGCATCCTC
>JBKHVS010000352.1:0-544 GCA_046569945.1 Gammaproteobacteria bacterium | reverse complement strand
CGACACGATGATGGCGTCGACGCCGTTGCGGGCGGCTTCGCGGGCGTCCTCCGGGTCCAATATGCCCTTGAGGATGATCGGGCCGTCCCACAGCGCGCGGACGAAATCGAGATCGGTCCAGCTGATCCCCGGATCGAAGTTCGACCCGACCCAGGCGAGGAAATCCTCGATCCCGCTCTTGCCCGCCAGCACCGGCGCGACATTGCCGAGATGGTGCGGGCGGCCGTGGATACCCACGTCCCAGGCCCAGCCGGGCCGCGCCATGCCCTGCAGCAGGCGACGTAGCTTGCCGAGCGGTCCGGCTGCACCCGCAAGACCACTACGATAGTCGCGATAGCGGGTGCCGGGGACCGGCATGTCGACCGTGAACACCAGTGCCGAGCAGCGCGCCTCGCGGGCCTTCGCGATCAGGTCGCGCATGAAGGCGCGGTCGCGGATCATGTAGAGCTGGAACCAGAAGGGCCGGGTGGTGCCGCGAGCGACCTCGTCGATCGCGCAGGCGGAGACGGTCGACAGGGTGAAGGGGATGCCGGCGGCCTCGGCC
>JBKHVS010000351.1:0-545 GCA_046569945.1 Gammaproteobacteria bacterium | reverse complement strand
CCGAGACAAAACCATAGCCCGGATGAACGGCGTCGGCGCCCACACGCCGGGCCGCCGCGATGATGGCATCGATGTTCAGATAACTCTCGCTGGGCGCTGCACCCCCGAGTTCGACCGATTCACCGATCTCACGCACATGGCGGGCAAACCGGTCGGCACTGGAGTGCACGGTGGCCACTTCCAGGCCGAGCTTGCGGCAGGTGCGGGCAATGCGGCAGGCGATCTCGCCGCGGTTGGCAATGAGGACTTTCTTAAGCATGCCCAACTCCTGCGGCGAAGTGGGTCATCAAGACGGTGTGGATGCGTTGCATGGCTGGCGTCCTGGTTAAAAACGGAAGACACCGAACGGCGTCGGTTTGGCGGCAGTACGGGATGCGAGGTCGAGCAGCAGTCCCATGGCGTCGCGTGTTTCCACCGGATCGATGATGCCGTCCACCCACAAATTCGAGGAGAAGTTCGCAGCAGGCTGGAAGTCTTCGTAAATCTTGCGTACCGGCGCCTTGAACGCCTCTTCTTCCTCGGGCGTCCACTCTTTTCCCTCGGTC
>JBKHVS010000350.1:0-546 GCA_046569945.1 Gammaproteobacteria bacterium | reverse complement strand
CACCATCGGTGACCGTGCCACCATTTCCAACATGGCACCGGAATATGGCGCCACCGCTGCCATGTTCTCCATTGATGGCCAAACACTGGATTACCTGCGCCTCACCGGTCGTACCGATGAGCAGGTCAGGCTGGTGGAGACTTATGCCAAGGAAGCGGGCCTGTGGTCTGACACGCTGGCCAAGGTGGAATACGAGCGCGTGCTCACGTTTGATCTTTCTTCTGTCGTGCGCAACATGGCCGGCCCGTCCAATCCGCATCGTCGCCTGCCCACTTCGGCGCTGGCAGAGCGCGGGATTGCCGTGGATCTGGACAAGGCGCGTGCACAGGAAGCCCAGGGCCTCATGCCGGATGGCGCTGTCATCATTGCCGCCATTACCTCCTGTACCAACACCTCCAATCCTCGCAACGTGATTGCTGCCGGCCTGATTGCACGCAATGCCCGCAAGCTCGGCCTGGTCCGCAAGCCCTGGGTGAAGTCCTCGCTGGCCCCGGGTTCCAAGGTGGTCGAGCTGTATCTGAAGGAAGCGGGCCTGCTCGATGATCT
>JBKHVS010000349.1:0-547 GCA_046569945.1 Gammaproteobacteria bacterium | reverse complement strand
CGGTGGACATGATGCCGGTGGTGTTGCCGGTCGCGTAGTTCAGCGTGCCGGGCTTGTCCTTCGCGTGCTGGAGCAGTTCGGCGACGGTCTTCGCCGGCACGCTCGGGTGCACGACGACGACGAAGGTGTAGCGGCCGATGTCGGCGATGGGAGTGAAATCGCGGATGGGGTCGTAGGGCGGGTTCTTGCGCATCGCCGGCGCCACCGCCATCGGGCTGTTGGTGGCGAAGAACAGCGTGTAGCCGTCCGACGGCGCGTTGGCGACCTGCGCGGTGCCGATGTTGCCCGACGCGCCCGGCTTGTTCTCGACGACCACCTGCTGGCCGAGCCGCTTGCCGAGGTGCTCGGCGATCAGCCGGCCGCTGGTGTCGGTGACGCCGCCGGGCGCGAAGGGCACGATCAGCTTGATCGGCCGGTCGGGCCAGGTCTGCTGGGCCTGCGCGGGCATCGGCGCCAGGGCCGCCGCGCCGGTCAAGGCGAGCGGCGCCGCCGCCAGCAGCGTGGCGGCTCCCGTCCCCAGCAACGTGGCGGCCGCGGCCCCCAGCAG
>JBKHVS010000348.1:0-548 GCA_046569945.1 Gammaproteobacteria bacterium | reverse complement strand
TCCTGATGTTCGACGCTCCCTACGTCACCGGCCAGATCATCGCGGTGGATGGCGGACGCAGCGCGCACCTGTAAGCGTGCTCACTGCAACAAATGGGGGCGCCGGTTTCTGGGATAATCACGGCTTGATCCTTTCCGACGAGTCCCGACCGTGAGCGCAGTTTCCGCACCCGCCGACACCCTTTCGCCCGCCGAGGCCGCCGGCGACGCCCGCTTCTCGAACACCTTCCTGCGCCTGAAGAAGAAGCTCGAGCGCGGCGTCGGCGAGGCCATCGGCGACTACAACATGATCGGCGACGGCGACACCGTGATGGTGTGCGTGTCGGGCGGCAAGGACTCCTACACCCTGCTGTCCTGCCTGCTCGCGCTGCGCGAGCGCGCGCCGGTGGACTTCCGCATCGTGGCGATGAACCTCGACCAGAAGCAGCCCGGCTTCCCCGACCACGTGCTGCCGGCCTACTTCGAATCCATCGGCGTCGAGTACCGCATCGTCACCGAGGACACCTACTCGATCGTCAAGGACAAGATCCCCGAGGGCAAGACCACCTG
>JBKHVS010000347.1:0-548 GCA_046569945.1 Gammaproteobacteria bacterium | reverse complement strand
CGAACTCAAACAAATCGCCTCCATGTTTTCTGGAGCACGAGTAATTGCATCGGCTAACCCTGTGATTGGCCAGTTCTGCATTGCTCGCTGCTTTTCAGCAGGCGTGCATGCCGGGGAAGTCGTTAGCGTGGACGGCGAAAACGTGGTGCTCAAAAACAGCCGACGTCTATGGTCTTGGAAGGCCAAGAATGGCGTGGCGCTGTCTGGCGTCGCTCAGGCTGGTCTGATCGCCGACAAGTCCAAGGTGGATGTTGTGAATCCCACCATATATCTGACTGGTGTGTGCGAGTTGATCCCTTGCAGCGAGCAAGCCAAGGAGAGCATCAATGAAGCGTAAATTCAATGCAGGAGACGGCTACTACGGCTACGGCTACGGCTCCGGCTCCGGCTCCGGCTACGGCTCCGGCGACGGCTACGGCTACGGCTCCGGCTCCGGCTCCGGCGACGGCGACGGCTCCGGCTCCGGCTACGGCGACGGCTCCGGCTACTGCGACGGCTCCGGCGACGGCGACGGCTACGGCTACGGCTACGGCCACGGCTACGGCGAC
>JBKHVS010000346.1:0-551 GCA_046569945.1 Gammaproteobacteria bacterium | reverse complement strand
TTCCATGCGCCGGGCGCTGGCAGCGCTGCGGCCGGACGTCGTGCACGCCCACTACCTCGCGCGCTTCGGCTGGAGCGCGGCGCTCGCCGGCGTGCGGCCGCTGGTCGTGACTCCGTGGGGATCGGATCTCCTCCAGGTGCGCCGAGGCCAGCTCCGGACCCGCCTGTGGAACCGGTTCGCGCTGCGTCGCGCCGATCTCGTCACCGTTTCGTCGGAGGGAATGCGGGCCGCCGCCATCGCCGCCGGCGCCGTGATCCATCCATTCACCCACATCGACGGCGAACGCGGCGGCGTCAAGGTCGGGGAAGGCGCCCTGGTCGGGCCGTTCGCCCGGCTGCGGCCCGGCGCCGACCTGGGCCCGGACGTGCACGTGGGCAACTTCGTCGAGATCAAGAACTCGTCGCTGGCGCGCGGGGCCAAGGCCAACCACCTCGCGTACCTCGGCGACGCCGTGGTCGGCGAGCGCGTGAACTACGGCGCCGGATCGATCACGGCCAATTACGACGGGGCCAACAAGCATCGCACCGTCATCGAGGACGACGTGCACATCG
>JBKHVS010000345.1:0-553 GCA_046569945.1 Gammaproteobacteria bacterium | reverse complement strand
CCCAACGGTGGCGTGGCCATGTCCAAGCTGCACAAGGAAGGCATCCGCGGCTCCGAGACCGCGCTGATCCACTTCGACAACGTGCTCGTGCCCGACGAGGCGTTGCTCGGTGCTCGCGAAGGCACCTACCCGGTGATCCTCGACTCGCTGAGCGAGAACCGCGTCGGTGTGGCCGCCAACGCCCTGGGCATGGCGCGCGCAGCCTACGAGGCGGCACTGGCCTACGCCCGCGACCGCGTGGTGGCCGGCAAGCGCATCGGCGACTACCAGGCCATCGGCCACCGGCTGGCCGACATGGCCGCGCAGATCGAGGCCGCGCGCTGGCTGGTTTACTATGGCGCCTGGCGCGTCGATCGCGGCACGCTCGACGCCGCCACTCGCGCGCGGATCGAATCCCGTCTGGAGGCCTTCGAGCAGCGCAAGGGCAGCCAGGTGGCGGTGCTGATGGTGGGCAGCACCGCGCCCGAGCCGATCGAGGACTTCTCCATCCGGGTGGCCGAGGCCTGGAAGATCGGCCGCGGCCTGGTCGAGGGGCAGGCGGTCGACGACGGCG
>JBKHVS010000344.1:0-554 GCA_046569945.1 Gammaproteobacteria bacterium | reverse complement strand
CGACAGCGTGCAGGTGCGCATGACGCTGCACTGCCCGGAGCTGGGCCTGGAACACGTCATCGAGGACAGCCTGCGGCTCAAGTGAGTCGGCTCCGGGCTAACGCTGCCAGACCGGCTGCACGAAGGGCTCCACGCACACCGGGCTGCCGGCGGGAATCTGCTTGCGCGGCTCGTCGAGGACGATGAAGCAGTCGGCCTCGGCCATCGAGCGCAGCACGCCGGAGCCCTGGTGGCCCAGCGGCATCACGCCCGTGCCGTGCTCGTCGTGTATCAGGCGCGCGCGCTGGTATTCGCAGCGGCCGGGGCTGTGCCGTACCGGCGCACGCAGCGGCAGCTGCAGCTGCAGCGCGGGCGCGGGCGTTCCGCCGGAGAGCCGCACCAGCGCCGGACGCACCAGCTGCAGGAAGGTCACCATCACCGACACCGGGTTGCCCGGCAGGCCGAAGTACAGCGCACTGCCCACGCGGCCAAAGGCCAGCGGCCGGCCGGGTTTGATCGCCACCTGCCAGAAATCCACCTCACCGCACTCGGCGAGGATGTCGAGCATGTAGTCG
>JBKHVS010000343.1:0-559 GCA_046569945.1 Gammaproteobacteria bacterium | reverse complement strand
CGGCTCGAGGGCCTTGAGGCCGTAGGAACCGAAGTTCAGTTCGGTACCGCCCTTGGCATTGCCCGAGATGCGGCCTTTGAACTGCTTGCGGAACTTGGTTTTCTTAGGTTGCAACATGATGCTTGCCTATTCTCTATCAGCGGCGGTCAGACTGCGGGCGAACGCCCGAGGTCTGCGCTTCCATCATCAACCGGTCAGTCGCCATCGGGTCGTGGCCGAGGATTTCACCCTTGAAGATCCAGACCTTGATGCCGATGATGCCATAAGCGGTCAGCGCTTCGGCTTCGGCATAGTCGACATTGGCGCGCAGCGTGTGCAGCGGAACGCGGCCTTCGCGATACCATTCGGTGCGGGCGATTTCTGCGCCGCCCAGACGGCCACCGCAGGTAATCTTGATGCCTTCTGCACCCAGACGCAGCGCCGACTGAACCGCACGCTTCATGGCGCGGCGGAAGGCGATTCGGCGGATCAGCTGGTCAGCAACACCCTGGGCAACGAGCTTGGCGTCGATTTCGGGCTTGCGGATTTCGACGATGTTGAGGCTGACGTCGGCATCGGT
>JBKHVS010000342.1:0-564 GCA_046569945.1 Gammaproteobacteria bacterium | reverse complement strand
GAGCAAGGTCAGCGTCCGACGCAGGATCGCTTCCTGCTCGGCCAGACGCGCCTCCAGTTCGGCATTACGCGCGGCATAGTCGACCGACGCCAGGTCGCTGGCGGGCACCGGTTCGGCGCTCGCTGGCGGCGCGACCGGCACCGACGCGGGATGCGGAGCCACAGGATCAGCCATCTGCGGAGGCTCGAAGGCCGGAATGGCCGGAGCCGGAGCCGGAGCCGGAGCCGGAGCCGGAGCAGCGGGAGGCGCCTCGGAAAGGGGCGGTGTCCAGTCCTGTTCCGTCGGCCAGACAGGCGTCTTGACCGGCTGCGGCGCGGGCTGGGGCGTCGGTTGCCACATGGCTTCGGGCGTCGGCACAGGAACGCGCGGCCATTCGGGTGGCTGCTCGGCGGCTTGCTCTACCGCCCAACTCGGGACCGATGGCGCGGCTGGCGGTTCGGGAAAGGCGGACCGGCTGAGTTCGGGCGGAACATTACCGTCGAACCGCGGCGGCTGCTCGATCGCAGGTGGCGGAAAATGACCGCGCAAGGCTGCTAGCGGATCAGCCGCCGGTTCGCCCAGCGG
>JBKHVS010000341.1:0-565 GCA_046569945.1 Gammaproteobacteria bacterium | reverse complement strand
CACTGCGTCCGCGGCCGACGGTGCTCACCCCGCATCCGCTCGAGGCCGGGCGGCTGCTGGGATGCACGGCCGCCCAGGTGCAGGCGGACCGGCTGCGCGCCAGCCGCGAACTGGTGCAGCGGTTTGGCTGCGTCGTCGTGCTGAAAGGCTCCGGGACGCTGATCGCCGGGCCCGGCCGGACGCCGCTGCTCAATCCGACCGGCAATGCGCGCCTGGCCACTGCCGGCACCGGCGACGTGCTCGCGGGGCTTCTCGCGTCGCGCCTGGCTGCGACGCCCGACCCCTTCGATGCGGCCGCGGCGGCGGTGTACGAACACGGCCGGTTGGCCGACGACTGGTCGCCGCGCCAGGCACTGACCGCCTCGCTGCTCTCGCAGGCGGTGGCGCCGCACCGCGAGCCGAGCGCGCCGCCCTGAAGCGAGGTCAGCCGCGCCCGACGAAGGGCATCTTGGTCGCCATCACGGTGTGGAACAGCACGTTCGCCTGCAGCGGGAGGTTGGCCATGTACAGCACCGACTGGCCGACGATGTCCACATCCATCAGCGGCTCGGGCGCGATCTCGCCG
>JBKHVS010000340.1:0-568 GCA_046569945.1 Gammaproteobacteria bacterium | reverse complement strand
AGCGACGACTTGCCAGCGCCGCTGCGGCCGATGATGCCGAAGATCTCGCCCCGGCGGATGTTCAGGTCGATGCCTTGCAGCGCAGGTTGGGCCTGGCCGGGGTAGGTCTTGCCCAGGCCGATGAAGCGCACATGGGCCTCATTGACCTCTGGGCGCAAGGCTTGTTCGCGAGCGGGCGGCGGCGAGGCTTGGACAGTGGGCGCCCTGAGGGCGCTGGCGCTGCTCATGTCAGCCTTCCCAACCGGCCTGGTAAAGGCTGCCATGGGCTTTGTTCAGCGCTTCGCGTACGGCCGGGGAGTGCTGATAGATATCGACGAACTTGGCCAGGCGCGGATCGTCCTTCGATTGTGGGCGGATGACGAACTGGATCACGTATTCCTTGTTTTCCAGGCCATCGAACAGCAGCGCCGAGGTAGCGTCGAAGGTGTTGGCCAGGCGGATGTAGGCCGGGTAGCCCTGGACCAGATCGGCATCGTCATAGGCGCGCACCAGTTGCACCGCCTCGACCTGAAGGATTTTCAGCTTCTTCGGGTTGGCGACGATGTCGTCCTCGGTGGCCTTGTATCCA
>JBKHVS010000339.1:0-571 GCA_046569945.1 Gammaproteobacteria bacterium | reverse complement strand
CCTCGCGCAGGGGCGCCCCGGTAAAATCACGGATCGACCGCCTCTCCCGACCCATGCCCGATCACCTCCTCCACGTGGCCGCCGCCGGCTTCGAGTCCGCCTGCCGGATCGACGTCCTGCCGGAAGGCCATCGCTCGCGCCGCCTGCACGGCCACAGCTTCCTGGCCAAGGTCCGCGCGCGCCTGCCGCAGGGCTGGGCTTCCTTCCCCGGCGGCGAGGTCGACGACCTGCGCGCGCGGCTGTCCGAGGCGATCGCGCCGCTCGACTATGCGCTGCTCAACGAGCAGGTCGCCCACCCCACCGACGAGAACCTGGCGCGCTGGATCCGAGCGCGGCTCGAGGCCTCGGGTTCGAGTGGTTCGGGCGCCGGTGTGCCCGGCCTGGAGCAGGTCGGCATCCAGAGCACGCTGCACAGCGGGGTGGACCTCGACGCCAGGGACCACGCCCACGTCTGGCGCCGCTACGTGTTCGAGGCCGCGCATCAGCTCACCGGCGTGCCGGCGGGCCACAAGTGCGGGCGCATGCACGGTCACGGTTTCGAGGTGATCCTGCACGCCGACCAGGACCTGGG
>JBKHVS010000338.1:239-573 GCA_046569945.1 Gammaproteobacteria bacterium | reverse complement strand
CCGCTGAACCAGCCCCGCTGGCCCGACATCCCCGGACTGGGCAGCTTTGCCGGAGACCGCCTGCATTCGGCACGCTGGAACCACCGCACCCCCTTGGCGGGACGTCGAGTCGCCGTCATCGGCACCGGCTCCACCGCGTCGCAGCTGGTGCCGCCGATCGCCGCGCAGGCCGCGCGGTTGCATGTGTTCCAGCGCACCGCCAACTGGGTGCTGCCCCGGTTGGACCGCCGCTACGGGTGGCTCGACCACCTGCTGGCGCGGCTGCCACCCTATGCCGTCTTCACACGCTGGGCCTGGACGCAGGTCCTGGAGTGGGGGCGACGGGGCTTTGACG
>JBKHVS010000338.1:0-229 GCA_046569945.1 Gammaproteobacteria bacterium | reverse complement strand
TCCGGCACTGCGGGACGCGCTCACCCCGACCTATCCGCTGGGGTGCAAGCGCATCATCTATTCCAACGACTTCTATCCGGCGCTGACCCGGCCCCATGTGGAACTGGTGACCACCGGCATCGAGCGCATCACCCCGCGCGGCATCGTCACCACCGACGGCCGCGAGCGCCCGGTGGACGTGCTGGTGTGCGCCACCGGCTTCGATACGGTGCAGCTGCTGTCGTCCGTT
>JBKHVS010000337.1:0-573 GCA_046569945.1 Gammaproteobacteria bacterium | reverse complement strand
GCTGCCCGACCACCAGGGCCGAAAACCCCGCGGTGATGCGCAGGCCCTTCGAACCTTGTTGGCGCAAACGGAGTCCGAACTGCCATGAACCGACGACAATTCCTTGTGGGCGGCGTTGCCGCCACCGCCGGCCTGGCCGGTGCCGGGCTGGCCTGGTGGCGTTTCCAGCCCCATGCCGTGGTGGATGGTGCCCTGGACGCCTTCTGGGCCCAGCAGTGGGACGCACCCGATGGCGCGCCGCTGCAAATGGCGGCGTTCCGCGGCCAGCCGCTGCTGCTGAACTTCTGGGCCACCTGGTGCCCGCCCTGCGTCGAAGAGCTGCCCATGCTCAACACCTTCTACCGCGAACGCCGGGCCCAGGGCTGGAACGTCGTCGGCCTGGCCATCGACCAGCCGAGCGCGGTGCGCCAGTTCCTGCAGCGCCTACCGCTGGATTTCCCGGTGGGGCTGGCCGGCTTTGGCGGCACCGAACTCACCAAGCAACTGGGCAACACCAATGGCGGCCTGCCGTTCACCGTGGTGTTCGACCGCCAGGGATCGATCGCTCACCGCAAGATCGGCCAGGTCAAGCCC
>JBKHVS010000336.1:0-575 GCA_046569945.1 Gammaproteobacteria bacterium | reverse complement strand
GAGATCGCCGACCATCGAATCGTACTCGGCGAGCGTCACGCTGCCGGGTTTCGCCAGCACCAGACGATCGACGACTTCATGCTCGCCGACCTTCTTCATGACCGGGACCATTTCACCCTGCAGGTTCCACATCACGTGCGGCATGCCGACCTTGTCGAACACCGTGTTGTTCCAGCCCGTGGTACGGGTGTCGTCACGGTAGAAGCCGCGCAGGTAGGTGTAGAGCCAGTCGGCACCGCGCGAGCGGGCGATCACCGAAAGATCCGGCGGGGTGGCGCCGAAGAAGGCCTTGCCGTCGGTCTTGGTCATGCCGACCTTCATGGTCTCGCCCGGCTTCTCGGCGGCGAACATGAGGTTTGCCTTGATCTGGTCCTCGGTGAGGCCCAGGTCCTCGAGACGGGTGTAGCGCATGGCGGTGGCGCTGTGGCAGTTCAGGCAGTAGTTCACGAACATGCGGGCGCCACGCTGCAACGACTCCTTGTCGGAGAGGTTGACCGGCGCCTTGTCCAGCGGGACGCTGGGACCGGCGGCCAGGGCCAGGGCGGGTGCTGCCGCCAGCAGGAAAAGAAGAGTCT
>JBKHVS010000335.1:0-584 GCA_046569945.1 Gammaproteobacteria bacterium | reverse complement strand
GCATCCTGACATCTGGCCCGTTCCGCGCCCGGCTCCACCGCGAACTCAACCATCTGGCCGAACGCGGGGCAGAGCGCGCCGCGCCAGTGGTGGTCGAGGTGATTCGCACCATTTCCATCGAGGACGCGCTGGCCCTGATCGAGGGTGGGCCGACTGCCGCGACGACCTATCTGCGCCGGCAGATGGGTCCGGGCCTGATCAACGCGATGATTCCGGGGCTGGCCGATGCGATCCGCGAGGTAACCAAGCTGCGCGGCGAGGTCGCCTTCCTGCCGACGGGCGCACTCGCCAACGACGGCAAGGTCGTCGACGACGTGCGGGTTTATCGATAGCCACAGCCGGCGCGTGCGCGCAGCCGGGGGCGCCGGCCATTCGCGGGCGCGCCTGCGCTCCGTGCCGCGCCACCGGAGAATCCATGCAAGACCAGACCGTCGCCCGCCGCGCGCCGCTCGAGGGCGTGCGCGTCCTCGATCTCACCCGTCTCCTTCCCGGCCCCCTGGCCACCCAGCACCTCGCCGACTACGGCGCCGACGTCGTCAAGGTCGAGGACACCGGCGCCGGCGACTACGCGCGCACCATGGGCG
>JBKHVS010000334.1:0-586 GCA_046569945.1 Gammaproteobacteria bacterium | reverse complement strand
CGCCGGTGGACCAGGTGCACCAGCGCCTCCACCAGCACCTCCTGATGGTGGGCGCTGCGCTGGCGGTGGTGTTCTCCCTCATCGGCTGGCTGCTGGCCAGACGCATCACCCGGCCTCTGCACGACCTGGTCGACGTGGCGCGCGGCATCGAGGCGGGCTATGCGGTGAGGGCACGCACCGAAGGTGTTTACACCGAGGGTGCCACCCTGGGCCGTGCATTCAATTCGCTGATCGAACAACTGCAGCGCAACGAGGCCGAGGTGCGCCAGCTCAACGTGTCGCTGGAGCGGCGCGTGGCCGAGCGCACCGCCGAAATGGAAGATGCATTCAACCGCCTGAGCGAAAACGAGGCGCGGGTGCAGACCCTGATCGAGACCGCGCAGGACCCGTTCGTGGCCGTGGACTTCGAGGGCCGCATCACCGAATGGAACACGCAGGCCGAGAAGCTGTTTGGCTGGCGGCGCGACGAGGTGCTGGGCGAATCCTTGGCCCACACCGTATTGCCTGAGCGCTACCAGGCAGCGTTCGTGGAGGCCCTGGCCCGCCACCGCACCACCGGCGAAGCGCCATTCACCAACCGCCTGCT
>JBKHVS010000333.1:0-594 GCA_046569945.1 Gammaproteobacteria bacterium | reverse complement strand
GTCCGTGGCCGAACCCGGCGGGAAGGGCACCACCAGCCTGATCGGCTTGGTGGGCCAGGACTGGGCGGAAGCCGCCATCGCGGCGGCCCCCAGCAGGAGCGCAGTCAGCAGCTTCTTCATTTCCCTCGTCTCCCCTCGTAGTGGCCCGCCCGCGTCGCGCGTCAGAAGCCCGCAAGCGTGAGCTTGCCCGTCATGTGGCCGGATTCGAGCAGCCGGTGCGCCTCCCGCAGCGTCGCCGCGTCGATGCGCCCGAGCGTTCGCGAGTGCGTGCAGACCACCAACCCGGCGTCGACCAGGCCGGCGACCTCGTTCAGCAGGCGTCCCTGCTCGGCCATGTCCGGCGTCTCGAAGCTCGAGCGGGTGAACATCGCCTCCCAGTGCAGCGATGCGCACCGGCCCTTGAGCAGGCGCGCATCGAGCGGCGCCTCGGGGTCGTCGATCACGCAGATCCGGCCCTGCGGAGCGACTGCGCGGGCCAGCTCCGGGAAGTGCAGGTGCGTGTGGGAGATGCTGAGGATCCGCTCCGCCCAGCGGATGCCGGCCGCCCGCAGCCCCTCGGAGAGCGGCTCCCGGTGGTCGATCACCAGGTGCGCG
>JBKHVS010000332.1:0-594 GCA_046569945.1 Gammaproteobacteria bacterium | reverse complement strand
GACGCCCGCATCTGCTGGTCGTCGAGGATCTCGATACGGGCAACCGGTGCGCCGATCTGGATCGACTGGACCACTGTATCGACGGCCCCCCTTGAGCGTGTCGAACGAGCACACGGCGGATGAAATCGCCTCGGGAATCCCATGGAGGCGAAGGGTAATCTCCGTGATGATGCCCAGCGTGCCTTCGGCGCCGATCATCAACCGCGTCAGGTCGTAACCGGCTGCGGATTTGCGCGCCCGTCGAGCGGTGCGAATGATCTTGCCATCGGGCGTGACGACGCGGAGAGACAGGATCGCCTCGCGCATCGTGCCGTAGCGAACCGCGTTGGTACCGGAAGCGCGGGTCGACGCCATCCCGCCGATCGTGGCATTGGCGCCGGGATCAATGGGGAAGAACAGCCCCTGATCGCGAAGATATTCGTTCAGTTGTTCCCGCCGGACGCCGGCCTGCACCGTGCAGTCGAAATCCTCCTGATTGACCTCTATGATTGCATTCATCTCGCTCAGGTCGATGGTCAGCCCTCCCGCGATCGGAGTGACATTACCTTCGAGCGACGTTCCCGCTCCGAACGGAATGATCGGCACATCTGCTGC
>JBKHVS010000331.1:0-598 GCA_046569945.1 Gammaproteobacteria bacterium | reverse complement strand
TGCTGGGAAAGATTGGCTTGAGCCTGCGAGGTGAACAGGCCGATGCTGGCCAGCAACAGGGTCAGGGCAGAGAGTTTTTTCAGGTGCATGGGTAAGCGCATTCCTTTGCTGATGCATGAAAGGAGGTACCCGCTCGGATGAACGGGAAGCTGCTCACGCTAACACCAAAGGACAGCGGCACGGGAGTACCAGAAACGCGACGCGGCGCACAAACGAAAAAGCCCCGGGACAAGTCCCAGGGCTTTTCACGACCCCTGCCTTCGGAGGGCAGTACTCTATCCAGCTGAGCTACGAGTGCAACGCGGCGCAATGATACCCATCTTGGGGAATGACGTCCATCGCCTTGATCTGTGGTGTTTTTCCCTGTGCATCTTTAGGCCGCTCGCACCGGGGTCGCTCCTTGCCTGTCAGCAATATCCATATTCGATATCAGTATTTCCCTAGTCATTCTTATGCTCGCTATTCTCTGGTCACAACTTGTTATAACAAGTAACCGATCAGCGAAGAGAACCATGGCCCAATTGCTCCCCCTGTCCCCGGTACCGCTCTACACCCAGCTCAAGGAACTGCTGCGCGAGCGCATTCTCGATGGCAGCTA
>JBKHVS010000330.1:0-599 GCA_046569945.1 Gammaproteobacteria bacterium | reverse complement strand
CTTCTCCAGTACCGCGCCGCCGGTGGCTTCTAGCCTGGGCATCAGGTCGGCGGTGAGCACTTTGGTGAGTATCGGGAACGCGGGGGTTCCGGTGGCCGGATCGGCGACCGGTTCGATACCCGCAACGGAGAAGGTGTAGAGCCGCTTGATGCGCGCGTCCATGCCGCCCTGGTTGTCGCGCTCCACCACCGCGAAGGTATCGCCGCTGACCTGGGCGATGTCCGACAGGCCGACCCAGCCGCCGTTGGGCGAGGTGGCCGTGTCGAGCGGGTAGTAAAAGAATGCCCAGGTGTCGCTTGCCGGGGTGTAGCGGCCGATGCGAACGTTATCTTTCGGATCATCTTTCCATTCGCGCTGGAAGGCGACATAGACCTGCTCCGCGGCGCCGCTGCCGACCGCCGCCACTCCCTCGAAGCCGGAGTTGATCTGGCGCGCGTTCGTGCTCGCCGGCAGCTTCACCACCCGCTCGATGACGCCGTCGGCGGCGCTGGCGACCAGCAGGTTCGGCGTGGTGCTGGTGCCGGCTCCTTCGGAGACCAGCCAGAAGCCGCCGTCCACCCGGGTGGCGAGGCCTTCCCCATCCAGGTTCACCTGGCCGT
>JBKHVS010000329.1:0-597 GCA_046569945.1 Gammaproteobacteria bacterium | reverse complement strand
GCCGATCTCGTAGAAGCGCAGCGCGCGGGCGAAGCCGGGATTGGCGGCTGCCGCGGCGATCTCGGCCTCGCTGGCGCGCTGCGCGCGCGGCGGCGTGCGGACGAGCTCGCCGAGCTCCTCGGCGGCGAGCTGGCCGTAGAAGTGGAAGCCGCCGGCCACCTTGCTCAACCGCTCGCGGCCGCCTTCGCCGTCGCCGGCGGCGAGCAGCGCGCGGCCTTCCCAGTAGGCCCAGGCCGGATCGTTCCGGCCTTCCTCGCTCATCCGCGCGACGATCGCGCGCAGCGTGGGCCACTGCTGCTCGCGCAGCGCGGCGCGGGCCATCCAGGCCAGGGTCTCGTCGCCCACCCGCGCGTCGAGCGCGCGACGCGTCCACTCGAAGGACTCGGGCGCGAGCCGGCGCATGCCGGCGGCCGCCACCTGCGACCAGGCGAAGGCGAGGTCGGGGCCCTTCAGCCCGGCGCGGCCGTCCTCGAGCCAGCGGGCCGCCTCCTGGGGGTTGCTGCGGGCGTAGCGGGCGATCGCGATCAGCGTGTGCTCGCGCCCGGAGGACTTCGCCAGCGCCGCGAGCGGGCGGGACCAGGCGTTGCCGATCGCGTC
>JBKHVS010000328.1:0-608 GCA_046569945.1 Gammaproteobacteria bacterium | reverse complement strand
GGTCCACGCGCAGCCCGACGACCTGAAGACCGATCCGACCGGCAACGCCGGAGGGCGCGTGGCCTGCGGCGTGATCGCCGGCTGAACGCGCCGCGCGACTGCTGGCCGATCGCTTTGGCAAACCGGCCCCCGCCCCGGGGGCGCGCCGCGCTCAGGCGAAGGTGATCGCCTTGCGCCGGTCCGGGCGCATCAGGTGCGGGATCGCGTTGAAGCTGAGCATCCGCATCGCGCCGCCGCCCGAGATCAGCTCGCAGAAGCCGGTGTTGCGGAACTGCAGGTTGAATTCGATCGCGACCTTCGAGGGGCTGCCGACGATGTCGGCGATCGCGCGGCCGATCGCGCCGCCGGAGCTCACGACCAGCAGGGCGTCCTCGCGCGTGGTGTCGCGGGTCGCCGTCTGCAGCGCGTCGCGCACGCGCGCGCCAAATTCGCCCCAGCTTTCCGGGACACCGGTCAGCCTGTCCTCGGACCAGGCCTCCATCGCGTCGCGGAAGGTCCGCCAGTAGGCCTTGTAGTCGGCGCGCTGGGCGGCGATCGGGTCGCCGCCGCTCGTGTGCGCCGCCCAGATGGCCTCGCCCTGGTATTCGTCGAGGCCGCCGTGGGTCTCG
>JBKHVS010000327.1:0-611 GCA_046569945.1 Gammaproteobacteria bacterium | reverse complement strand
CGTCGCGGACGTCTTTTACCCCAGCATCGTTTCGGCGTGCTCAGGCATGCCGGGCATCGTTTCGCCCGTCGTTCGCGGACGACGGTCTTGCAAGGAGACATCATGGACTTCCAGTTGAACGCGGAGCAGCGCGAGATCCGCGATCTGGCACGCCGCTTCGCCGAGCGCGAGATCTCGCCGCGCGCTGCCGAGGCCGACGTCGCCAAGGCCTTCCCCTTCGAGGTGCACCAGCGCGCGCAGGAACTCGGCCTGCTCGGCATCAACCTGCCGGAGACCGTGGGCGGCGGCGGCCTCGGCTGCCTCGAGCTGGTGCTCGTCACCGAGGCCTTCTGCCGCGGCTGCCTGGGCATCGGCACCGCGCTGTGCGTGAATGCGCTGGCCACCGAGCCGATCGTGATCGCCGGCAGCGACATGCAGCGCGAGCGCTACCTGCGCCCCGCGGCCAATGGCGCGCTGGCGAGCTTCGCGATGACCGAGCCGGGCGCCGGCTCCGACGTCGCCGGCATCCGCACCCGCGCCGAGCGGGTGGATGGCGGCTACCGCCTGACCGGCAGCAAGATCTGGATCTCCAACGCCAACCTTGCCGAGTTCCTGGTCGTCTTCGCCAAGAC
>JBKHVS010000326.1:0-617 GCA_046569945.1 Gammaproteobacteria bacterium | reverse complement strand
AAGACCGTGTCGCTCACCGAGCGGTTCGACGTCTCGCGCGTGCCTTCGGACGCGGTGAGCTTTGACGGCGCAGGCGTGATCGCCTTCGCGCCCAACCCCCTGCCCGCGCTGGAGCGGCCGGTGTTCACACTCGGCGCCGTGGCCCGCAGCATGATGATGGTGGGCGCGTTGGAGTGGCTGCTCGAGCAGTCGGTGCAGTACGCGAACGACCGGGTGCAGTTCGGCAAGCCGATCGGCAAGAACCAGGCGATCCAGCAGCAGCTCGCGTTGATGGCCGGCGATGTCGCGTCGGTACGGCTCGCTGCGCTGATCGCCGCCGGGGACGCTCCGTCGTCCACGATGACCGACTGCAGCTCCACGGTGTTCAGCGCGGCGGTGGCCAAGATCCGCTGCGGCGAGGCCGCAACGCGTGGCACCTCGATCGCGCACCAGACCCACGGCGCCATCGGCTTCACCTACGAGCACATGCTGAACTTCGCCACGCGGCGGCTGTGGGCCTGGCGCGACGAGTTCGGCTCCGACGCCTGGTGGGCCGAGCGACTGGGCCAGGCGGCGATCGCGTCCGGATCGAAGGGCCTCTGGCCGGGGCTAACCGACCGCCGCTTCGGTCAGGCGAT
>JBKHVS010000325.1:0-620 GCA_046569945.1 Gammaproteobacteria bacterium | reverse complement strand
CTGGCTGGTGGCACGGCGCGAGCACACCCCGGCGGAGTGGCTGGACAACAGCATTCCCGCCGCCGACATCGATGCCGCCTGGGAGGGCTTGGCGCAAGCCAACGCGCCGTACATCGGCATGGCGCCGCTGCCGCAAGGCCCGGGTGTGCCGGTGCTCCTGCCCACCGCGTCTCCCGACAAGATCGCCGCCCGCGATCCCCCGAAAGCGATTCCGCCGGCGTGGTGGATCGGCAGCTATAGCAGTCTGGCGCACGACACGCGCAGCGAAGCCGCGGCCGATCACGATCTGCGCGTGCACGCCGACTTACTCCCTCTCCCGCTTGCGGGGGAGGGCGGGGGTGAGGGTGACTCTCTTCCTCCCCCTTCGGGAGAGGGCTGGGGTGGAGGCACGACGGCGCTCAATCGTCAGTCTCGCGACCGCGCCCTCGCCACACTCCCCCCCGACGACATCCTCCGCTTCCCCGCGGTGCGCGCGCCGGCGAGACCCTGCACGCCATCTTCGAGCGCGCCGACTTCGCCAATCCCACTGCCTGGCCCGAGGCCATCGATCAGGTCTTGCGTTTCAAGCCACCGCAAGCCTCCGCCGACACCGCCTCACTGGCGCCGATGGTCCAGCGCCT
>JBKHVS010000324.1:0-620 GCA_046569945.1 Gammaproteobacteria bacterium | reverse complement strand
CAGCAGGTGCCGCTGGAACACGGTGTCGACCGTCTGCAGGTAGAATTCTGCGGTCATGTCGCACACTGCGCGATATTCGTCGTAAAATTCCTTGTGCTTCTCTGCGCTTTCGCCGTCGCCTTCGACCAGGTTGGTGAACATCGACCAGTGGCTGATCATATGGTTGCCTAGGTTCATCGACATGAAGCCGGTGAGCTGCAACCAGCCCGGATAAACGCGGCGGCCCGCGCCTTTGTAATAAGGCGGCACGGTGGCGATCACATTATGGACGAACCAGTCATGCGGGCGGCGGGTGGCATGGTCGTTGACCGCGGTCGGTGCCTCGCGCGTGTCGATCGGCCCGCCCATCATGGTCAGCGTACGCGGGCGCAGCGGGTGCTTGTTCGCGCTCATGATTGCAGCAGCCGCATAGGCCGGAACCGAGGGCTGGCACACCGCAAGCATGTGCGCCCCGCGACCGCCCGCATCGGGGCCGATGAATTCAAGCCATTCGACCAGATAATCGATATAGCTTTCAAGGTCGAAACCGCCGCCAGTCAGCGGCACGTCGCGCGCGTCTTTCCAGTCAGTGATATAGACATCATGCGTCGGCAGCATCCGTTCGACGGTGCCGCGCAGCA
>JBKHVS010000323.1:0-622 GCA_046569945.1 Gammaproteobacteria bacterium | reverse complement strand
AACGGGCACGGTCTTTTGCTGCCAGACGAAGGGAGCGCTTTGCACCGCCTGCCGCAGCTGCTCGCCCAGTTCGTGGGCACCCTTGGGGGGCGTGTCGGGCAGCAACACCAGAAATTCTTCGCCACCCCAGCGCGACACCAGGTCGGTGGCGCGGGCGCGCTCTTGCAGCAGCCGGGCCAGCGTCTGCAGCACATGGTCGCCTGCGGCATGGCCGTGCTGGTCGTTGACCTTCTTGAAGAAGTCGATGTCCACCATCAGTGCGGACAGGGGAGTTCCCTGCCGCTGTGCGCGCAGTGCCTCCTGGGCCATGAAGTCGTCTGCCGCGCGGCGGTTGGGCAGGCCGGTGAGCGCATCGTGGGTGGCCGCCTCGCTGAGCTTGTGTTGCAGCTTGTACAGCACCACGCCCATCAGTGCCAGGGCCATGCTCAGCGAAAGAAACAGCCAGCCCAGGGCGGCCAGCATGCCGATGGACTGGTCGAGCCTGTCGTCGCGAATGATCTGTGCAGGGTTCAGCAGCACAAAAAGGGCGCGCAGAACCAGCAGCGTGCAACCGAAGACCGCAGGCGCGCTCATCAAGAGCCCCAGAAGTCGGTGCGACCGGGCGTTTTCCTGTCGAATGCAG
>JBKHVS010000322.1:0-624 GCA_046569945.1 Gammaproteobacteria bacterium | reverse complement strand
AACCGGATAGAGCAACGGCCTTCTAAGCCGTAGGTTGCAGGTTCGATTCCTGCCGGGCGCGCCAACCAGGGCGGCGAGCGGTCGGCAGGCAAGGTTAGATGGTGGCTGTAGCTCAGTTGGTAGAGTCCCGGATTGTGATTCCGGTTGTCGCGGGTTCGAGTCCCGTCAGCCACCCCAGTCAAGATGAACCCCCGTCGGTCACCCGGCGGGGGTTTTTTGTTTGTGGCAGCCCGGTACCCGCCCCGGTTGCCTTCCTCTATAATCGCGCCCCTTTACTTGGCACCCCGGCCCCCGGCCGGGGCCTGAATCCCATGGCCATGGTCGTCCCGACCGGGCCCTCCGCGACTACCTGTGAGGAAAGCATGCAAGTTTCTGTCGAAGTCTCGTCCGGTCTCGAGCGTCGCCTGAAGGTCGGTATTCCGGCTGCCCGCGTGGACACCGCTGTCGAGCAACGATTGAAGGATGCAGCAGGCCGCGTCCGCATCGACGGCTTCCGCCCCGGCAAGGTGCCGATGGCCGAGGTGCGTCGTCGCTACGGTGGCGCCATCCGCCAGGAAGTGCTGGGCGACGTCATGCGCGACAGTTTCTACGAGGCAGTCCAGCAGGAAAAACTGAATCCTGCCG
>JBKHVS010000321.1:0-628 GCA_046569945.1 Gammaproteobacteria bacterium | reverse complement strand
GTTTTCCGGACATCGCCATGCGTCCCGCCCGTGCCCTGATCGACCTCGCCGCCCTGCGCCACAACTACCGTCTCGCCCGCCGGCTGCACGGCGGCCGCGCGCTGGCGGTGGTCAAGGCCAATGCCTACGGCCACGGTGCGGTGCGCTGCGCGCAGGCGCTCGCCGGGGAGGCCGACGGCTTCGCGGTGGCCTTCCTGGAGGAAGCGCTCGAGCTGCGCGCCGCCGGCCTGCGGCAGCCGATCCTGCTGCTCGAGGGCGTGTTCGCGGCCGAGGAGCTGGCCGAGGTCGCCCGCCACGGGCTATGGACCGTGATCCATCACGAGGCGCAGATCGAGATGCTCGAGCGTACCCCGCTCGCGGCACCGATCCACGTCTGGCTGAAGATCAACAGCGGCATGAACCGCGCCGGCTTCCTGCCCGCCGCGGTGGAGGCCGTCTGGCAGCGCCTGCAGGCGAGCGGCAAGGTCGCCGACATCACGCTGATGACCCACTTCGCGCGCGCCGACGAGCCGCAGGTGATCACCACCGAAGAACAGGTGGCGCGCTTCGACGCCGCCACCGCGCACCTGCCCGGGGCACGCAGTCTCTCCAACTCGGGCGCGATCCTCGGCTGGCCGCGGGCGCACCG
>JBKHVS010000320.1:0-632 GCA_046569945.1 Gammaproteobacteria bacterium | reverse complement strand
GCGGCAGCGGATGCAGGAAATCGAGCGTGAGGCGCCGCATCTCAGGTCTCCAGCATCGAATCGAGCGCGGTGCGCCCGGCCGGCAGCACCTGCACGCTGCGCCCCGCGCCCGCCGCCTGCCAGTCGGCGCGCACGCCGGCGCTCTCGATCCACAGCGGCGCGGGGGTCTCCTCGCCGGCGAGCAGCGCTTCGCGGGTCAGCAGGCCGGCGAGCGCCGCGCCCGGGTCGTCCTGCGCCGGCGCGCTGCGCAGGCAGGTCGCGCGGCCGCCCGCCAGGCCGAGCAGCGTCAGCCGGCCCGGCTCGGCGAGCGCCATCCAGGCGCGGCCGCGACCGAGGCGGCGGCGCTGGCGGTTCCACGCGGCGACCAGCCAGGGCTGCACCGCGGCCGCCTTCAGCGAAGCGGCGCGCAGCACGCCGTCGAGTTCGGCCAGCCGCGCCGGCTCGACGCTGGCCGCGAGGAAGGATGCGCCCGGCGGCTCGGCCTGCCAGGCCACCCGCCAGTCGCGTCCGGCCTCGCCGAACTGGTGCGCCATCTGGTCGCGGATCCAGCCCTGCATTTCGACCGGCTTCAAGGCCACCGGCGGCGACGGCAACAGGTGCACCTGCGCGAAATGGTGCGACAGCGTCACGCT
>JBKHVS010000319.1:0-635 GCA_046569945.1 Gammaproteobacteria bacterium | reverse complement strand
AGCTCTGGGCCGACCGCACCTTCTGACTCGAAGCGATGAAGCGCCTTCCCCTGGCGGCCGCACTGGCCGCCTTTTTCGTTCTGCTGGTCTGGAGCGTCTCGGTGCGCCAGGCCGTCCTGTTCCTGATCGGGCTCGGCCTGGGCGCCGCGCTCGCCGGCGCGCGCTTCGGCTTCACCACCGGCTGGCGGCAGCTGGTGGAGCAGCGCGACCCGCGCTGCGTGTTCGGCCAGTTGCTGTTGCTGGCGATGCCGCTGCTGGGCGCCTTCCCCGAACTGCATGCCGCGCTCGGTCCGCCCAGCATCAGCCTGCTGCTGGGCGCCTTCGTGTTCGGACTGTGCATGCAGATCGCCGACGGCTGCGGCTCCGGCACGCTGTACAAGGCCGGCTTGGGCGTGCCGCTGAACATGGGCATCCTGCCCTTGTTCGCCCTGGGCAGCTTCCTGGGGTCGGTGCACATCGACAAGTGGCTGGCGCTCGGGCAGATCAAGCCGGTGGGCCTGGTCGAGGCCTGGGGCCCGGGCGGGGCGCTGGGCGCCACGCTGCTGGCGCTGGCCGCCGTCGGCGTGGCCGTGCGCCTGTGGGTCGGCCCCGGCAAGCCGCTGTGGGACCGGCGCTGGGTCTGGGGCGCCGTGGTG
>JBKHVS010000318.1:0-646 GCA_046569945.1 Gammaproteobacteria bacterium | reverse complement strand
GTTCACCGTAGAGTTTCTCGAACTTGGCTTCGCGCTCTTCGGGGGAGACATCAAAGATCGAGCGCATGTCGAACTGGTGAAGAAAGCCCGCGCCGGACTCCTTGCAGATTTTGAACAATTCCGGATAGCTCGCCTTCAGTGCAGGCTGTTCTTCATCGGTGATTTTCGAATTGTTCAGCGGTGCGCACCAGCTTGCATCCAGCTGAAAAACCGTGAGATGTTCGGCGGTCTTGGCGACTTCCTGAATCACCTGGACACCGGTGGCGCCGGTACCGATAACGCCCACGCGCTTGCCTTTGAAATCGACGGGGGTTTTCGGCCAGCGCGACGTATGGCAATAGTCGCCCTTGAAGCTGTCGATGCCTTCGATGCGCGGCATCTGGGTCGCCGACAACACACCGACCGCGGTAATCAGAAAACGCGCACGGGCCTTTTCACCACCTTCGATCTCGACATCCCAGAGATCTTCGCCCTTGATGTACTTGGCGGCAGTGACCTTGCTGTTGAACTGGATATCCTTGCGCAGATCGAGCTTGTCGGCAACAAAGTTAAAATAGCGCTCATTGTCGGCCTGACCGGAGAAATGCTCGGTCCAGTTCCATTCCTTCAGGATCTCTTCGGAGAAAGAATAGGCATAGGTATAGCT
>JBKHVS010000317.1:0-648 GCA_046569945.1 Gammaproteobacteria bacterium | reverse complement strand
TGGCCGTGTTCGTGCAGGTAGTTACGCAGTTCGCCGAGCAGGGTCGCGTCTTCGGCGAAGACTTCCATCAGGATCTGGCGCGCACCGTCGAGCACGGCCTTGACGTCGGCGAAGCCGGCGTCGGCAAGGTCGGCGAGCACCTGCTCGACGAGGACCTCGGGCACGCTCGCGCCGCTCGTGACGCCCACGGTCGCGACGCCCTCGAGCCACTCCTGCTTGATCTCGCTCGCGTAGTCGACGCGGTACGCGGCCTTCGCTCCGTACTCGAGCGCGACCTCGACGAGGCGCACGCTGTTGGAGCTGTTGGCCGAGCCGACGACGATCACGAGGTCGGCATCCGGCGCGACCTTCTTGATCGCGACCTGGCGGTTCTGGGTGGCGTAGCAGATGTCGTCGCTCGGAGGGTCCTGCAGGTGCGGGAACCGCGCGCGCAGGCGCCGCACGGTCTCCATCGTCTCGTCGACGCTCAGCGTCGTCTGCGACAGCCAGATGAGCGCGTCGGAGTCGGGCACCTCGACCGTGTCGGCCTCCTCGGGCGTGCCGATGAGGATCGTGCGCTCGGGGGCGTGGCCCATCGTGCCCTCGACCTCCTCGTGGCCCGCGTGACCGATGAGCAGGATGCGGTAGTCCTGCTTCGCGAACCGCACC
>JBKHVS010000316.1:0-662 GCA_046569945.1 Gammaproteobacteria bacterium | reverse complement strand
GCCCGGGCTTCACCGGCGCGGCGGCGCCCGACGAGGGGCGCAGGCTCTACGAGGCCTTCGTGGCCCGACTGCGCGGCCTGCATCCGGTGGTCGAGACCGGCCGCTTCGGCGCCGACATGAAGGTCTCGCTGGTGAACGACGGTCCGGTCACGCTGTGGCTTCGCAGCCCGGCGCGCGAGGCCGGCACCGACCGAAACCCCTCGCCTTGACTGCCGGGAACGCCTCGGCCTAGTCTCGACATCGACTCTTCCCTCCCCTGGAGCATCCCGATGAAACTGGTCAGTGAGTCCTTCGCCGACGGGTCGCCCATCCCCGAGGAATTCGCCTTCTGCAAGATCGACCCGAAGTCCCGGGTCGCGCTGTCCGCCAACCGCAACCCGCACCTGGCCTGGAGCGAGGCGCCGGTGGGCACGCGTTCCTTCGCGATCGTCTGCCACGACCGCGACGTGCCGAGCAGCCCGGAGGACGTCAACCAGGAAGATCGCGAGATCCCGTCCACGCTCAAGCGGGTGGACTTCTTCCACTGGGTGCTGGTGGACCTGCCGGTCACGGTCACCTCGATCGCCGCAGGCGAGTTCTCCGACAAGGTCACGCCCAAGGGCAAGATGGGCCCGGCGGCCCGCCACGGCGCGCGCCAGGGCATCAACGACTACACCGCCTGG
>JBKHVS010000315.1:0-674 GCA_046569945.1 Gammaproteobacteria bacterium | reverse complement strand
CGCGTCCAGCGCCTGCTGCTGCTCGGTGAAGCCCGAGACCTTGTAGCCCCGGCGCTCCAGCAGGCGGCGCACCAGGAACACCAGGGTGTCGTCGTCGTCAAGGTACAGGATGTGGCGCGGCGGCGCGGCGGTCTCTTCGGCCATGGTGGTGTGCTCCGGGGAAGTGGCTTCTGCGGCCTGGGGTGTGACAGTGTCCGGCATGGTAGCCGCTGGCGGCGGCACCGGGTCGCTCAGGCGCCCTGCCGCCGGGAAAAAGAGGTGGAAGGTGGTGCCCACGCCAGGTGTGCTCTCCAGACCGATGGCGCCACCGTGCGCCTGCACGATGCCCAGTACCACCGGCAGCCCCAGGCCCGTGCCCTGGCCCACCGGCTTGGTGGTGAAGAAGGGTTCGAACACCCGCCGCTGCGTGGCTTCGTCCATGCCGCAGCCGTTGTCGCGCACGCTCACGCACACCGCGTCAACGCCCTCCTCGGCGCACACCTGCGCCACTTCGGCGGGCAGGCGCTCGTCGTCGGCGGCCAGGCCTTGCACGCGGTACTCGATGCGCCCCGGTCGGCCGCCCAGGGCATGGATCGCATTGGTACCGAGGTTGATCAGCACCTGTCCAAGCTGGGTGGCGTCGGCCCGCACGGCCGGCACGTCGTGTGCCACGTCCACCGCCAGCTGGATGTGTG
>JBKHVS010000314.1:0-674 GCA_046569945.1 Gammaproteobacteria bacterium | reverse complement strand
AGTTCGCGCCGGTGGCTAGTGGGCGGGATCGGATCGCCAAACGCCAGTTCCGCGACGAGGCCGGGTTCGCTGACGACTTGCAGCAGGCTTTGCCACAGGCTGACGTCCTCGATATAGGCGGGCGCGGCACTGTATGCGTTGGCGAGCGTGCGATAGCGCAAGGCGGCCGGCACGATCGGGACGTCGAGCTCGACCGCAGGCTGCAACAACGAAGGCATGAAGCGCCGCACCGTGCGCCCGTCGCCGGTGGTGCCCTCGGGGAACACCGCCACCCAGCCGCCCGCCAGCATCAACTCGCGCATTTCGGCGTTGATGCGGGCGGTGTCGGCGCGGCGTCCGCGTTCGATAAACAGCGTGCCGGACTTATGCGCCAGCCAGCCAATGACGGGCCAGGCGCGCACTTCGGCCTTGGAGACGAAATGCACCCGGCGGGCCGCGTTGATCAGGTAAATGTCGAGCCACGAGACGTGGTTGCAGACCAGCAGCGCGCCGCCCGCCAGATCGGGCGGCGAGGTCAGATGCGGGCGGACACCGAGAATGCCCAGCAGTCGCTGCGACCAGCGCTTGATGATGGCGTCGCGGCGCGCGGCCCGCACGAACGGGAACACCAGCCCCGCCAGCAGCACGCCCCACACCAGGTGGGGCACCAGCAGGCCGATGCGGACAATGCGGCG
>JBKHVS010000313.1:0-677 GCA_046569945.1 Gammaproteobacteria bacterium | reverse complement strand
CGCCGATCGACTTGCGCTGCGGCATTGATCGCTTGCTGCTGCAGGTGCAATCGATGCTCGGTCGCGATGCCTGCGATGGCGGCGCCTACGTGTTCCGAAATCGCTCCGGCACGCGCATCAAGGTGCTGTGCGTCGATGCTCAGGGCGTGTGGCTGAGCGTGCGTCGTTTGCACCAGGGCCGCTTCGTCTGGCCGCGTGTGGAGGGCGGTGTCGTACATCTGACCACGGCGCAGTTGTCGATGCTGCTCGAAGGCATCGACTGGCGTCGACCGCAACGCACGGCGCGACCCCGACACGCAGCGTAATTTCTTGTCGCACTGTGGCGATAGCCTCGCTATCCTTGCGTGGTGCCAGCCAGCCTCTGCCACCTCCCCGATGATCCTGCCGAGTTGCGCGCCCTCGTGCTCGCCAGCCGTGCCGCGTTGGCTGCACGCGAGGATGAGCTGAACGAAGCCCGCACGGTACTGGCGCAGCGCGACCGGGAGATCGAGCTTTTGAAGCTGACGCTCTTGAAGCTGCGCCGCATGCAGTTCGGCCGCTCCTCGGAGAAGCTGTCCCTCGAGATCGGCCAGCTCGAGCTTTTGCTCGAAGAGCTGGAGAGCGAGGGCGCCATGGCTGAGGTCTCCGTCATCGCTCGTGCGCCGCGGCAGCAGCCCGCTCGGCGGCCGTTGCCACTG
>JBKHVS010000312.1:0-685 GCA_046569945.1 Gammaproteobacteria bacterium | reverse complement strand
CCCGCCCGCGGCGCAGGTGGCGACCAGCGCTTCGTGGGGCTTGGCGCCCAGGAGGCGGTAGGAGCGCGTGGTGATCTGCTCGATCTCGCGCGTCTCGGTGAGCTTGGCGACGTTCTTCAGCGCGACGCTGTCGACGTCGGCGGCCAGCACGACCAGGTTCATGCGCGCCGCTCCGCACGGGGCAGCACGTCGCGCAGCAGGGCGGCGGCGTTGCGGATCATCTCCTCGGTGGTGTCCCAGCCCACGCAGGCGTCGGTCACCGAGCAGCCGTACTTGAGCTGCGACAGGTCGGCCGGAATCGGCTGGTTGCCGGCCTCGATGTTGCTCTCGATCATCAGGCCGACCACCGACTGGTTGCCCTCGCGGATCTGGTGCATCACGTCCTTCATCACCAGCGGCTGGTACTCGGGCTTCTTCCACGAGTTGGCATGCGAGCAATCGACGACGATGTTCCTGGACAGCTTGGCCTTGGCCAGCGCCTGCTCGGCGAGCGAGATCGACACCGTGTCGTAGTTCGGACGGCCGCCGCCGCCGCGCAGCACCACGTGGCCATAAGGGTTGCCACGCGTGCGGGTGACCGCCGACTGGCCCTGGCTGTTGATGCCGAGGAAGCTGTGCGGGCTGGCTGCCGAGATGATGGCGTTGATCGCGACGTCCATGTCGCCGTCGGTGGCGTTCTTGAAGC
>JBKHVS010000311.1:0-690 GCA_046569945.1 Gammaproteobacteria bacterium | reverse complement strand
TCTGGGTGCTGGCTTTCGGTCTGCTGCTATCGCCGCTCGTCGATCGCGCGCTGGGCAGGCATATCGCACTCCCGAAAGGCTGGCTGCGGCTGAGGGTGCATCTGTCGGTTGGGCTCGGATTGTTGACTGCGCTGCTGGCGCTGGCCTGAACTCAATCCGTTTTGTTGCGCAAGGCAGGTACCGCTGCTGCCGCGTCTTCGGGGGTGATCCCGGGTGGCGGGGCGACTGAAAGCCGTGCCTCGCCGCGCATCACCCGCGCCGCACGCTGGATGGCATCGCGCACCCGGGGATAGACGCGGCAGATATTTGTGATCGCCGCATCGATATCGGCATCGGTAGGGTTTGCATTTTTCTTCAGCAGCACCGCGGCGGCCATGATCATCCCCGGCGTGCAGAATCCGCACTGCACAGCTCCAGCCGCAACAAAGGCCTGTTGCAACGGATGGCTGCGATCGATCGAGAGCTTTTCGATCGTGGTGACAAACCGGCCCTCGGCTTCAGCCAGCGTCACAAGGCATGAACGCAGCGCCTCCCCGTCAATGTCGACCACGCAAGCGCCGCAATCGCCCTGCCCACAGCCAAATTTCGTCCCCGTCAGGTTCGATGCATCACGCAGCGCCCACAACAAAGGGGTTTCAGGATCCATGCGATATTCGACCGGGCGGTCGTTGACGGTCAGCTTGGTCATGA
>JBKHVS010000310.1:251-694 GCA_046569945.1 Gammaproteobacteria bacterium | reverse complement strand
GCTGGTGATGCGCCAGGAACAGCGGGTGCAGGCCGTAGGCCGCATGCAGCATGGGTGATGAGGCACACACCGCCTTCAGGGTCGGGAAGTCCGGCCGCCGCACGCCGGGCACCACGATTGCCTTGATGCCGGACGCCCGGCAACGGGCGAGCACGCCGGTACGGTCGGCATCGAAGGCGATTGCATCAAGGTGGCAGTGCGAGTCGATGAGATCCATGAGGTATAACGGTATCGAAACACGCCAGTCATGACCAAGGGATATCCGTTCCCCGCACGTTGTTGTTTCCAGGAGGCACCATGATCCGCATTGCCATCAACGGCTACGGCCGCATCGGCCGCAACATCCTCCGCGCGCTCTACGGTGGGGGGCATGACCGTGACATCACCCTGGTTGCCATCAACGACCTGGCGGACTTCAGGGTCGATGCCCACCTCACCCAATA
>JBKHVS010000310.1:0-241 GCA_046569945.1 Gammaproteobacteria bacterium | reverse complement strand
CGGGCAGATCGAACTGGGCGACGATGCCCTGCTGGTCAACGGGCAGTCGATACGCCTGCTCGCGGTAAAGGAACTGAAGGACCTGCCCTGGCGCGAACTGGACATCGACATCGTGCTCGAGTGCACGGGCCGCTACACGAAGCGTGCTGCCTGCGAACAACACCTGGCTGCCGGCGCGAAAAGAGTGCTGCTCAGCGCGCCGGGCGAAGACATGGACCTTACCGTGGTCTACGGCGTGAAC
>JBKHVS010000309.1:0-695 GCA_046569945.1 Gammaproteobacteria bacterium | reverse complement strand
CGGCAGGGGTCCTCGGTGTCGAGATTGCCGCAGATGCGGCAGGGGCGCACCGCCTCGGCGGTCTCGTGCAGGGCCTGGGCCAGCGGCAGCATCAGCCCGCCCGGGTCCTGCAGCAGCTTCAGCGCGGCGCGGCGCGCGCTGCGCCGGCCGAGGCCGGGCAGCCGCGCCAGCATGGCGACCAGGCGCTCGACCGGGTCGGGGCCGCGCACGCTCACGCGCTCAGAACGGCAGCTTGAAGCCGCCGAGCTTGCCGCGGCAGAAGGTCTGGAGCTCGTCGAGCGTGAGGCTAGTGCCGGGCCGCAGGACCACCACCGCGACCACGCGCTCGCCCCAGCGTTCGTCGGGCAGGCCCACCGCCGCGGCTTCCAGCACCTGCGGCAGCTGGTACAGCACGCGTTCGACCTCGCTGCTGGCAATGTTCTCGCCGCCGCTGATGATCATGTCCTTCTTGCGGTCGGTGAGGAACAGAAAGCCCTCGGCATCGAGGTAACCGATGTCGCCGGTACGAAACCAGTGGCCCGGGTGGAAGCTGGCCGCGGTCTTCTCCGGATCGCGCCAGTAGCCGCCGGTGACCTTGGGGCCGCGCAGGCAGATTTCACCGGCCTCGCCGCACGGCAGCGCGCCGCCATCGTCGTCGCAGATGCGGATTTCGACGTGCGGCAGCGCGCGCCCGTCGAGCCGATCTTCTCGATCTC
>JBKHVS010000308.1:0-700 GCA_046569945.1 Gammaproteobacteria bacterium | reverse complement strand
GGCCGGCGCCAACTGCGCGGCCAGCCAGCGGGTGGACGCCCAAGTCTTGCCGCTGCCCGACAGGCCGTGGGTGATGAGCAACTGCGTCGTTGGCGGCGTGGCCATGGCCTGCGCCAGCCGCAGGTAGGCACGCACCTCGTCCAGCGCGGCCGCGGCGTCGGCCCCGGGCTGGCCGCTGCGGATGCCGGCCACCTTGGCCCGCACCAGGGCGCGGTAGACGCGGTAGTAATCGAGCACCGGCAGGCCCGCATAGTCGCCGGTGCATTCCAGCCAGGCGTTGAGAAAGCGCCACGCCAGGTCCATGGCCAGGAAGGCGATGTCGGCCATGCAGTCAATCCAGCGCAGTGCGGGATTGAATTCGATGGCATCGAACAGCTGCGGCGCACCGTCGATGAGCACCAGGTTGGCCAGGTGCAGGTCGCCATGGCACTCGCGCACCCGGCCTGCGTCCAGGCGCTGCGCGAACACCGGCGCCAGCGCAGCGCCCTGCTGCTCGCACCACTGCGCCACCGGGCCGAGCAGCGGCGCAAGGTCCGGTGCCTCGGCCACCGTCACCTGCAGCGCTGCCAGGCAATCGTGCACCGGCGCGTGCACCGCCTGTGCCGTGCCCCAGCCCTGGGCAGGCAGGGCCACGGCCGCATCGCCATGGAAGCGCGCCACATGCCGCGCCAGCGCGTCGATGTGCGCGGGTGTCAGAGCC
>JBKHVS010000307.1:0-710 GCA_046569945.1 Gammaproteobacteria bacterium | reverse complement strand
CGGCCTTGCGTGAAGGTCGATTCGAGCATCGCCTCGCGGGTGCGGCGGGTCTCGTCGCGCAGCGTGTCCAGCCCCATGTGGTCGAGCAGGCTGTTGGTGAGGTCCGAGAACACCGAGCGCACCGCGTAGTACTTCTGCAGGCCATGGTCGAACTCTTCCTTCTCGCTGCGGATCTTGCGCATCATGTATTCGATGACGCTCTGGTTCTTGCCGCGCAGGTCGGTGAGCTCCTGGAGCTGCTCGCGCAAGCCGGCGAGCCGGGCCTCGAGCAGGGTGCGGGTCTTCGCGCCGGCCTCGCGGGTCTCGGCGAGGATGTCGTCGCGCACAATCTCCTGCCGGGTCGGCAGCAGGTCCTCGCTCAGCGCGCGCTCGAGCGCCGGGATGCGGCTGCGCGCGAGCAGCGGCTGGTCGTCCTGGATGCGCGCGACCAGGGCCTTCTGCGCCGAGACCGGGAATACCGCAGTGCGATCGATGCCGAGCGTTCCGGCCACAGACTCGATCTGGCGACCGATCTCGCGGTCGATCTGTGCTTCGTCGCGCAACCCGTCCCACAGCCCGTCGATCTTGTTGAGCACCACGATGCGCCCGCGCTGACGCGTCGCGCCTGCCTGCACGTAATTGCGCCACACCGCGAGATCGCTCTGGGTGACGCCGGTGTCGGCGGCGAGGATGAACAGCACCGCATGGGCATTGGGCAGCATCGACAGGGT
>JBKHVS010000306.1:0-725 GCA_046569945.1 Gammaproteobacteria bacterium | reverse complement strand
AGATCCGCCTCGAAGCGCGGCCGGCCCGGCAGGCCCTCGACCTGCCCGCGCAGCCGCTCTCGAATCGCCGCTCCGTCCTCCTCGAAAAGCGCGAACTTCAGCGACGAGGACCCGGCGTTCAGCACCAGCAGGTGGGTGCTCATCGTCCGGCCACGGCGGGAGCGTCGCCGGCAGCCAGCGTCGGCAAGCTGTCGGCCTCGCCTGCGTCGGTGCGCGGCTTGCCGCCGCGACGGCGCCAGTCGTCGTGCAGCACTGCGAGCGCGCAGGAGACCAGGCGCGCGCGGGCGCTGTCGGCCCGGCTGGTCAGCATCACCGGAACCGCCGCGCCCATCGCCAGTCCGGCGGACTCCGCGTGGGCGATGAAGGTGAGCTCCTTGGCGAGCATGTTGCCGGCCTCGAGGTTGGGCACGATCAGCACCTGGGCGCGGCCGGCCACCAGCGAGACGATGCCCTTGGTGCGCGCCGCCTGCACGTCGACCGCGTTGTCCATCGCCAGCGGGCCGTCGACCAGGCCTCCGGTGATCTGGCCGCGCTCGGCCATCTTCGAGAGGATCGCGGCGTCCAGCGTCGACGGGATGTTCGGGTTGACCGTCTCCACTGCGGAGAGGATGCCCACCCGCGGCAGCTCGATGCCGCAGGCGCGCGCCAGGTCGATCGCGTTCTGCGTGATGTCGACCTTGGCGGCGAGGTCGGGTGCGATGTTGATCGCCGCGTCCGAGATGAAC
>JBKHVS010000305.1:265-730 GCA_046569945.1 Gammaproteobacteria bacterium | reverse complement strand
CTCGAGAAGATCTCCGCCGCCGAGCTCACCGCCTTCGACACCGAAACCACCAGCCTCGACCCGATGGCGGCGAAGCTGGTCGGGATGTCGTTCGCGGTCGAGCCGGGCGAGGCGGCTTACCTGCCGCTGGCGCACCGAAATGCTGACGCGCCGGCGCAGCTGCCCTTGACCGAGGTGCTGGACAAGCTGCGCCCCTGGCTCGAGTCGGACAAGCACGCCAAGCTCGGCCAGAACCTCAAGTACGACGCCCACGTGCTCGCCAACCACGGCATCACGCTGCGCGGCATCGCGCACGACACCCTGCTCGAGTCCTACGTGCTCGAGAGCGACAAGCCGCATGACATGGATTCGCTCGCCAGGCGCCATCTGGGGCTGACGACCATTTCCTACACCGACGTGTGCGGCAAGGGCGCCAAGCAGATCGGCTTCGACGAGGTCGACGTCGCGCGTGCCACCGAATACGCC
>JBKHVS010000305.1:0-255 GCA_046569945.1 Gammaproteobacteria bacterium | reverse complement strand
AGCTGCAGGCCCTGCCGCAGCTCGAGGCCCTGTATCGCGAACTCGAGATGCCGGTGCTCGGCGTGCTGCAGCGCATGGAGCGCACCGGGGTGCTGATCGACCCCTTCCTGCTCAGCCAGCACTCCGAGGAGCTCGGCCGCCGCCTGCACGCGCTCGAAGGCGAGGCCCACGCGCTCGCCGGCCAGCCCTTCAACCTCGGCTCGCCCAAGCAGCTCGGCGAAATCCTGTTCGGCAAACTCGGCCTGCCGGTGGTCA
>JBKHVS010000304.1:0-733 GCA_046569945.1 Gammaproteobacteria bacterium | reverse complement strand
GCCGGGGCGCTCGGGGAACACGAAGCGGTACACGACCTCGTTGTCGACCTGCGGCGCGCGGCCGCCGACCATGTAGCGCACATGGGTCTTGGCCATCTCGTCGTCGGTGAGGTCGAGCGCCGGCAGTTCGTGGCGCTCGAGCATCTCCACCAGGCGGCCGACCTCGTTGCGGTTGTGCACGGTGACGCCGACGAAGATGTGCGCCTGCTGCGGATCGGCGTAGCGGTAGTTGAACTCGGTGATGTTGCGGTTGCCGAGCACGCTGATGAACTTCCTGAACGAGCCCGGCTTTTCCGGGATCGTCACCGCCAGTACGGCCTCGCGCTGCTCGCCGAGCTCGGCGCGCTCGGCGACGAAGCGCAGGCGGTCGAAGTTCATGTTGGCGCCCGAGGCCACCGCCACCAGGTTCTTGTCGCGCAGCTTGTTGCGGCGGGCGTACTCCTTGGCGCCGGCGACGGCGAGCGCGCCGGCGGGCTCGAGGATGGAGCGCGTGTCCTCGAACACGTCCTTGATGGCCGCGCAGATCGCGTCGTTGTCGACCACGATCATCTCGTCGACGTACTGCTGGCACAGGCGGAAGGTCTCGGCGCCGACCTCCTTGACCGCCGCGCCGTCGGCGAAGATGCTGACCTGATCGAGCGCGATGCGGCGGCCGGCGGCCAGCGACTGCGTCATCGCGTCGGCATCGACCGCCTCGACGCCGATGATCTTCGTCTCCGGGCGCAGGCGCTTG
>JBKHVS010000303.1:0-736 GCA_046569945.1 Gammaproteobacteria bacterium | reverse complement strand
ATCGAACGAGCGGGCGTTGAGGCCACGGAAGTCGCGAACCCGGGGGATGGCGATGCACACCAGTCGCTCCAGGAACTCGTACATGCGCTCACGGCGCAGGGTGACCTTGACACCGACCGGCCAACCCTCGCGAACCTTGAAGCTCGCAACTGATTTGCGGGCCTTGGTGACGATCGGCTTTTGGCCGGCGATCTTCACCATGTCGGAAACCGCACCTTCGATGGCTTTCCGGTCCTGCGTCGCCTCGCCCACGCCCATGTTCAGCGTGATCTTGGTGATGCGCGGAACCTGCATCACATTCTCGTACCCGAACTCGCCCTGGAGTTGCGGCACCACCTTGGTGGTATACAGTTCTTTAAAACTGGTCATGACTCATCAACCTCAACTGCCGACGACGTCGCCGGTGGACTTGAAGACGCGAACCTTCTTGTCACCATCGACGCGAAAACCTACCCGATCCGCCTTCTGCGTCTTCGGGTTGTAGATCGCGACATTGGAGACCTGGATCGGCAACTCCATCTCGACGATTCCACCACCAACACCACGCTGCGGGTTCGGCTTCTGGTGTTTCTTTGCGACGTTGACGCCCGACACGACGACCTTGCCGTCCGGGTAAACCCGGGTCACGGTGCCGCGCTTGCCCTTGTCCTTGCCGGTGGTGACGACGACTTCGTCGCCGCTCTTGATCTTCAACATGAGTCGCAACCTCAAATAACTTCCGGCGCCTGCGAGATGA
>JBKHVS010000302.1:0-737 GCA_046569945.1 Gammaproteobacteria bacterium | reverse complement strand
AAGCCGCGTTGGCTGGTCTTGAACAAGCTCGACATGGTGCCTGCGGACGAACGTCCGGCGCGTGTGGCGGATTTCGTGAAGCGGTTCAAGTGGAAGGGGCCGGTTTTCGAGATTTCTGCGCTGACCCGTGAGGGCTGCGAGTCCCTGATCCACGCGATCTTCCGGCATGTGCAAGCCCAGCAGGTGGCCGAGCAGACGCCCGTGGCCGAAGTCGATCCCCGATTTATCGGCGATGCAGCAGGTTGAGGCGTTTTTGCTATAAAAAGTAGAGCTGGTAGCGCTTGATAGATAAGCGTCAGATGCAAAAATGAACGAAAAATTCAATTCAGGCGTGCTGCGTGATGCCCGCCGGATCGTCGTCAAGGTGGGTTCCAGCCTGGTGACGAACGAAGGCCGTGGTCTGGACGAGGGTGCCATCGGAGAGTGGAGCCGGCAATTGGCAGCGCTGGTGCGTGGCGACGGTGGAATCCGTCGGGAGGTCATCATGGTCTCCAGCGGTGCGGTGGCCGAAGGCATGAAGCGTCTGGGGTGGACAGTGCGCCCTCGTGAAATCCACGAACTCCAGGCGGCCGCTGCCGTGGGGCAGATGGGCCTGGCCCAGATGTACGAGACCAAGCTGCGGGAGAACGGTGTGGGCAGTGCGCAGGTGCTGCTCACCCACGCCGATCTGGCCGATCGAGAACGCTACCTGAATGTACGCTCCACGCTATTGACCCTGCTGACGCTCGGCGTTGTGC
>JBKHVS010000301.1:0-748 GCA_046569945.1 Gammaproteobacteria bacterium | reverse complement strand
TGGCGCTGCTGGCCCTGGCGCCGATCTGGTGGTGGTTCGGCGACGCCCAGCTCGCGCTGGCCGTGGCCATCGCGCTGCTGGCCGCCAGCGCCTGCGCCACCACGATCGGCTTCGCCCTGCCCTGGCTGCTGGCCCGCAGCGGTCGCGACCCGGCCTTCGGCAGCGGGCCGATCGCCACGATCATCCAGGACCTGCTGAGCCTGCTGATCTACTTCTGGACGGTGCAGGCGCTGCTCGTGTAGGGCCGCGCGCGGCGCCGGCCGGTTTGACCGCCCCGCAAGCGATCGAATAGAATCTCGCGTTCCCCGATCGGGGTGCCCTCTCTGGGGCGGCTAGCTCAGCGGTAGAGCACTGCCTTCACACGGCAGGGGTCACAGGTTCGAACCCTGTGCCGCCCACCAGATTCTCTCCAGCGGCAAGCCCTGCCGCGCGTCGGCAAGACACGGACCGACGCCCAGGAGGACGACCTCCCCCACTTCGGGAACATGCCCCGGGACGACCCGGCTCTTTCGTGAGGAGAGCCGCCATGGCCTGGATCTCGTTGCTCGTCGCCGGAATCCTCGAAGTCGTCTGGGCGTACTCGATGAAGCAGTCGCACGGCTTCACGAGACTGTTCCCGTCCGTCGTCACCCTGGTCGTCATGATCGCCAGCTTCGCCCTGCTGGCAACGGCCATGCGCGTGCTGCCGCTCGGCACCGCCTACGCGGTGTGGACGGGCATCGGCGCGGTCGGCGCCTTCGCGGTCGGG
>JBKHVS010000300.1:0-753 GCA_046569945.1 Gammaproteobacteria bacterium | reverse complement strand
CGCCATCTTCTTTCTCGACGCCGACGGCCGAATCAGCGACTGGACGCCCAGCGCCGAGCGCCTGCTGGGCCACCCGGCGGCCCAGGGCATGGGCCAGCCGGTGCGCGAGCTCACTGCCGTGCCCGGCACCCCGGCCGAGGCCGACGACCCCATGGCACTCGGTCTCGAGCGCGCGGCGCTGTTGGGCCAGAGTGAAACGCCTGGCTGGCAGCGGCGGGCCGACGGCAGCGTGTTCTGGGCCAACACCCTGCTGACCGCGCTGCACGACGACGCCAGCGGCGAGCACCGCGGCTACGCCTGCCTGATGCGCGACATGACCGAGGTCAAGCAGCTGGTGGACATGCTGCAGGAACTCAACCAAGCGCTCGAATCGCGCGTGGCCGAACGCACCCGCCAGTTGCAGGACATCAACCAGGACCTGGAGTCCTTCTCCTACTCGGTGTCGCACGACCTGCGGGCGCCACTGCGCCACATCCAGAGCTACGTGGAGCTGCTGCGCGAGGACCTGGCCAATACCGCCCCGGCCGAGGCGCTGCAGGACATCACCCGCATCGCCGACGCCGCCACCCACATGGGCGAGCTGATCGAAGGGCTGCTGGCGTTTTCCCGCCTGGGCCGCGCGCCGCTGGAGCGCCGGAGGCTGGCCATGGGCGCGTTGCTGCAGTCCAGCCTGAACCGGGTGCAACACGACCCGGCCTTGCGGCGCCCCGACGGCGAGGTGCAGTGGCAGCTGCCCGACGACCTGCCCGAGGT
>JBKHVS010000299.1:0-753 GCA_046569945.1 Gammaproteobacteria bacterium | reverse complement strand
ACCGAGGAAGTGACCGGACTCGACCTGGTCGAGCTGCAATTGCGCATCGCCGACACCGGCAGGCTGCCGCTCACGCAGGCCGACGTGCGCTGCGACGGCCACGCCTTCGAAGCGCGGCTGTGTGCCGAGGATGCCGAAGCCGGCTTCCTGCCGACCACTGGGCGGCTGGACCGGGTCGACTTCTCGCGCGCTGCGGTGCGCATCGAGTCGGGCGTCGAAAGCGGCGACGAGATCTCGCCCTACTACGACTCGATGATCGCCAAGCTGGTGTCGCGTGGCCCGAACCGCGAGGCCGCGCGCCGGGCGCTGGCCGCGGGTCTGCGCGACAGCACGGTGATCGGCCTGACCACCAATCTGCAGTTCCTGCACGAGCTGCTGCACTGGCCGCAGACCATCGCGGCGACTTTCCACACGCGCCTGATCGACGAGTCGTTCGCCGCCGACGCTGCGATTACCCGAGCGGCTCCGGTCGTGCCGCCCGAGCACGTGGCCGCGGCGGCACTGCACTGGCTCGACGCGCAGCGCGCCGCGCTGCGACTGCGCCTGTCCACCCTGATCGCGGAGTAAGGCCATGAGCATTGGAACGAACAAGACCCTGGTCGCCGGCGCGGTGATGCTGGTGGTGGGCCTGGGCGGTGGCTGGACGCTGTCGCAGAGGCTGTCGGGCGGCAGCCACGCCAGCGCATCACAGCCGGTGGTGAGTGCAGCAAGCGCGGCCGAGCGCAAGGTGCTGTACTGGTACGACCCGATGGT
>JBKHVS010000298.1:0-761 GCA_046569945.1 Gammaproteobacteria bacterium | reverse complement strand
CGCCAGTGCGATCGCGCGTTTGAGGGCGGCGGATTTCTGAAGTGATTCTTCGTATTCGCGATCGGGTACGGAGTCGAAGACGATTCCGGCTCCTGCCTGGAGCTGCGCGAGGTCGTCGCGAAGGACGATGGTGCGGATGGCGATGCAGGAGTCGAGTGATCCGCCGAACGACATGCAGGCGATCGCTCCTGCGTAGATGCCGCGGCGCTCGGGCTCGAGCTCGTCGATGAGCTCCATCGCGGCGGGGCGCAGCCGCTCGGCCGTGATGGCGGCGGATGCGGCGGCCGCGGCGACGACGGAGGGGAAGTACGCGCCGATGGTCGCCGGCGATCCCGTCGGCAGCGGCACGAGCGTGAGCGTCGCCTCGACGACGACGCCGAGCGTGCCCTCCGAGCCGATCATGAGCGCGGTGAGGTCGAGGCCCGTGACGCCCTTGACGGTGCGGTGGCCGAGCCCGAGCAGCGTGCCGTCGGCGAGCACGACCTTCAGCCCCAGCACCGCCTCGCGGGTGACGCCGTACTTCGCGCACAACAGCCCGCCGGCGTTGGTGGCGATGTTGCCTCCGATGGTCGAGATCGCCCGGCTGGCTGGGTCGGGGGCGAAGAACAGCCCGTGCGGTGCGAGCTGGGCGTTGAGGTCGGCGTTGATGACGCCCGGCTCGACGACGGCGAGCTGGTCGGCGGGCGAGATCTCGAGAACGCGCGTCATGCGGGCGGTCGACAGCACGAGCTCGCCGGCGCCGCCCATCGCCCCGCCGGTGA
>JBKHVS010000297.1:0-763 GCA_046569945.1 Gammaproteobacteria bacterium | reverse complement strand
TTGCTCGGGAAGTCGCAGCCGGGCTGGTTGGGGTTCACGATCACGTCCGCCTCGGGCAGCACGTCGCCCGGCAGGTGGTGGTCGGTGATCACCGTGGCCATGCCGTGGGCGCGCGCGGCGGAGATGCCCTCGACGCTGGCGATGCCGTTGTCGACGGTGATCAGCACTTCGGGCTCCAGGCGCGCGGCGATCTCGACCATCGCCGGGGTGAGGCCATAGCCCAGGGTCACGCGGTCCGGCACCAGGTAATGCACGTCGGCGCCGAAGGCGCGCAGCGCGCGCACGCCGACCGCGCAGGCGGTGGCGCCGTCGCAGTCGTAGTCGGCGACGATGACCATGCGCGCGCCGGCCTCGATCGCGTCGGCGAGCAGGATCGCGGCTTCCGTGGTGCCGGTGAGCGCCTCGGGCGGCAGCAGGTTCTTCAGGCTGGTGTCGAGCTCGTCGGCGCGGGCGATGCCGCGCGCGGCGTAGAGGCGGGCGAGCAGGGGATGCAGGCCGGCGTCGGCAAGGCGGGTGAAGGCCTGCTGCGGGACGGTGCGGGACTGGATGCGGGTCATCGGTCGTGGGGCGGGGCCATGGGCGGCTGGGGCTGCTGGGACTGGGGCGGGGCCTCCGGGGCCGTCATCGGCGCCGGGGCGACGGACTTCAGCAGCACCTCGAAGGAATGGGGTTTGCGCCAGAACTTCCAGCGCTCGCTGCGGCGCAGCTCGAGTGTGAGCGTGCCGCGGTCGCCGGGGGCGAGGATGCGCAGCGTGTCGATCCG
>JBKHVS010000296.1:0-771 GCA_046569945.1 Gammaproteobacteria bacterium | reverse complement strand
AAGGCCTTGGCCGGCGTCCCGGTGAAGCGGGCCAGCGCCTGCTTGATCGTGTTCCCGCCGAAGCTCATCAGGCCATCCGTCAGCAGCATCATGCCGATCAGGAACATGCCGAGCCCCCCGAGGAAGGGGAAGAGGATTGCCAGGCTTGAACTGTCCAAGTGGGAACTGCCGAAGGAGTCGTCCGACGAAGAAGCCCGGTGCCGGGGAGGCCGCCGGGGCGCGGTGAAACGCAGGCTTCGATCCTATACGACGGTGCTATACGACGGCGCTTGCCGCCGCGCGGGCGTCCAGGATTCGCAGTGCGGCCTCGCCGCCGCTGCGCACCGCGGCCTCCAGCGTCGCCGGGTAGTCCGGCCACAGCCAGTCCCCGGCCAGCCAGATGCCGGGAGCCTGCCGGCGCAGCTGGTCGGCGCCGAGGCGAGGTCGATCGGGCGTGCAGCGGAAGGTCGCCCGGCGCTCGGTCACCAGCTTCACCGCGGCCGGGGGCGGTCCGCCGAAGGCTTCGGCGAGCTGCGCCGACACGCCCGCGGCGACTGCCTCCGGGGCCAGCGCGTCGAGCCGGCTCGCCACGCTGATCACGATCCCGGCCAGGCGCGCCGGGCCGGAGCGCGCGCCGGCCGGGGCCGGCCCCGAATCGGGGGGCGAGAGGGTTTCGGGAAGCGGTAGGGTTTCAAGGGGCGAGACGATCCCCCGGTCGAAGAGCCACTGGCCGTGCCGGCAGCGGCGCTCGTCCTCGTCGAGCAGGCTCCACCGCGGCAGGGCCGGCGCGGC
>JBKHVS010000295.1:0-775 GCA_046569945.1 Gammaproteobacteria bacterium | reverse complement strand
CGTTAGCGTGGACGGCGAAAACGTGGTGCTCAAAAACAGCCGACGTCTATGGTCTTGGAAGGCCAAGGATGGCGTGGCGCTGTCTGGCGTCGCTCAGGCTGGTCTGAGCGCCGACAAGTCCAAGGTGGATGTTGTGAATCCCACCATTTACCTGACTGGTGTGTGCGAGTTGATCCCTTGCAGCGAGAAAGCCAAGGAGAGCATCAATGAAGCGTAAATTCAATGAAGGAGACGGCTACTACGGCGACGGCTACGGCGACGGCGACGGCTACGGCTACGGCTCCGGCTACGGCTCCGGCCCCGGCTCCGGCTCCGGCTCCGGCTACGGCTACGGCTCCGGCTACGGCTCCGGCTCCGGCTCCGGCTCCGGCTCCGGCTCCGGCTCCGGCTCCGGCTCCGGCTACGGCTCCGGCGACGGCTACGGCTACGGCTACGGCTACGGCCCCGGCTACGGCTCCGGCTCAGACTGAATATCTACCAACATCAACACATTTCTGGAGAAACTTATATGGCATTCCTCGGACAAACCTTTGACGCAAACGAACTGCCCCAGGGCAACGGCACCTACGATCCGCTGCCACCCGGCTGGTACCACGCCAACATCACAGGCGCTGAACTCAAGCCCACCAAGGACGGCTCGGGCCAGTACATCAAGGTGCGCTACGACATCACTGGGCCTTCTCACCAGGGCCGCGTGGTGTTCGGCAACCTCAACATCAAGAACGCCAGCGCCAAGGCCGAGGAAATCGGACGCCAGCAGCTTGGCGACCTGATG
>JBKHVS010000294.1:0-777 GCA_046569945.1 Gammaproteobacteria bacterium | reverse complement strand
CGGGGCGGCCCGCTGGGTGGTGCGCGACACGATCCGGCCCGAGGCGTCGCGCACGTCGACCCGGCGGTCGCCGGCCGCATCGTAGTTCCGGTCGTGCAGGATCGGCGCGTCGACCCGCTGCCAGCCGACGGGAAGCGCCTTCATCGACACGCCGGCCTGCGCGGCCATCCGGGTCATCCAGACAAGCGAGATGTCGGACAGGTCGCCTTCGGCGTTGCCGCCGCCGACGTCGGCGTGGCTGCCCACGAATCCGCGCTCGATCACCGCCGACCCAGACGCGCCTTCCAGCGGGAACAGCGAGCGGTGCTCGTTGAGCGCGACCGCGTGATACGCGGCACCCACTGCCGAGGGGATGCCGAGCTGCCAGCGATGATTGTCGCTGCCGTTCTGCCCGAACTGCGCCACCGTGTCCCACAGCCCCAGGAAGCGCAGGTCGACGCAGAAGCCCTTCAGCCACCAGTAGCGTTCGGCATCGAGGCGCGCGACGCGGTTGACGAAGTCCCGCGCCATGGCCGCCCCGCGCGAGAAGCCGACGACGTCGATCGTGATGGTCTCGCCGATGCGGCCGTCGTTCATGTAGGCATCGAGCTCGCCGAGCATGTAGTCGACCCGGGCCCGCGCGGTGTTGGCGTTCACCGGGTCGAGCGTGTTGGCGAGGATCCCGCTGTCCGGATCGTCGAGGCCGACGCCGGTCATGTACCAGGCCTTGCCTTCGTAGAGCTCGAAGAACTTCCGGACGTTCGATTGGTCGTCCTGGCCCGGCGGCGTGGCCGCGTT
>JBKHVS010000293.1:269-798 GCA_046569945.1 Gammaproteobacteria bacterium | reverse complement strand
CCTTCTTCCGGAGCCTGTGAACCCCCGCGTGGCCGAGGGCTGCCGGCTGGCGTCCGGTGTCGTCAGACCCCCCAGGTGATCTCCCGCCCCCCCTTCTGCGCCTCGAGCAGCATTTCCACGAAGGGCCAGGCGCGCTGCGCGTGGGTCACCGTCGCGGCGGGCGACTCCTTGTCGTCGCCGTCCTCTTCTTCCTCGCGGTGCGCGCTCTCGCGTCGCGCCTCGCGCACCGCGCGCTTGTCCTCTTCGATGGCCTTGCGCAGCGCCTCGATCGCCGCAGGCATCTGCTCCACGGTGATGATCCCCTGCGGGCCCGGCTGCTTGCCGATCACCCCGAGGATCCACTCGGCCGGCCCCTTGTTCATGACGACCGTTCCGGTTACTCGCGACTTGAACTCGTAGATCATTGTTGCCTCCGTGGGTGGCGCCCTGCCGATTGCTAACATTAGCCGATGCCTGCCCTTGCTGCACGGTCGCTTCGCGCGATGCGTTCCTTTCCCTGGCTCGCGGCCGTCCTCGTGGCGTGCGCCGC
>JBKHVS010000293.1:0-259 GCA_046569945.1 Gammaproteobacteria bacterium | reverse complement strand
TGCCGGCCTGTGCTCCCCGCTACGACTGGCGCGAGATCCGCGCCGACGAAGACCACTTCCTGGCGATGATGCCGGCCCGGCCCGACCGGATGACCCGGCCGATCGACCTCGACGGAATGCCGGTGACCATGACCATGCAGGGCGCGCGCATCGACGGCGTGGCCTTCATCGTCGGCGCGGCGCCGCTGCCCGACGCGTCGGTCGCGGTGCGCGAGCGCGCGCTGGCCGCGATGCGCAGCGCCATGGTCCGCAACATCCA
>JBKHVS010000292.1:0-805 GCA_046569945.1 Gammaproteobacteria bacterium | reverse complement strand
GGATGAACCGGTAATCCTTGAGCTCTATCAGCACTTCACTGCCCGCATTCGTGGCGACGGATTGCGCCCCGTCGGCGACGGCAAGCTGCGGGCAACACGCGACGGCGGCGATAAACGCCAGCCCCCTGGTCCACATCGACATCAACACCTCCTCCCACCATTTCGCCGGGCACGCATTTGCGCGTCCGGGCTGCGACACGCGGTTTGACCGCGGTTTTTGCTTTTCGATCATACTGGCCGCCCGTTCGCCGATGCCAATGCCGGACATGGACTTTTCCCCACCCCTGGCCACCCTGCGCCGAGACGGCGATGCGGTGGTGATCCTCGACCAGACCGCCCTGCCGCACCGACGGGGGTTCCGGCGGCTGTCAACGCTGGGGCAGGCCGCAGACGCCATCCGGGAGATGCAGGTGCGCGGCGCGCCGCTGATCGGGGTCACGGCAGCCTACGGCGTTGCGCTGGCCCTGGCCGGCCGGGCCGACGACGCGCACCTGCGCCAGTCCCTCGACATACTCGCGGCAACCCGGCCGACAGCGGTCAACCTGCAGTGGGCCCTGGCGCGCATGCAGCGGGTGCTGCAGGACGTCCCCGAATCCGCGCGCAGACAGGCGGCCTGGGCAGAGGCCGAGGCGATTCGCAGCGGAGACGAACAGACCTGCACGGCGATCGGTACGCACGGACTGCAGATACTTGCCGCACTTTCCGCCAGGCGCAGCGGGCCGTTGCGCGTGATGACACACTGCAACGCCGGCTGGCTGGCAACCCTGGGAGCCGGTACAGCACTCGCACCGGTGTATGCCGCGCA
>JBKHVS010000291.1:0-838 GCA_046569945.1 Gammaproteobacteria bacterium | reverse complement strand
CCTGGCGGGGTGGCAGAGTGGTCATGCAGCGGCCTGCAAAGCCGTGTACGCCGGTTCGATTCCGACCCCCGCCTCCAAAATGCCGCTCGTGAACCGATTCCTCCTCGACCGTGCACGCCGCGCCATCGCGGGCAGGCTCGCTGCGGCCTGCCTCGCGGCTGCGGTCGCGGCTCCCGTCTTCGCATTCGACCTGCCGCGGCACCGCAGCGTGCCCGGCGGGGTGGCCATCGTCGAACTGGGGCCGGCGCAGGAGCGGCCGCGCGCCGCCCTGGACGGCGAGCCGATCCTCGTGGCAGGCGATCCGGCGGGATGGAAGGCGGTCGTCGGAATCCGGCTCGACGCCGCGCCGGGCACCCGGGAACTGGTCGTCCAGCGCGGGGGGGAGGCCGCGGAGCGCCTGCCGCTCGAGGTGGCGCCGACGCGCTACGCCGAGCAGCGCCTGCGGGTCGCGCCCGGCAAGGTCGATCTTTCCCCTGAGGATCTCGCGCGCTACGAACGCGAGCGCGCGCACCTGGCAGGCGTGGCCGCCACGCGCAGCGACCTGCAGCCCGTCTCGCTGCGGATGCTGCAGCCGGCGCCGGGCCGGCGATCCAGCTCCTTCGGGCTGCGCCGCGTGTTCAATGGCCAGCCGCGCAATCCGCACAGCGGCATGGACATCGCCGCGTCCGTCGGAACCCCGGTGGTCGCCGGGGCGGCGGCGCGGGTGATCGATTTCGAGACCGGGCTGGGGATCGAGCGGGCGGTGCATGCCATGGCGCGGAGCCATGACGAGGGGCGGTGGGTGGCGGTTTGAGGTGCGGGGCGCGTTGGCCCCGATGTTTCAGTCGACACCCTCCCC
>JBKHVS010000290.1:0-861 GCA_046569945.1 Gammaproteobacteria bacterium | reverse complement strand
AGGCACCGCTGAAGAAGGGCTGGGCCGAGTACAGGATGACCGGCAGCGTCAGCACCAGGCTCGCCCAGCGCATCAGCGAGTCCCACTCGGTCTCGATGTCGCCGGGCTCGGCCAGGTAGACCGGCACCGCGTACATCATCACCTGCATCATCCCCAGGCCGGCGATGAAGAGGCGCCGGAACAGGTCGCGGCTGGTCTTGCGCAGCGCCTGCTCGCGCCGGGCCGGGTCGAAGGGCCGCAGCCGGTAGCCGATCCGGCCGGCTGCGGCGAGCAGCGAGGAGAGCGGCGTGTCGACGGCGCGGTAGCGGACGGTGGCGCGCTCGGTCGCCATGTTGACCGACACGTCTTCCACGCCGGGCTGGGCGCGCAGCTGCTGCTCGATCAGCCAGACGCAGGCGCCGCAGCGGATGCCCTCGACCAGCAGCGTGGCCTCGCAGCGCTCGCCCTCGCGCCGCACGAAGCGGTCCTGGACCTCGGGCTCGTCGTAGATCGCGAGATTCTCGTCGGCTGCCGCCGTCGCGCCGTCGCCGGCGCCCCCGGGCGCGAGCGTCAGCCCGGTCGGCGGCTGCCAGCCTGGCGCAGGCAGCTCGGTGCGGGTGCGGTAGTAGTCGTCGAGCCCCGCCGCCACGATCGCGTCGGCGACCGCCTTGCAGCCGGCGCAGCACATCGCCTGCTCGGCGCCCGCGACCCGGCTCGACCAGCGGCCCGGTTCGAGCACCGGCTGGCCGCAGTGAAAGCAGTTCAACGCCACGGCTGGAAGCAGGCGTCGATCACGCTGTGGATGTTCGCCACCGGGTCGATGCGCAGCAGGCCGGCCACGCCGAAGACGACGATCAGCAGGCCCGCGGCGAGCCGCACCCA
>JBKHVS010000289.1:0-869 GCA_046569945.1 Gammaproteobacteria bacterium | reverse complement strand
ATCGCGACGCGGCGCTGATCGATGGCGTGCGCTTCCTCGGCGCGACGCTATGGACCGATTTCCTCGCCGCCGGCGGAGGCGAGGCGCGCGAGGCGGCGATGTGCGAAGCGCAGCGCTTCATGCGCGATTTCAGTGTCGTGCGCGCGGGTGACGCATCGTTCACGCCGCAAGCCTCGGCGGCTCTCTTCGCAGAGGACGCGGCATGGCTCGCGGCGCAGCTTGCGGAACCGCATCCCGGTCCGACAGTAGTCATCACCCACCACGCGCCCTCGCTGCAGAGCATCCATCCGCGCTTTGCTGGCTCTGCGCTGAACGCCTGCTTCGTCTCCGGCGCCGAGCATCTCATCGACGGCCGCCGTGCCGGCCTGTGGATTCACGGCCACACGCACGACAGCTTCGACTACGTCGTCAACGGTACGCGCGTGCTCTGCAACCCGCGCGGCTACGCGAAAGACGGCGTGAATGAGAACGCGCTCTTTGACGCCGGCCTTATGGTCGAGGTGGGCTAGCTGGGCAGGAAGAACGCCGCGACTACGGCGATCGCGGACGACCGCTCAGAACTGGCCGTTCCGCGACGCACAGCCCTCACGGTTGAACGGCACCTGTGCGCACATTGCGCACGTTCGCCTCGTCGAGTCGATCGCTCCCAATGCGGTACGCGGTACGTGCCGACGTTTGCGGTGTGTCGACCGAACGAACCTTTCTTCCGATCGGGAACACCCACGCCGCGATCGTGATTCGCTCGCTCTACGTCCTGGCTTCTTCGGCGACGAGTGCAACGTCCCGAAGCGCATCGACCTGCATGGCGTCGAGGTCGATGATCGCGTCGGCCATCGCCGCGAGGTGCGGGGTCTGGGTGATGAAGAACT
>JBKHVS010000288.1:0-877 GCA_046569945.1 Gammaproteobacteria bacterium | reverse complement strand
GGCGCTGCCTGCTGGATCGTCAGGCTGGCGGGTTGCGACGGCCACTTCAGCAGCTCGGGCTTGAACAGCGTGATCACCAGCAGCACCGCGAGCGCGATCGTCGTGGATTGGGCGAAGAGCAGCCAGATTTTGCGCATGTCGATTAAATTCATGGACTTGGCGTGTTTCGCCACGCGGCGATTATAGCCGAGGCGCGCGCGGCGTTTGCGTCGGCCGCGCGCCGGGCTTCCGGAGCGCCGGGCAAATTGGTTAGAATGTACCCTTTATTCGAAACACCTTCAGGGTAGGGAATCATGAGCCAGGAAGTCGAAGGGCCTCAAGTGGATGTACGTAAACGAAAATTCCTGATTGCGGCGACCAGCGCCGTCGGCGGCGTTGCCGTGGCCGGCGTCGCGATTCCGCTGGTGGTCAGCATGCAGCCGAGCGCGCGGGCACGCGCGGCCGGCGCGCCGGTCGAGGTCGACATCAGCAAGATCGAGCCCGGCATGCTGCTCACCGTCGAATGGCGCGGCAAGCCGGTGTGGATCGTCAACCGCACGCCGGAAATGCTGGGCCTGCTGGGCAAGCACGACGACCAGCTCGCCGACCCCAAGAGCGACATGCCGCAGCAGCCCGACTACTGCAAGAATCCCAACCGCTCGCTCAAGCCTGAATACCTGGTGGCCGTCGGCATTTGCACCCACCTGGGCTGCTCGCCGACCTACCGCAAGGACATCGGTGCGGCGGACCTGGGCGCGGACTGGCCGGGCGGCTTCTTCTGTCCCTGCCACGGTTCGCGCTTCGACCTCGCGGGTCGCGTCTACAAGGGCGTTCCGGCGCCCACCAACCTGGTGATTCCGCCGCACCAGTTCGTCGACGACGCCAAGCTGCTCGTCGG
>JBKHVS010000287.1:0-895 GCA_046569945.1 Gammaproteobacteria bacterium | reverse complement strand
GTGTGCTCTTCCGATCTGCCGTGCTTGGCGGTGTGCCGCGCGTCGATGCTGCCCACGCCGCCGGCGATCATGATCGGCTTGTGATAGCCGCGCACCAGCCCGGCCACGTTCTGCTCGTAGGTGTGGAAGTAGCCGGCCAGGTTCGGGCGGCCGAACTCGTTGTTGAAGGCCGCGCCGCCGATCGGGCCCTCGATCATGATCTGCAGCGGCGTGGCGATCCGCGACGGCGCGCCGTAGGGCCTCTGGCTCTCCGGGGCGGCCGGGTCGCGATCGGCGAGCGGCGCGGTCACGTCGGCCGCGTTTTCCCAGGGCTGCACGAAACCGTCGATGTTCAGGTTCGACACGGTGAAGCCGGTCAGGCCGAACTTCGGTCGCGAGCCGCGGCCCGTTGCGCCCTCGTCGCGGATCTCGCCGCCCGCCCCGGTGGCCGCGCCCGGGAACGGCGCGATCGCAGTCGGGTGGTTGTGCGTTTCGACCTTCAGCAGGCTGTGGATCAGGCCCTGCTCGGCCCGGTAGCTGCCGTCGGGGAGCGACTGGAAGCGCCTGGCCGGACCGCCTTCGAGGATGGCCGCGTTGTCCGAATAGGCGACCACGGTGCCGCGCGGGTTGGCCGCGTGCGTGCTGCGGATCATCCCGAACAGCGAGGTGTCCTGCTCGGCGCCGTCGACGGTCCAGCTGGCGTTGAAGATCTTGTGCCGGCAGTGCTCGGAGTTGGCCTGCGCGAACATCATCAGCTCGACGTCGCTCGGGTCGCGCCCGGCCTGGCCGAAGGCGTCGAGCAGGTAGTCGATCTCGTCGTCGGAGAGCGCGAGGCCCAGCTCGCGGTTGGCGCGCGCTAGCGCCGCGCGGCCTTCCCTGCCCACCGGAATGCGCTGCATCGGCTTGCCGGGCAGCG
>JBKHVS010000286.1:0-901 GCA_046569945.1 Gammaproteobacteria bacterium | reverse complement strand
ACTTCGGCGCTGAACTTCGGCGCTGAACTTCGGCGCTGAACTTCGGCGCTGAACTTCGGCGCTGAACTTCGGCGCTGAACTTCGGCGCTGGCGCCGGCGTCTGGTCGTGTGCGGCAGGCCCCGGCCAGGCCTCGGGCGCCCTTCAGCTCGCGTCCGGATCCAGGTAGACCGCCCGGCACCAGATCTCCGTCACCTGGGTGCAGAGGCGGTCGAGGTCCAGCGGCCGCTCGAAGGGCTCCAGGCCTGCGACCGCCCAGGAGTGCGCCGCACCCTCCACCATCAGCCCCAGCGAGAGCGCAGCGGCGTCCGGCTCGATCGGATGGCAGCGGCCGCGCCGCCGCTGGCGCTCCAGGTGGTCGCGGACCCGGCGCAGGTATGCGCTGCGCATCCGTGACCGGATTGCAGCGATCTCGGGGTTCACGTAGGCGGCCTCGGCGATCGCCCGCATCACCCCCCGGTGCGCGACGAAGATCTCGAGGTAGCGACGGTTGCCCGCATGCACCCGCTCGCGCAGCGTGATGCCGCTTCGCACCCGCGACGACGCCAGCAGTTCGTCGACCACCGAGCCGATGATCCGCAGGAACACATCGTCGGTGCCGCGGAAGTACTGGTAGAACGCGGCCCGGCTCAGCCCGGTGCCGGCGACGATGTCCTGCACCGTGGTGCGGACGTAGCCGTTCTCCGAGAAGGCGCGCCGCGCGGCCTCCAGGAACAGCTGCTCGGTGGCAGAGGCGCTGTTGCGGGTACGGCGCACGGCGGGCACGGGCGCCGCATCGGGAGCGCCGGCATCCGGGGCCGGCGGGTGGTCCCTGGCGTGGGCGTCGGCGTCCGGCGCGTGACGGTCGAGATCACTGATGGGCATCGATTCGGCTCGGCCTCGTCCGGCTCGTCTCCAGTGGCG
>JBKHVS010000285.1:0-943 GCA_046569945.1 Gammaproteobacteria bacterium | reverse complement strand
GGGTCGCGGCACCGGATCAGTCGGCGGCGCAGCACATGCGTGCAATCCTCGCGCCGGTGAAGCACACTGAGCCCCCGCGACGCATTCGACCACCATGACCGACCACAAACCCTCCCTGCGCCAGCGCCTGCAGCAACCCGGCCTCGTCGTCGCCCCCGGCGTCTACGACATGGTCTCGCTGCGGCTGGCCGACAGCTTCGGCTTCGACGCCCTCTACATGACCGGCTTCGGCACGGTGGCCTCGCACTTGGGGCTGCCCGACGCGGGCCTGGCCACCTATTCCGACATGGTCGGCCGCGTGACGGCCATGGCCGGCATGGCGCGCACGCCGCTGATCGCCGACGGCGACACCGGCTATGGCGGGCTGCTCAACATCCGCCACACGGTGCGCGGCTACGAGGCCGCCGGCGCCGCCGCGATCCAGCTCGAGGACCAGGAGTTCCCGAAGAAGTGCGGGCACACGCCGGGCCGGCGGGTGATCCCGATGGCCGACATGGTGCGCAAGATCCGGGTGGCCGCCGACTCGCGCAGCTCGAAGGACTTCCTGATCATCGCGCGCACCGACGCGCGGACCACGCTGGGCCTCGACGAGGCGCTGCGGCGTGCCGAGGCCTACGCGAAGGCCGGCGCCGACGTGCTGTTCGTCGAGTCGCCCGAGTCCGAGGAGGAGATGCGCCGGATCGGCCGAAGCTTCGACCTGCCGCTGCTGGCCAACATGGTCGAGGGCGGCCGCACGCCGGTGCTGTCGCAGGCCGAGCTCGAGGACATCGGCTACAAGCTCGCGATCTTCCCGGTGACCGCGCTGCTGGCGGCCACCGAGGCCATGAAGGCCGTACCCAATGCCATCCTGCTAGCGTCCTTGCCGGAATCAGAGTTGGAAGTGGGCGGCACCATGGGCCAACGCGCACTTAACTCGCTGGAGAAATATTTCGCCCGCGTCGAG
>JBKHVS010000284.1:0-1008 GCA_046569945.1 Gammaproteobacteria bacterium | reverse complement strand
GCCGCCGCACCGACTCGCGCCGGGAGCTCGCAGTCAGGTAGTCGAGCGGGGTCTTCCAGATCGTCGTCCAGACGGTCTGGTCCGCAAGATTGCCCATCAGGTCGACCAGCAGCGCATTGTCCGACCCCCGCACGATCGCCCTCACCGCCCGCGTCACCACGTAGGCGAAGGCGAGCGGATCCGCGTCTCTGCGCGAGGCCATCGCGCGGAGCTCCTCGATCCGCCGCCGCAGCGTCTCGAGATAGCCGGGGGGGCGAAGCTGCGCCATCAGCTGCGCCGCGAGCCCGGAGAGCGCCATCCGCGCGTTGAAGAGGTCGGCGATCGAGTTCAGCGAAACGGCCCGCACGTAGGCGCCGCGGCGCGGCTGGATCTCGATCAGGTGCCGTCGCTCGAGGATGCGCAGCGCCTCGCGGATCGGCCCCCGGCTCACCCCGAAGCCGGCGGCCAGTTCGGTCTCGATCAGGCGCCCCCCGGGACGGTGCCTGCCGTCGATGATCGCCGCGCCGATCTGCTCGGCGACCTGTTCGGGGATGCTGCGCGGAGGTGCAGGCTGGCTTGGGTTCACTGGTTGGGGCTTCCCGGTGCGGATGCGCATTCCCCGATCCTCTCTCCGCCGCATGCGCGCCGGAAGCCGGTCGGTGCCATTTTCAGCATACCGCGTCTTGTCGATTGTCGACAGTTTCATGCTAGGCTTGTTTCGAACGATCCCGTACGCCGGCGTCCGTCCACGGACGTCGGTCCCGCCAGAGGCGCAAGGAACACGGGCACCCTCTACGAGGAGACAAGCTTGCTCCAGGTCGAAGACCTGTCGATCGCCTTCCACACGGCGTCCGGCCCGCTGCCGGTCACGCGCGGAGTCGCTTTCTCGATCGCCCCAGGCGAGCGGCTGGGCGTGGTCGGCGAGAGCGGCTGCGGCAAGACCGTCACCGGGCTTTCGATCCTGAGGCTGCTGCCCAGGCGCGGCACCGAGATCAGCGGCCGGATCCTGTTCGAAGGGCGCGACCTCGC
>JBKHVS010000283.1:0-1080 GCA_046569945.1 Gammaproteobacteria bacterium | reverse complement strand
CGTCGGCACGCTCTGGGCGGGGCGCGCCCTGATCGGCGTGGGCGTGGCGGGTGCGCTGATGGCGGCGCTGAAGGGTTATCGCTTCTGGTACGCACCGAGGCGGCTGCAGCAGCTCACCGCGTGGATGCTGATGGCGGGCACCGCCGGGGCGCTGTCGGCCACCGTTCCGGTGCAGCGCATGCTGCCGCTGCTGGGCTGGCGCGGCGTGTTCTGGCTGGTGGGCCTGCTGCTGCTGGTGGTGGCGGTGGCGCTGTTCCGCTTCGTGCCCCGCGACGAGGAGCAGGCGACTGCCGCGAGTGCGGCGCGCGCCGCCGCCTCGGCCCGGCCCGGCAGCTACGGCGAAGTGTTCCGCGACGGCTACTTCTGGCGCTTCGGGGTGCTGGCGGTTCTGCCGCAGGCGTCCTACGTGTCGCTGCAGACGCTGTGGGCGGGCCCCTGGTTCGTCGAGGTGCTGGGCATGTCGCCGTCGCGCGCCGCCGAGGCGCTGTTCGCGTTCAGCCTGGCGTCGGTGATCGGCTTCTACGTGCAGAGCTGGCTGGTGCCGCGCGTGGAGCGCAAGGGCTGGTCGATGGTGCGCTACGCGGCGACCGGGATGATCCTGCTGATGACGATGAAGCTGTCGATCGCCCTGTTCGGCGCGCCCTGGTCCTGGATGCTCTGGGTTCCGCTGGCGCTGTCGGCCACCTGCTTCCCCGCGGTGCAGACGCACGTGAGCCTGTCCTTCCGGCCCGAGCTCACCGGCCGGGTCTACACCTCGCTGAACATGGTGCTGTTCGTCAGCATCTTCGTCACGCAGTGGATGTTCGGGGTCGCGATCGATGCGCTGGAGGGGCTGGGCTGGCAGCGTCCGGAAGCCTTCCGCACGGCGCTGGGGCTCTGGCTGGTGTTCGAGCTTGCAGCGCTGGGCTGGCTGCTGCTGTCGAAGGCGCGCCCGCCGCTGGCCAGGGCGGCCGCGGCGGCGTGAGCGCCGGGGCGGCGAAGTCCGCCCCGCGGAATGGCCCCGCGGCCAGCGTGCAGGCGTGGCCTGCAGGCGCTGGCCGGGGGCGGGCCGGGATCAGCCCTTGGCGGCCGGATCGAAGT
>JBKHVS010000282.1:0-1081 GCA_046569945.1 Gammaproteobacteria bacterium | reverse complement strand
GGGCTGCAGGTGATCATCGTCGAAACACCCCCTGAAATTCAAGAGACTTACCGCATTTCAAAGACCCCTCTGCCTGAAGGGCTGCCGCGCTGGCACGATTTGCTCGACGCGGCAGCCCCCTTTTCGGGTGAAGCGGAGATGGCCCCGAGCACGATCATTTATACATCGGGTACCACCGGTCGTCCCAAAGGCGTCCGCCGCGCAGCCTTCACGCCAGAGCAGGCGGAAGCGGTCAACACCATGCTCGGCTGGTCTTACGGCTATACCGATGTGCTGGAGGGCAGGCGTGATCCGGCGAGCATAACGACAGCGGTGATTGGCCCGGTCTATCACAGCGCGCCCAACGCCCATTCGTCCTTTTCAATCCGCATCGGGGCTAACGTTGTAATCTGCCCGCGCTTCGACGCCGAGGCGCTGCTTGCACTCATCGAAAAGGAACGCATCACGCACCTCAACATGGTGCCGATCATGTTCAACCGGCTGTTGCGCCTACCCGAAGAGGTGAAGCGCAAATATGACCTGTCGAGCCTCGAATATGTCACCCATGCCGCCGCACCCTGCCCGCCGCCGGTCAAGCGCGCGATGATCGAATGGTGGGGGCCGGTGATCTGGGAATATTATGGTTCAACCGAGATGGGCAATGTCACCTGCCTGTCGTCCGAAGAATGGCTGGCGCATCCCGGATCGGTCGGGCGCGTGCAGCCCGGAGTGACACTGCGCGTGGTTGACCCGGAGGGGAATGACGTTCCGCCCGGCACCATTGGCGAGGTTATCGGCAAAGGCCGGCATGGCACCAATTTCACCTATCAAAACTCGCCCGAAAAGCGCGCCTCGATGGAGAAATATGGACTGATCACGCCGGGTGACATGGGCTATTTCGACGCCGACGGGTTCCTCTACCTGTGCGACCGGATCAACGACATGGTGATTTCGGGCGGGGCGAACATCTATCCGGCGGAGATCGAGGCGGAATTGCACAAGCTGCCGGGCGTGGCCGACTGCGCGGTGTTCGGCATTCCGGATGAGGAATTCGGTGAAAGCGTGATGGCCGTGGTGCAGCCGATGCCGGGGGCAGAGTTGA
>JBKHVS010000281.1:0-1083 GCA_046569945.1 Gammaproteobacteria bacterium | reverse complement strand
CGCACGCCTGCATGACATCAACGCCAACCAGATCTTCGCGTGGCGCAAGGCCTACCAGGAAGGCCGCTTGGGAGCGGCTACGTTCGTGCCCATCATCCTCACCGATACCGACAGCGAGGACGCGCTCGAGATGCTCGATACCCAAGAGGCCGCGTTCGGTCGGCTGACGATTGAGCGCAAGGGCGCACGGCTGACCATCGAAGGACGTCCCGACGCCCAGGTGCTCGCGCAGGTTCTCGCGGTGCTGGTGCGGTGATCGTCCCGCCTTCTGGCACGCGGATCTGGATCGCGGCCGGCATCACCGACATGCGGCGCGGCTTCGATGGGCTCGCCGCGCTCGTTCAGACGCAACTCCAGACCGACCCCTTCAGCGGTCAGATCTTCGTGTTCCGGGGCCGGCGCGGGGATCGGATCAAGGTGCTGTGGTGGGATGGCGATGGGTTGTGTCTGTTCGCCAAGCGGCTCGAACAGGGCAAGTTCGTCTGGCCCCAGGTGACGGACGGGGCCGTGCCGCTGACGCCGGCCCAGTTGTCGATGCTGCTCGAGGGCATCGACTGGCGGCGTCCAGTCAGAACGGCACCGAATCGGGCTGCATAGCGGAAGATAGGCGACTTTTAACGGCATTTGGCCGCCTGCTTCGGTATCATGTCGCCATGCCGAACACGCCTGTTTCCGCCCCTGACGAAGTCATCGCCCTGCGGGCGAAGGTGAGTGAACAGGCCGCCGAGATCGAGCACCTGAAGCTGCTGATCGCCAAGCTGCGCCGCATGCAGTTCGGCCGCAGCTCGGAGCAGATGAACGAGATGCTCGGCCAGCTCGAGCTCTCGCTCGAAGAGCTCGAAACCCTGCGTGCGGAAACCCCGACCGAAGCGGCAGCACCGGCCGATACGAACGAGGCGCCCCCGCCCCGCAAACCGCTCCCCGAGCATCTGCCCCGCGACATCGAGGAGCATTTGCCTTCGGCGTGCGACTGCCCAGCCTGCGGTGGCACGCTCAAGAAGCTGGGCGAGACCGTTAGTGAGATGCTCGAGTACGTGCCGGCGAGCTTCCGCGTGATCCGTCATGTGCGCCCGAAGTTCGCCT
>JBKHVS010000280.1:0-1395 GCA_046569945.1 Gammaproteobacteria bacterium | reverse complement strand
CACTTCCAGGGCGATGCGGAGGTCTACCGCCCGAAGGACGAAGTGCCGAAGCTGCGCGCCAACGATCCGATTCCGCGACTGGCGGCGCAGCTCGCCGGCAAGGGCCTGATGTCCGACGCGGACCGTGCGGCAAGCGAATCCGCCGCGAAGGGAAGGGTCGCGGAGGCCTTCCGCTTCGCCCGCGAAAGTCCGCTGCCGAAGCCGGCCGATGCGCTGGCCGACGTGTTCGCCTGAAGGAGGATCCAGTCATGAGCGAAAACAGGAAGCTGACGATGGCCCAGGCGATCGCCGAGGCGATCGGCCAGGAAATGGCGCGCGACCCTGCCGTGTTCGTGATGGGCGAGGACATCGGGAAGTACGGCGGCATCTTCGGCGCGACCGGCGGGCTGCTCGATCGCTTCGGCCCCGAGCGGATCATGGACACGCCGATATCGGAGACGGCCTTCATCGGGGCGGCCACCGGCGCCGCCGCCACCGGCATGCGGCCGATCGCCGAGCTGATGTTCGTGGACTTCTTCGGCGTGTGCATGGACCAGATCTACAACCACCTGGCCAAGAACACCTACATGTCGGGCGGCGCGGTGAAGCTTCCGGTGGTGCTGATGACCGCGATCGGCGGCGGCTACAACGACGCCGCCCAGCATTCGCAGTGCCTGTACGCCACCTTCGCGCACCTGCCGGGACTGAAGGTGGTGGTGCCGTCCAACGCCCGCGACGCGAAGGGCCTGATGATCCAGGCGATCCGCGACGACAACCCGGTGCTCTTCATGTTCCACAAGGGGATCATGGGCCTGCCCTGGATGGCCTATTTCGAAGGCAGCACCACCGAGGTGCCCGAGGGCGAGTACACCGTTCCCTTCGGCCAGGCGCGGGTGGTCCGAGAGGGCAGGGATCTCACGCTGGTCACGCTGAGCCAGATGGTCCACAAGGTGGAGATCGCCGCCGGCAAGCTGGCCGCGGAGGGCATCGACGTCGAGGTCATCGACCTGCGCACGCTGGTCCCGCTCGACCGCATGGCGGTGCTGGACTCCGTCGGCAAGACCGGCCGCCTGCTGGTGGTCGACGAGGACTACCTGAGCTTCGGCCTGAGCGGCGAGATCTCGGCCATCGTGGCGGAGAACCTCGACCGGGTCGCGCTGCGCGCGCCGGTGCGCAGGCTCGCGGTGCCGGACGTGCCGATCCCGTACAGCCGGCCGCTCGAGCAGGCGGTCATCCCGCAGGTGCAGGCGATCGTCGATGCCGCGCGGGCCACCTGCTCGGCCAGGCTGCGCGAAGCGGTGGCCGCGTGACCGAGGCCGGGCTTCCCGATTCGGTCTGGACCGACGTCGATCCGTCGGCCGAGGCGCTGCTCGACCGCTGGCGGGTAGCCGAAGGCGATCGCGTCGAGGCCGGGCA
>JBKHVS010000279.1:0-1412 GCA_046569945.1 Gammaproteobacteria bacterium | reverse complement strand
GAGGACGAGCGCCTGGAGGCGGTGGCGCGGCTGCTCGAGCACTTCCGGCCGGTGAGCACGCTGGCCTTCTGCAACACCAAGCAGCGTTGCCGGGAGCTGGCGGCGCTGCTGCAGGCCAAGGGGCTGGTCGCGCTGGAGCTGCACGGCGAGCTCGAGCAGCGCGACCGCGACCAGGTGCTGGTGCAGTTCGCCAACCGCAGCTGCAGCGTGCTGGTGGCCACCGACGTGGCGGCCCGCGGGCTGGACATCACCGGGCTGGAGGCCGTGATCAACGTCGACGTCACGCCGGACCCCGAGCTTCACGTGCACCGCGTGGGCCGCACCGGGCGCGCCGACGAGGCGGGCTGGGCCTTCAGCCTCGCCAGCCTGAACGAGATGGACCGCGTGGGCCGCATCGAGAAGATGCTGGGCGCGGAGTTCGAGTGGCATCCGCTGTCCGAACTCACTCCGTCGGACGACGCCGAACCCCTGCGTCCGCCGATGGCCACGGTGCAGATCCTGGGCGGACGCAAGGACAAGATCCGCCGAGGCGACGTGCTTGGGGCACTGACCAAGGACATCGGCCTGCGCGGCGACCAGGTCGGCAGGATAGACGTCAACGAGTTCTCCACCTACGTCGCCGTCGACCGAGAGGTCGCTCGCGAGGCCGCCCGGGGGTTGAACGCGGCGAAGGTCAAGGGGAAGACCGTGAAAGCGAGGCGCCTGTGAGCCGGCCGAAGGCGGGGGCGAAGGGCGCGGTGCCCGCGAGTCGAGCGGAGGACGCTGCGAAGGCCGCGGCGCCTGTTCGCCGGTCGAAGGCGGGAGCGAAGGCCGGGGCGCCCGCGAGCCGCCTGAAGGCAGGTGCTAAGGGTGCGGTGCCTGCGAGCCGGTCGAACGCAGGTGCGAAAGGTACGGCGCCAGTCAGCCGGTCGAAGGATGCTGCCGGGCGCGCAGCTCCTGTGATCCGCCCGAAGGGCGCGGCGCCGACGGGCCGGCCGAGGGAAGCAGCGCAGGGCGCGGCGGCGCGGATCGAGTTCGAACTTCGCGGCGAGCACATCGCGCTCGACTCGCTGCTCAAGGCCACCGGCCTGGCCGAAAGCGGCGGCGCAGCGAAGCAGGCGATCACGGGCGGCATGGTGCGGGTAGACGGGCAGGTGGAACTGCGCCGCGGCTGCAAGCTGAGGGCCGGACAGGTGGTCGAGGCGGCCGGCGCGTGGATCCGGATCGCCGCTGCGGGCGGCTTTTCCGAGGGCGGCACCGCCCCCGATCAGGGGGCTTGACGGCAGGCCTGGGCTGGCAGATCGTGCCTCGACGGCCATCGCGCCGTCTTCCTTCCTGAAGTGCAACTCCGACAACCACGCCCAGGAGTGACACCATGCCGACCAGGACCTCTCCGCGCCCCCCTGCGCGGTCCGCAGCGGGCGGGCTCGATC
>JBKHVS010000278.1:0-1413 GCA_046569945.1 Gammaproteobacteria bacterium | reverse complement strand
AGGCGCTAGCGCACGCCGAGCCGGAGCTCCAGCTGAGGGTGCCGAACACCGTCGGCCGGCCCACTGCATCCGTCGAGCTCCAGATCGTCGACGACCGCGGCCAGCCCCTGCCGCCGGAGCAGACAGGCGAGATCAGGGTGAGAGGCCCCGGCATCGTTACCGCGTATCTCGGGAACCCGGAGGCCACGGCAAGGTCGTTCCGGGATGGCTGGTTCCATCCTGGAGACCTGGGCTACCTGACCTGGGAAGGCGCCCTGATGCTCCAGGGCCGCAAGGACGACATGATGATCTTCGACGGGATGAACGTCTATCCGGCAGAGATCGAGAACGCACTGTGCGCGCATCCGGCGGTCCGCGAAGCGGCGGCATTCCCCCTGAAGCACGAGCGGTTCCAGGACGTACCCGTGGCCGCGGTCACGCTGCAAGGCGAGGCCTCCGAGAGCGCCCTGATCGACCACTGCAAGGCGCTGATCGGGATCCGGCACCCGCACAGGGTCTTCGTGCTCGAGGAATTCCCGCGCAACCCGATGGGCAAGATCCTCAACCGGGACCTGGTGTCGCTCGCCGCGCGACGCGGGCGCTGAGCGCTGCGCGCCCGGGGCCGCTCAGGCTGCCCCGTAGTGCCCGAGGTGCCCCTTGCGCAGCTCGAACTTCTGCACCTTGCCGGTGGAGGTCATCGGCAAGGCATCGACGATGCGGATCGCCTTGGGCACCTCAAAGCCACCGAGATGCTCCTTGCAGTGGTTGATCAACTCGGCCTCGTCGGCCTGCGCCCCTGGCTTGAGCACCACGAAGGCGGTGACCGCCTCGATCCAGCGCGGGTGCGGCAAACCAACCGCCGCCACATTGGCCACCGCCGGGTGGCGCAGCAACGTGGCCTCGACCTTGATGGACGGCACGTTTTCGCCGCCGGTCTTGATCATGTCCTTCTTGCGGTCCCTGAACATCATCTGGCCATCGACCCACATGCCGAGGTCACCGGTGTGGTGCCAGCCGAAAGCGCGTGCCTCGGCGGTGGCTTCGGGATTTTTGTAGTAACCCTCCATCACGTTCGGACCGCGGTGCACGATCTCGCCGACCTCGCCGGGGCCGAGCAGCTGGCCCGCGTCGTCCATCACCGCCGTGTCGTTGATCAATGCACTGACGCCCCAGTAGGAACCAAAGCGTTTAAGCTGCTCTTCCGGCCGGAAGGCCATGGTGAGCGGGTACATCTCGGTCTGACCGGTGGCCAATGAGTAATTCGGGCAGAACTCGGCGATCAGGCGGCGCAGCAGGGTCTCGGCCATTGGCGCCATGGCGTACACGCACATGCGTAGGCTCGACAGGTCGCGCCCCGGGCGCGAGGGATGATCGAGCATGGCCTGGTGCATCAGCGGCAAGCCCACCAGCAAGGTCACCCGTTCACGCTCGATG
>JBKHVS010000277.1:0-1446 GCA_046569945.1 Gammaproteobacteria bacterium | reverse complement strand
CGACGAGGATGGGCGCGAGGTGATCCTGTCCATCCTCGGCCAGGGTGAGCTGTTCGGAGAGATGGGGATGTTCGAGGAGCGGCCGCGCTCGGCGTCGGTGATCGCGGTGGTGCCGGCCGATCTGGTGCTGATCTCGAAGCAGGATTTCCGCCGCATCATGCACGACAGCTTCGACGTGTCGTGGCGCATCATGTGCAACCTCGCCGAGCGCCTGCGCAACGCGGACCGCAAGATCGAGAGCCTCGCGCTGATGGACGTCTACGGCCGGGTTGCCCGCCTGCTAATCGAGATGTCCGAGGATGTCGGCGGCGAGGCGGTGGTGGTGCGCAAGATCTCCAAGCAGGACATCGCCAAGATGATCTGCGCCTCGCGCGAGATGGTCAGCCGGGTCATGAAGGACCTCGGCCAGCAGGGGCTGATCGAGGAGCGTGCCGACGGTATCCTGCTGCGCGAGCGCCTCGGCGACGTCTGAGCCCCGTACGGGCGTTGCGCTCGGGCCACCGGCTGCGGCGCATGACGGCTTTGTGAGCAGGCGCAACATCGGCCGCGGTCGATGCGGCCGATCCCGTATAATCCAGCGGTTGTTTCACTCTGGCCGCCTGGTCGCAACGCAATGCTGTCTCGCTCGTCCTCCCGTTCCCAGCCGCTGCCGGAAAAGATCTCGCTCCTGCTGCAGGAAGCACGCTGGCTGATCCTGGGCGTGATGTCGCTGTACGTCGGCCTCGTGCTGGTCGGCTACAACGAGGCCGATCCCGGCTGGTCGCATGCGGCCGACGTGGCCCGCGTCGCCAACCCCGGCGGGCGCTTCGGCGCCTGGCTGGCGGACCTGCTGCTCTACCTCTTCGGTCTGTCCTCGTGGTGGTGGGTGGTCTTCCTCGGCTACAGCCTGCTGTGGGGCTTCCGTCGCCTCAAGAACCGGCTCGAGCTCGACCACCGCTCCTTCATCTTCGTGATGATCGGCTTCTTCGTCGTGCTGCTGACCAGCAGCGCGCTCGAATTCCTGCGTTTCCATTCCCATGGTGCGGCGGTGCCGCTCGAGCCGGGCGGTCTGCTCGGCATGGAGCTCGGCCAGCTGACCCAGCGCTACTTCGGCTTCACCGGCGGCACGCTGATGCTGCTGGCGCTGATGGCCTCGGGCCTGTCGCTGTTTACCGGACTGTCCTGGCTGGCCGTGGTCGAGCGCATCGGGCTGTGGCTGGAGCAGGGCGTCGCCGGCATGCAGCAGGCCTGGGTGCGCTGGCAGGATCGCCGGGTCGGTCGCGAGATCGCCGTCAAGCGCGAGGCGGTGGTGCAGACTCGCCGGCGCAAGGTGGAGAAGGAGGCGCCGCCGCCGCTGCGCATCGAGCCGGCGGTGGTGGCAGTGCCCAAGTCCGAACGCGTCGAGAAGGAGCGCCAGCAGACGCTGTTCGCCAATGCGCCCGAAGGTGCGATCCCGCCGGTGTCCCT
>JBKHVS010000276.1:0-1631 GCA_046569945.1 Gammaproteobacteria bacterium | reverse complement strand
CGTTGGAGCGCGTCGAGCAATTGCAGGTCGATGCGATCGAGTTCGAGCATGAACCGTTCTCCATTTGCTCGCACAGTACATGAATCGTGCGCCGACAGGCCGATATTGTGCGTGCTTCGCACGATCGTTGTCCTCCTGCGGGCATAGCATGTTTCCGGTCCAGTGTTCGCGTCAGGCCGCCTGTCGAGTCCGGAGATGAACGCGCCCGAAGTCCCTTCCGCAGCGCCTGGCTTGATCCGCCGTCGTGCCAGCCTGGAGGACGCCCTGTTCGCGAAGTCCGGCACGATCTTCCTGAGCGGCATCCAGGCGCTGGTCCGTCTGCCCTTGATGCAACGCGAGCTCGACGAAGCGCGCGGGCTCGGCACGGCGGGCTTCGTCAGCGGCTACCGAGGCTCGCCTCCGGCATCACCGGCATCTCGCCGGCGGCCGCCGAGGCGCTGGCCCGATCGGACATCCACTTCCTGCCGGCCATCAACGAGGAGCTCGCCGCCACCGCGGTGCTGGGCTCCCAGCAGGTGGAGAGCGATCCCGCGCGAACGCGCCGGGCCGCGTTCGGGCTCTGGTACGGCAAGGGGCCGGGTGTCGACCGTGCCGCCGATGCCCTGAAGCATGGTCATGCGCGCGGGGCCTCGCCGAACGGCGGGGTGCTGGTCGTGGCCGGCGACGATCACGGCTGCGTGTCCTCCTCGATGGGACACCAGAGCGAGCTCACCATGATGTCGTGGCGAATGCCGGTGCTCAGCCCCGCGAACGTGGCCGAGCTGCTCGAGTTCGGCCTGTATGGATGGGCCTTGTCGCGCCACTCGGGCGCCTGGGTGGGGATGACGGCGATCTCCGAGGTCGTCGAGAGTTCGGCCACCGTGAACCTCGACGCGCTGGAGTTCCCGCCCGAGGTCCCGAGCCGCGGCGCCGGCCGGGGGCCCTCCTTGCACTACCGTGCCGATGACCGGCCGGGGCTCGCGATCGAGGCGCGGATGGCCGCGCGACTGGCGGCGGTGCGCGAGTTCGCCGCCGCGCACCCGATCGACCGCACGATCTGCGCGCCCGCGCACGCAAGCCTGGGAATCGTCACCTGCGGCAAGGCGCACCTCGATCTGCTCGAGGCCTTGCGCCGGATCGACGTGGGTCTCGACGACCTCGCCCGCGCCGGCGTGAGGCTCTACAAGGTCGGGCTCGCCTTCCCGATCGAGCCGACGCGCATGTGGGCTTTCGCGCGCGGCCTCGCCGAAGTGCTGGTCGTGGAGGAAAAAGGCAGCGTGGTCGAGCAGCAGATGCGCGCCCTGCTCTACGACGCGCCGCCCGGCTTCCGCCCCGCGATCCTGGGAAAGACATCGAGCGACGGCCGGCCGCTGCTGCCCGAGGTCGACGAACTGCGCCCGTCGCGCCTGCTGCCGGTCGGCGGTCGCTGGCCGCGAGGCTCGTTCCGTCCCCGCCGACGCCGCACCCCGCCGATCGCTGGAAGCGGGTGCCGCACTTCTGCTCCGGCTGTCCCCACAACACCTCGACCGTGGTGCCCGCCGGATCCCGGGCCCAGTCGGGCATCGGCTGTCACGCGATGGCGATGTGGATGGATCGCGACACGGCCGGACTGACCCAGATGGGCGGGGAAGGCGTCGACTGGCTCGCGCATT
>JBKHVS010000275.1:0-1632 GCA_046569945.1 Gammaproteobacteria bacterium | reverse complement strand
CACATGATCCAGGACACGCTGGTGGCGCTGGACTGGGACGGCAAGACTCCCGTGCCCCTGCTGGCCAAGTCCTGGACGGTGAGCCCGGATGGAAAGCTCTACACCTTCAAGCTTCGCGACGACGTGCAGTTCTGCAGCGGCAAGAAGTTCACTGCCCAGGACGTGATCTACAGCTTCAACCGGCAGAAGGATCCGGCCACGCGCGCGCCCTATGCCTGGCGCGCCGGCAAGATCAAGGAGCTCCGGGCGCCGGATCCGTACACGGTCGAGTACGAGCTGAGCGAGCCGTATTCCGACCTGCTGCTGCAGCTCACCATGTACAACAACGCGATCCACAACAAGGAGAGCGTGGAGAAGTGGGGCAAGGACTACGGCCTGAAGGGCCTCGACGGCACCGGCCCCTGGTGCTTCGAGTCCTGGCGTCCGCGCACCGAGACGGTGCTGACGCGGCACGAGGCCTACAAGTGGGGCCCGTCGATGTACAAGAATCCGGGCCCGGTGAAGTTCGAGAAGATGGTCATCAGGATCATCCCGGAGGATTCCAGCCGCCTCGCGGGCATGCTGAGCGGCGCCTTCGACCTGACCACGCAGTTCCCGCTGCAGTTCATCGAGCAGGCCAAGAAGTCGCCGATGCTGCAGGTGAGCCAGGCGAATCCGAACTTCCAGTTCACGATGTTCGCCTTCCGCATGAAGGACCGTCCGCTGGTGGCGGACCGGCGTGTCCGCGAGGCGATGAACCTGGCGCTCAACCGCAAGGAACTGGTGCAGGGCGTGATGCTGGGCCAGGCCGAGCCGGCCTACACCTACGTCCATCCGAACGCGCGTGACTTCGCGCCGAGCACCAGGGGCATCGTCAGGGAGGACGTGGCGCGGGCGAACAAGCTGCTCGACGAGGCCGGCTGGACCCAGCGCGACAAGGACGGCATCCGGATGAAGGATGGCGTGCGGCTCGCGCCGAAGGCGGTGATCCCCAACCTGACCTTCTATCCGCGCATGGCCGAGGCGATGCAGGGCTACTTCCGCAAGATCGGCATCGACTGGCAGATCATCGCGGTCGACGTGAGCACGATGGTGGGTCGCCTGGGCGCCGAGGACTACGACATGTGGACCGTCACGGTGCCCTACATGTCGGCGGGCGAGCTGATGACCTTCTACTTCGACTCCGCGAACATCCCGGTGCCGAACCGGCTGTTCTGGAAGGACGAGATCACCGATGCCGGCCTGAAGGAGGGCAGGACCGCGCTCGACGACGCGACCCGGATGCGCGGCTTCGCGAAGGTCCAGGAGCGCGTGATGAACGAGCACCTGATGCTTCCGATCAAGAACATCAACATGTACATGACCGCGAACAAGAGGATCAAGAACGCGCGGGCGCACATGCTGTTCCAGCAGACCATCTACAAGGGACTGGACCTCTCGCTGTGAGCAACGACGACCGATCCGGGGGCGCCGCGGCGCCGCCCGAGAAACTCCTCGAAGTGCGCAACCTGCGCACCTGGTTCGACACCGATCGCGGTCTGTTCCGCGCCGTCGACGGCATCAGCTTCGACGTTCCCCGCGGGCGCTCCGTGGGGCTCGTCGGCGAATCCGGCTGCGGCAAGAGCGTGACCTCCCTGTCGCTGATGGGCCTCG
>JBKHVS010000274.1:0-1686 GCA_046569945.1 Gammaproteobacteria bacterium | reverse complement strand
ATTCGCCGGGATTCCAGGAATTCGGCTTGCACCACATCGAGCCGATGCAGCTCGCCGCCTGCATGCCGGACCTGAAGGCGCACCTGGGCGACTGCAAGTTCTACAACTGCACCCACCTGCACGAGCCGGGCTGCGGCGTGATCCCGAACGTGGGCGCGCCGGGCAACTGCGGCATCTCGCCGTCGCGCTACCGGATCTACCAGGACCTGTTCGCCGAGCTGTCGCAGCCGCGGTTCTAGGTCGCGTTCTTCCCGCGGCAGGCGTTCGACGAAGCGGCCGCTGGCCTGCGCACGAGTAGCTCAGTCACGCGGCAGGCTGGGTCCGGCCTACCCCAGCAGCCGCGCCAGCGTCAGCAGTGCCAGCAGCACCATCCACAGCACCACCGAGCGCCAGACCAGGCCGACGATGCTGCGCAGGTGCGCGACTTCGGCCTCGCGCCCCGGAGTGCTCTCGGTATCGACCATGCCTTCGACGCCGCTGGTGCGGAATGCCTGCGCACCGCCGGCGGGGTAGGCCGCCTTCAGCGCCTCGCCGCCGAGCCGCACGTTCACCGCGCCCGAGGTGGCGGCGAGGATCACGCCGTCGTTGTCGTTGGGGAAGCGCTGCGCGTAGTTGCGCCAGCAATCGATCGCGTCCTCGAAGCTGCCGACCACCGCGAAGGCCAGCGCCGTGATGCGCGCCGGCAGCCAGTCGATGGCGGCCCAGGCCCGCGCCGCCGTCGTCTGCAGCGCGGGGCTGGCCGGCTGGCTCTGCACCTGCGCCCGGTGCCGCCAGTAGCGCGCGACGAACTCGCTGGTGCGATAGAGCACCGGCCCGGCCGGCCCCAGGCCGAAGGCGGCCAGCACGGAGAACCAGGCGAGCACGCCGAAGACATGGCGGTGCGCCGCCAGCACCGAGTACTCGATGACGTGACGCACGATCTCGCTGCGCGGCAGCTCGCTGGCGTCGACCTGCTGCCATTCCGCCAGGAGCTGGCGCGCCTGGCCTTCGTCGCCGGCGTCGAGCGCATCCCTGATCGCGGTGAAGTGGTGGCTGAACTGGCGAAAGCCCAGCGTCACGTACAGCACGGCCACGCTCCACAGCACGGCGAACGGCCACCCCGCGAGCAGCGTCAGGGCCCAGTGAACGCCCAGCGCCAGCAGTGCCGGCAGCACCACGGCCAGCGTCCAGGCGACCACCGCATGCTGCTGCTTGCCGGTATCGAAATTGCGGCTGACCGCGCGCGCCCACACCCGCAGGCCCGTGTGGATCGGGTTGTGCCGCGCGAGCGGGCGCACCTGTTCGATCAGCAGCGCGAACAGGATGGCGAAGAAGCTCATTCGCCAATGATACGGGCAGCCGGACGGCGCCCCTTCGCGGCCGCTCAGGCGGCCAGGAAGCGGTAGAAATTGCGCAGCATCGCCGCCGTCGCGCCCCAGACGAAGCGCTCGATCTCGCCCTCGCGGTACGGCATTGAGATCCACTCGCGGCGCACGCCGCCGACCTCGATGGCATGGCGTCGATGGTGCGCCGGGTTCATGAGGAATTCGAGCGGGACCTCGAAGGCGTCCGCGACCTCGAAGGCGTTCAGCGTCAGCCGGTGTCGCGGGTCCACCAGGCCGATCACCGGCGTGATGATGAACTGGCTGCCAGTGGTGTAGGTGGGCAGCTGCCCAACCACCTCCACCAGTTCCGGCGCGAGGCCGA
>JBKHVS010000273.1:0-1737 GCA_046569945.1 Gammaproteobacteria bacterium | reverse complement strand
CGCGCTCCTTCGCGTTCGCGCTGGGCCCCAAGGTGCGGGTCAACAGCATCATGGCCGGCCCCTTCCTGACCGACATCGCGAAGGCCTGGGACATGGAGGCCTTCAAGGAGCGGGCCCGCACCGCGATCGCGCTGCAGCGCGGCGGCGAGGCGCACGAGATCGTCGGCGCGGCGCTCTACCTGGCGAGCGCCGCGTCCTCGTTCACCACCGGCTCGGTGATGCGCGTGGACGGCGGGACCCACTGAGACTCGCGCGGCCTGGGACGGGCGCCCCGAAGCTCCGCTGCCCCGGGGCGCCGCTGCCTCAGGCGATGCGGCGCTGGGCGGCGCCCTCCGAGGCCGGCGGCATCGCGCTGCGCAGCCCCTTCGGGGCGAAGGTGATCACGTCCTCGCGGACCAGCCGCTCGTAGCGCACCGGGTCCACTCCGGCGCGCGCGAGCAGCACCTCGCGGCTGTGCTCGCCGAGCAGCGGCGCCGGCTGGCGCGCCCCCAGGCGCCGGCCGTCCTGGACGATGGCGATCCCTCCCTGGCGCTGCGGCCCTGAGAACTCGCGGACCAGGTCGATGTAGAAGCCGTTCGCCTCCAGGTGAGCGTTCGCGAACAGCTCCTGGGCGTGGTGCAGCGGCGCGGCCGCGACGCCGGCCTCCTGCAGCAGCTGCGCCGCCTCGTCGCGGTCGCGAGTGCTCGACCAGGCCGCGATCGCGGCGTCGATCTCGTCGTGGCGGGCGGCGCGGCCCTCGAGGGTCGCAAGCGCGGGGTCCTGCGCCCACGCCGGGCGGCCGATCGCGCGGGCGAGCCGCGCGAAGGACTCGTGGTCGGGCGCCGAGACCGCGATCCACTGGTCTTCGCCGGCGGCTGGATAGAAGCCGTGCGGCGCCATCGCCGCGTGGCGGTTGCCTCGACGCGGCGGCTCGGCGCCGGTGAGCTGACGCTCGAGCAGCGCTGGCGTGGCGAACTGCAGCATCGCCTCGACCATGCTCAGGTTCACGTACTGGCCCTGCCCGCTGCGGCGCCGCTCGTGCAGCGCGGTGAGCGCCGCGGCGCAGCCGAACAGCCCGCCGACCGGATCGCCGTAGGCAAGGTGGTACATCGTCGGCTGGGTGCCCGGGAAGCCCGCGAAGCTCGGCACGCCGGCCCCCTGCTCCAGCGTCGATCCATAGGCGCGGGTGTCCGACCAGGGATTGCCGGTTCCGAACGCGGACATCGACACCATCACCAGACCCGGGTTGTGCGCGAGCAGGGTCTCGTGGCCAAGCCCGAGCTTGCCCATGACCCCGGCGGCCTGGTTCTCGACCACCGCGTCGGCGCCCGCGATCAGTTCCAGCGCCAGCGCGCGGCCGACATCGGTGGTGAGGTCGACGCTGATGCCGCGCTTGCCGCGGTTCATCGCGCAGAAGGGCTTGGCGTCCTCGTAGGAGCGCGCCTCGATGTACTCGGGGGTCCAGTTCACGCCGCGCCACCAGTCCGGGTAGCGGCCGGCCTCGATCTTGAGCACGTCCGCGCCCAGGTCGGCCAGCAGGCGGGTGGCCAGCGGGCCGGCCCAGCCCATCGCGAAGTCGACCACCGTCAGGCCTGCGAGCGGGCCGGCGGCCTCGGGGGCTGAACCGGCGCTCGCCGTGGCGGCGCCAGGCCCGGTGGCGCGCGCTGTGGCCGACGCGGCGGGCGGGCCTCGCGCAGCGGATGCTGCCGGTGCCGCGGACGCTGCGCGCGCCTCGGCCGACTCGCCGGCAGCACCCGG
>JBKHVS010000272.1:0-1883 GCA_046569945.1 Gammaproteobacteria bacterium | reverse complement strand
GGAGATCCGCCGTGGCGGCCTCCGGCAGTGCCGCGGCCGGCCGCGGTGCTGGTGCCCATCGTCGCGCACCCCGGCGGCGCAACCATCCTCCTCACCGTGCGCTCCGCGCACCTGCGCGGCCACGCGGGGCAGGTGGCCTTCCCCGGCGGCGGCTGCGACCCCGGCGACTGCGACGCGGTCGAGACCGCGCTGCGCGAGGCCCGCGAGGAGGTCGGCCTGCCGAGCGAGCGAGTGGAGATCGTCGCCCGCCTGCCCGACTACCTGACCGGCTCCGGCTACCAGGTGACGCCGGTCGTCGGCATCGTCGAGCCGGGCTTCGAGCTGCAGCTCGACAGCTTCGAGGTGGCCGAGGCCTTCGAGGTGCCGATCGGCTACCTGATGGATCCCCGCCATCACGAACAGCGCCGCATCGTCCTGCAAGGAGTGGTCGACCGGACCTTCTACGCGATGCCGTGGCATGATCCCCGTCGGGAGCGCGAATTCTTCATCTGGGGGGCCACTGCCGCGATGCTTCGCAACCTCTATCGCCTGCTGAGCGCCTGACGGGGGACGCACCGTGGGCTTCGTCGCGCTCATCTTCGCCCTCCTGATCGAACAGGGCCGACCGCTGCCGGCGGGCAACGCCGTGCACCGCGGCTTCGTCTGGCTCGCGGATTCCGTGATGGGCGGCACCAACGCCGGCGAGCGGCGTCATGGCGCCGCCGGCTGGCTGTTGCTCGTCGGGGGCGCGCTCGCAGTGCTCTGGGGGGTCGAGCGCCTGCTCGGCGGGGTGCATCCGCTCGCGCTTTTCTGCCTCCACGTCGCGGTGCTCTACCTGACCGTCGGCTTCCGCCAGTTCAGCCATCCGTTCAGCGAGATCCAGCTGGCGCTGGCGGCCGGCGACATTCCGGGTGCCCGGGCAACGCTGCAGGCCTGGCTGCGCCGCGAGGATCCCGGCTTCGAGGTCGGCGATGCGCCGGTCTCCGAGATCTGCCGGCTGGCGATCGCCAACGCGCTGGTCGCGGCGCACCGGCACGTGTTCGGTCCGCTGTTCTGGTACATCGTTCTGCCCGGTGCGATCGGCCCGGTGCTGTTCCGCCTCGCCGAGCTGCTCGCGCGCAGGTGGCATCGTCCCGGCGAGCGCTACGGGGAGTTCGCGCAGGGCGCCTTCCGCGTCATCGACTGGCTGCCGCTGCGCTTCTCGGCCACCGGGTTCGCGATCGTCGGCAACTTCGAGGACGCGGTCTACGCATGGCGCGGTGCTGTCGCCGCAGGCAGCGCGGACGACGGCCGGGCGCTCCTGCTGGCCGCCGGCGGCGGCGCGCTCGGCCTGCGCCTGGCCGATCCGGCGCAAGAGGCACGTTGGGCTTCGGAGGGCGAACAGGGCTTCGAGCCCCAGGGCGCCGAACCGGGCAGCGACGGGCTGCGCAGCGCGGTCGGCATGGTCTGGCGCTCGGTGGTCCTCTGGATCGCGCTGTTCGCGATGCTCACGCTGGCGAGCTGGCTCGGGCGCTGAGCCCGGCGGCGCTGATCCCTCTCAAGGCGCTCGGCCCGGCGGTGCGAAATCTCCTCCCCCGGCTCGGCCCGGCGGTGCGAAGTCTCCTCCCCCCGCTCAGCCCCTGCCGGGCAGCCGGCGGGCCTGTGCGCGGCTCTCGGCGGCGACGCGCAGGAAAAGCCGATAGCGGATGGCGTCGATCTCTCCGGCCTCGACTGCAGCGCGGATCGCGCAGCCGGGCTCGTCGCCATGGCTGCAGTTGTGGAAGCGGCACCGGCCCAGCAGCGGCCTGAACTCCGGCATCGCATGCACCCGCTGCGAATCCGACAGGTGGTCCAGGCCGAAGTTCTGGAAGCCCGGCGAGTCGATGATGCAGCCCTCTTCGCCCGGCAGCCTGAAGAGCCGGGTG
>JBKHVS010000271.1:0-1926 GCA_046569945.1 Gammaproteobacteria bacterium | reverse complement strand
CGAGGCCCGCAGGCCCTGCGCCAGCATCCAGCGCCACGCGTCGGTGGCGTCGTCCAGCGCAGCGGGGAACGGATGCTCCGGAGCGAGCCGGTAGTCGATCAGCAGCACGCGCGCGCCGCTCGCGGCCGAGACGTCATAGGCAAGCCGCCGATGAGTGCCCACCGAGCCGATCGCATAGCCGCCGCCGTGCAGCATCAGCACTGCGCGGGAGTCGTCCGCGCCCGGCGCCGACACCCACTCGGCAGGCACGCCGCCGGCGTCCACCTGCTCGCAGCGGGCATCGGGTGCGCCGCCGAGGGCCTCGGCGAGCTTCAGGTAGCGCTCGCGCATCTGCGCGATGCTCAGGCCTGCCGGAGCGGGGCGCGAGCGCAGCAGCGAGACGAGGGCGTCGAGTTGGGCGATGGTCATTGGGTGACTCCCCGCAGCCATTCCAGCAGCAGCCGGTTCACCGCTTCCGGCGCCTCCTGCTGCGTCCAATGGCCGATGCCGGGCAGCACGTGCGCGCCGCGCAGCCCCGGCAGGTGCGGCGCCATCAGCGCCACCGGGTCCACCCCGGGCAGCATGCGCACCGCCAGGTCGCGGTCGCCGCCGATGAAGAGCGAGGGCTGCTCGATCTTCCGGTCTCGGAATTGCTGCTGCCAGGCGAAGTCGCGCGCGTGGTTGCGGTAGCGGTTGAGCGGGCCGCGAAAGCCCGAGGCCTGGAACTCGGCGACGAAGTGGTCCTCGTCGGCCTTCGTCAGCCAGGCCGGGAAGGGATCGGGGTCGGGCAGGCCGTCGAGCAGCTTCGCGCCGTGCGGCTTGTTCTTCGGCCAGGTGCCGTCGGGAGCGTCGCCGCTGATCGCGTAGTAGAACTTGCGCAGCGATGCGCGCACGTCCGCTTCCAGCTCGGCCTCGGCCACGCCCTCGTCCTGGAAATAGACCTGGTAGAAGAAGCGGCCCTTCGCGGTGAAGGCTGCGCGCACCGCTTCCAGGAAGTTCACGGTGGCGATTCCGGTCCAGGGCACCGAGAGGCCGGCAACGGCGCGCACCCGGTCGGGGCGCGTCAGCGCGGTGTTCCAGACGATGGGGGCGCCCCAGTCGTGGCCCACCAGCACCGCTGTGCCGTCGGGCGACAGCGCTTCGATCACGCCGGCCAGGTCGGCAGTGATCTTCTCCAGGCTGTAATCGGCCACTTCGGGCGGCCTGTCCGAGCCGCCGTAACCGCGCACGTCGATCGCGCAGGCGGTGAAGCCGGCTTCGGCGACCGGGCCGATCTGGTGGCGCCAGCTGTACCAGCCCTCGGGAAAGCCGTGGACCATCAGGACCAGCGGACCGCTGCCGGCGACGGCCGCGCGCAGCTTGATGCCGTTGGCGGGGACCTGGATGAAGCTGGGGGTCATTGGGGCTCCTGGGCGATATGTCCGGCGCCGGCTGCAGGGCGCGGCACGGGGTGCTCCATTGTGCGGACCTTCTGGAGACCGGGCCGCCAGCAGGAGTTCCAATCCGTGATCGACCGGATCGACGCCGCAAGCGGATCGCTGTCTCATGTGACGAGAAGAATGCGGTCCGCGGCGGACGGATCGTCCCTTGGGAGCAGGAGACGGCATGGAAGCGACGATCGACAGCCTGCAGGCCGGCGATGGGCTCGAGCAGGCCAGGGCGCATCTGCGCGCCGAAGGCTGGTGCGTGCTGCCCGACGTGCTGCGCCCGGAGGAGACGGCCGCAGTGCTGGAGCGGCTCTGGGCTGCGGCCGACGAATTCCGCAGCCGCGGGCGCGACACCTACATGGCGCGCCTGGATCCCAATCCATCGAACGTGCGGGTGTTCGAGCTGCTCGACATCGATCCGGTCTTTCGCGACCTGATCCGCAGGCCGGTCGCGCTCGATCTGGTGCGCACCCTGCTCGGGCCGGAGTTCCTGATCTCCAACTTCACTGCCAACATCGCC
>JBKHVS010000270.1:0-1948 GCA_046569945.1 Gammaproteobacteria bacterium | reverse complement strand
GGCAGGCGCGGGGGAGGGGGCGGGCGCAACCAGGTGCGCAGGCGGTCCCGGCGGGCGCCGCTGCGGATGCGGGGGCCGGGCTTGCCCGGCAGGCAGGCGAGCGCTTCACCGCCTGGACCTTCGGCGCGCTGCCGGAGCTCATGGAGCTGTCGCGCGGCCGCGAGCGCCTGATCGGCTATCCGGCCCTGGTGGACACCGGCGACGCCGCCGAACTGCAGGTGTTCGACGAGCCGGAGGTGGCTGCGGCCGAGCATCGGGCCGGGCTGCGCCGCCTGTTCGCGATCGCGCTGCGCGAGCCGCTGCGCTTCTTCGAGCGCAACCTGCCGGAGGCGCAGAAGCTGTCGCTGCTCCATGCGTCCTTCGGCGGCTCGGACGACCTGCGCGCGGAGCTGGTGGCCGCGGTGCTCGAGCGCGCCTGCCTGATGGCGCCGTTGCCGGCGGATGCGGAGCAGTTCGCTGCGCGTGTAGCCGAGGCGCGCCCGCGCCTGAACCTGATCGGCCAGGAGCTTGCCCGCCTGGTGCTGTCGATCCTGCAGGAGCACCAGGCGGCAGTGCGGAAGCTCGCGCAGGCCAAGGGTTTCGCACAGGCCGCAGCCGACGTCGAGCAGCAGCTTGCAGCGCTGATGCCCAGGCGATTCATCACCGCGACGCCCGCGGACCGGCTCGCGCACCTGCCGCGCTACCTGAAGGCGATCTCGCTGCGGCTCGACAAGCTGCGCGCCGATCCGCCCCGCGACGCGCAGAAGCTCGCCGAGCTGGCGCCGCTGGTGTCGAACCACCGGCGGATGCTCGCGCAGCGACGGGGCCAGGCGGACCCGCGGCTGGAGGAGTTCCGCTGGCTTCTCGAGGAACTGCGGGTGTCGCTGTTCGCGCAGGAACTGCGCACGCCGATGCCGGTGTCGGTGAAGCGGCTGCACAAGGCCTGGGAGGCGATCGTCGCGCAGGTGTGACCGGTTCCGGACCCGGGACGCCTGCGGCGTCGATGGCCTCCGCGCAACGCCGGTGCTGCGGGCCGGCGCGGTTCGCGTAACATCCTCGATCGTCCGCGCAGCCCGACCGGAGTCCAGAGCATGTCCGCCCTCCCGCCCGCCGCGCCCGCCTGCGCCGACGCGAGTTCCCGCCGCTGCCGCCGCGCTCCGCTGGCAGGATGCGCCGGCGCCGCGCGCCGGGCCGGCCGCCGCCTGCTCGCCCTGGCCTGCGTCCTGGCCTGTGCGCCGGTTTTCGCCCAGATCGCGGTCGTGCTGAACTCGCGTGACGCCAGCGTTTCTCTGATCGACCAGAAGACCTTCGCCGAGGTGGGGCGTGTCGACGTGGGCAAGGAGCCCCATCATCTCTATCCCACGCCCGACGGCAGGTCGCTGATCGTCGCCAACGCCATGAGCGACGACCTCCACCTGCTCGATCCGCTCACCGGGCAGGTGCAGTCACGCCAGCGTGGCATCGAGGACCCCTATCAGATCGGGTTCTCGCCGGACAACAAGTGGTTCGTGGTGAACGCGCTGCGCCTCGACCGTGTGGACATCTACCGCTACGACGGCAAGGCCCTGAGCGTCGCGGCGCGACTGCCGCTGCCCAAAGCGCCCAGTCACGTCTGGTTCTCGGCCGACAGCCGCTTCGCGTTCGTGACCCTGCAGGAGAGCGAGAGCATCGCGGCGATCGACCTCGGGCGCCAGCAGGTCGCGTGGCAGATGCGCGTCGGCAAGCTGCCGGCGGGGATCATCGTCACGCCGGACGACCGCCACCTGATGGTCGGGATCATGGGCGAGGACTGCGTTGCGGTCATCGACTGGCGCGCGCAGAAGCTGATCGAATGCATCCGCACCGGCCGCGGCGCGCACAATTTCCGCGGCCAGGGCGACCGCCGGCACGTGTTCGTGTCCAACCGGGTGGAGAACACGATCTCGCGCATCGACATGACGACGATGAAGGTCGTCGACACCATCCCGGT
>JBKHVS010000269.1:0-1960 GCA_046569945.1 Gammaproteobacteria bacterium | reverse complement strand
GTGGCCACGAGGACCTCGACGCCCTGGCGCACCGCGGCGATCTGCGGCTTGATGTCCACCCCGCCGAACACGACTGCGGAGCGCAGCTGCGAATGTTTGGCGTACGCGGCCACGTTGACGTGGATCTGGTCGGCGAGCTCGCGCGTGGGCGCGATGATCAGCGCACGCACCGGGTGGCGCAGCGGCGAGGCGCTCGAGCTGGCCTTGGGCAGCAGCAGCTGCAGGATGGGCAGCGCGAAACCGGCGGTCTTGCCGGTGCCGGTCTGGGCTGCGCCCATGACGTCGCGGCCCTGCAGCACGAGGGGGATGGCCTGTGCCTGGATCGGGGTGGGCTCGGTATAGCCCATCTCCGTGACTGCGCGCAGGATGGGCTCTGCGAGCCCGAAGTCAGCGAAGGCTTTGATTTCTGTAGTCAAATCTGCTCGTTGGCCGACAGGACGCCGGCAGGGGTGTTCGGACAGGCGGAGTCTTGCCAGGATTCCGCCAGAATCCGGTATTGTCCCCTTTTACGGCCTTGATGGAAACCCTGCCTCGCGGACGCCGACCGCAGCCCACCTGGCCTTGCCTGCCGACCGCCGACTTCCCCCCGTGGCCTTTTCTGCCGACTGCCGGCCACCCGTGCCCCTCGCTGCCGGCCGCATAATCCTCCGATGGACATGACCAACCCGATCCCCCGCCTTCGCGCCTGCGCCGCCGCGGCAGCCCTCGCCGTCCTAGTCGGCCTGACCGCCGGCTGCCAGTCCCTGCTGCCCGATGCCGCCACCCGCACCGACGTCGAGTGGCAGAGCTACGAGGAGGCGCAGCGCGCCATCGAGAGCATCGTGCCCTACCAGAGCACGAGAGAAGATCTCTCCGCGATGGGCCTCGATCCCGGCAGGAATGCCGCGATCACCATCCTGAGCTACTCCGAGATCCTGCAGCGCTTCGCCGCCGGCTCGGCGCTGCGCCCCGAGGACTACGACCGCGGCATCCGCGACTGCCTGCTCGCGGGCAAGGACTGCGTCGCGTATTCGCTGCAGATCCGCCGGGTGCGCAAGGAGCGGGTGGGCAACTTCTGGCTCGATTCGCTGAACTTCCGCCGCGAGACGGACATCACCGGCTGGAGCTTCAACGCGCTGGTCATCCTCGTCAACGACACGGTGGTGTTCACCCTCTACGGCGGCCAGCCGCGGATCCGCGAGCAGGAACGGGTGCGCAATCCGCTGGGCCCGCTGCAGGGCTGGGGCGACCAGGTGCCGCACTTCGTGCGCTGATCCCGTGCGCTGATCCGCAATCCCCGGAACGCCGGCGCCCGTCCCACGGGTGCCTGCGGCGCACGACAGGCTAGACTCGTCGCACTCCCGGCGCTGCCCCGCCGGCGGCCCGACGCCGCCAAGACGGGCCCACGCCTTCGACGAACCCGGGCGGGCCCGCCGGCCCGCGCACAGCATCCGAGCATCCCCATGAGCCTGTCCGCCCCGGCCGCGCGCCGCCACCTGCACACCCGGAGCATCGTCTGCGAAGGCTATCGCCGCGACGACGGCCTCTGGGACATCGAAGCCCGCATCCTCGACACCAAGACCTACGCCTACGAGGAGCCCGACCGCGGCCTGCGCAATCCCGGCGATCCGGTCCACCACATGGCGGTCCGCCTCACCCTGGACGACCGGATGGTGGTCCGGGGCATCGAGGTGGACATGCCGGCCACGCCCTACACCACCTGCCTGACCGCGGCGCCCGCGTACCAGGGGCTGATCGGCAAGCAGGTCGGCCTGGGCTGGCGACGCGCGGTGAACGAGTGCGTCGGCGGCACCCGCGGCTGCACCCACGTCCGCGAGCTGCTGTTCCCGATGGCCACCGTGGCCTTCCAGACCATGGGCGGCTGGAAGGAGAAGGAGACCGGGACTGAGAACCTGGACGAAGTGCCGGCCAACGCCAGCGGCCGCCCCTACTTCCTCGACGGCTGCAAGTCCTGGGCGGT
>JBKHVS010000268.1:0-2101 GCA_046569945.1 Gammaproteobacteria bacterium | reverse complement strand
CCGGACGGACGGTAGCCGGATTCCGGCATCGCCCGGTACTCGGCGATGCTCGCCATCGAGAGCAGGACGTTGGCTTCCTCCGAGAACTGGTGGCGCACGCCAGCCGCGCTGCGCCCGGTGGAGCCGGCGGCCGGCGCCGCCTCCCGCTCGAGCACCTGCACCCGCAGCCCGCGCTCGGCGAGCCGCCAAGCGCAGGCCGTGCCGACGATTCCTGCGCCCAGCACGATCACGTCTGCGTCGGCCGGCGCTCTCACTGGCCGGGCTCCCGGACGCTGTCCGTCGCGAGGTGCGAAGCTGCGGCAGCGGTCCGCGTCATCGCAGCGCCTCGAGGGCCAGCCGCGCGGCGGCGAGATCCCACAGCGCCTGGCCCACGCTCTTGAAGACGACCGGGCCGTGCGCCGGGGGCGCGGCGGCGCCCGCAACGACCTCCTCGAGCGCCGTGACCCGGCCCCAGTCCATCCTGGCCTGGAGGAGGTCGCCGGCCTCGTGGCGCGCGCCTGCCAGGTCATCGACGTACACGCTGGCCCGCTGCAGCAGGGCTGCGGGAAGCTCGCACATCTCGGGCCGGTAGGCGCCCACCGCGGCGACGAAGGCGTCATCCCGGACGCCTGTGCCGATCACCGGCGAAGTGCTCGTGGTCGCGGTCACCACCAGGCGGGCCTGCGCGAGGACTTCGCCTGCGCCCGCCACCGCGCGCGCGTCCATGCCCAGGGCGCGCCCGTGCAGCGCGAGCGCCTCTGCGCTCGCCCGGGTGCGCGAGGCGATGAAAACCTCGCGAACCCCGAGCACCGCTGCGAAAGCCTCCATGTGGGCGCGGCCCTGGATGCCGGCTCCGACGAGCAGCAGCGGCCCGCGCGCATGCGGCGCCAGCGTGCGGGCCGCCAGCACCGACAGCGCCGCGGTGCGCCTGGCCGTGAGCGCGGGCCCGTCCAGGATCAGCAGCCGCTCGCCGGTGCCGGCGCGCATCAGCAGCAGCTCGCCCAGCAGCGTCGGCAGCCCGCGCTCCGGATTGCCCGGATGAACGGTGACCAGCTTGGTCGATGCGTACTCGCCGTCGCTGGCCGGCATCGCGAGCAGCATGCCTCCCGGCAGCGGAACGGCGAGGCGCTCGGGGGACACGGTGCGGCCGGCGGCCTTGCGTTCGAGCATTGCCTCGAGCGCTTCGACCAGGCCGGCCCAGGGCAGGGCGGCGGCGGTGGCGGCCGCGTCGAGGAAGGGGACAGGCGCGGAATGCGTCATGGCGAACTCCTCGGCTTCAGGCGAGGCGGCGGGCCTGCCGCTTCGGCGTCGCGGCCGTTGCGGCGGGTGCGGCGGGTGAAGCTGGGGCGGCGGCGGCGCCAGCTTCGGCGCGAACTGCGCCGCGGGCGAGAAAAGCCGGACGCCCGCGCGCGCCGCTGCCCGTGTAATCCGCGAGCAGGGCTTCATCGACCGCAGGGCCGGCACCGGCCTGGTCGATCAGCCATTCGCGCACCAGCTCGAACTGCCGTTCGACGGACAGCCGGGAGGTGGCGTCGGTGCGCGCATAGAGCCAGTCCGCCAGCGCCATGAAGCGGCGGAACGGCGCATCCCCGAGCAGCAGGGGCAGCGTGCGCGGGAAGCGTCCCGAATTGCCGACCAGATCCCAGTAGCGCGCGAAGCGTGCGATCCGCTGCATCTCGGGAAAGCCGATCCGGTCGGTGGCCAGCACGTTGTAGGGCGGCTCGGGGCTGAACACCAGTCCGAAGGCCTCGGTGTGGCGGGCGATCGGCGCGCCTCGCAGCCGCTTGAGGATACCCACCTGGATCTCGTGCGGCGCGAGCGCCACCAGGCGGTCGAAGCCCGCGCCAAAGCTCTCGAGATCCTCGCCGGGCAGGCCGGCGATCAGGTCCACGTGGGTGTGCGCATGGGTGTTGCGCGCCAGCCATTCCAGGTTCGCCGCCGCCTTCGCGTCGTCCTGGCGGCGGCTGATCAGCGCCTGCACCTCGGGGTTCCAGGTCTGGATGCCGATCTCCAGCTGCAGCGTGCCTGGCGGGAAGCGCCGGATCGCCTCGCGCAGCCGCTCAGGCAGGTGGTCGGGGACGAGTTCGAAGTGCGCGAAGACCGGATCGTCCGGCCGGGCCTC
>JBKHVS010000267.1:0-2119 GCA_046569945.1 Gammaproteobacteria bacterium | reverse complement strand
ACCGGCAGACCGGGATTGCGCGCCGCGACCTCGGCATGCTGCCCCAGGTCGAGGATGCGTCCCTCGCCCACCGCCAGGAGGCCGTCGTCGATCCGCCAGGGCGAGCCGTCCGGGCCGAAGCCGAGCAGCGCGGCCCGGAAGCCGCGGCTCGCGCCCTGGGAGTTCAGGAGCCGGGAAGGCATGACAGCGGCTTGCCCGGGATCATCGGACGCATGCCCGCGACGCCTTCGGCACCCGTGAAGAGCGCAATGCCGTCACGAACCCTCAGCCCAGCATCTGCCCGCCGTCGACCGCGATGGCCTGCCCGGTCACCCAGCTCGCCATGTCGCTCGCCAGGAACAGCGCCACCGACGCCACCTCCTCGGGGCGGCCCATGCGCCCGGAGGGGATCGACTGGACGATGCCCTGGTAGAGCGCCGGGTTGTTCTTGCGCGCATCGTCCCAGACCCCGCCGGGGAATTCGATCGAGCCGGGGGCAATGCAGTTCACGCGCACGCCTCGCGGCGCGAGCGCCAGCGCCTGGGTGGTCGTGTACTGGATCAGCGCGGCCTTGATGGCTCCATACGGCGGCGTGCGCACGCTCGGCTGCAGGCCCGAGATCGACGAGATGTGGATGATCGAGGCGCCGCGCTGCAGGTGGGGCAGCGCCGCCTGCGACGCGCGCACCGTGGCCATCAGGTCGATGTCGATGCTGGCGGCCCAGCCGGCCTCGTCGTCGGTGCGGCCGAATCCGGAGGCGTTGTTCACCAGCACGTCGATGCCGCCCAGCGCGCGCGCGGCCTCGCCGACGTAGTGCGCCACCGCAGCCCGGTCGGCGAGGTCGCAGGCCGCCGCATGCACGGCGCCGCCGCGTCCCTGCAGCTCGCGCTCGGCCGCGCGCAGGCCGGCTTCGCCGCGGGCGCAGATCGACACACTGGCACCCGCGTCGGCGAAAGCCTTCGCAATGGCGAGGCCGATGCCGCGGCTGCCCCCGGCGACGACCACGCGCCGCCCTTCCATCGAGATCTTCATCCTGTCTCCTCCTGGTTGTCGTTGTCACTGCGGCGGCCGGCCCGCGCCGGTACGCCTTGTGTGTGTCCGGATCGGGCCGGCGCGAAGGCGTCAGTCCCGGTCCTGCGCCGGCGCGCCGGTGCCCGTGCCCGTTCCCGTGCCCGTTCCCGTACCCGGCACCTCCTCGCGCAGCCGATGCAGATCCTCCTCACCCAGCGTCTCGCGCTCCAGCAGCCAGCGCGCGCCGGTCTCGAGGCGTCCGCGCTGCGCCAGCAGCAGTCCGCGCGCGCGCTCGAAGGCCTGCGCGACCAGCTCGCGCACCGCGCCGTCGATCCGCCGGGCGGTGTCCTCCGAATACTCGCGCGCCTCGGCACCGACGAACTCGGTGCCCAGCATCGGCGCGCGGTCGTGCTCGTAGGCGACGTTGCCCAGGCCCGGGTCCATTCCGAAGCGCATCACCATGCTGCGCGCGATGTCGGTGACGCGGGCCAGGTCGTCGGCGGCGCCAGTGGAGACTTCGCCGAACACGATGGACTCCGCGGCGCGCCCGCCGAGAAGCACCGCCATCTTGTCCTCGAGCTCGCGCCGGGTCATCAGGAAGCGGTCCTCGGTGGGCCGCTGGATGGTGTAGCCGAGCGCGCCGATCCCGCGCGGGATGATCGACACCTTGTGCACCTTCTCGGCCGGCTGCAGCTCCAGCGCCACCAGCGCATGCCCCATCTCGTGGTGTGCCACGGTGCGCCGCTCCATCGGGTTGAGCAGCCGGTTCCTCTTCTCGAGGCCGGCGACGATGCGCTCGACCGCGCCGGTGAAATCGGCCAGCGTCACCGCCTCGCCGCCGCGCCGCGTGGCCAGCAGCGCCGCCTCGTTGACGAGGTTGGCGAGGTCCGCGCCGGAGAAACCGGGGGTGAGCTCGGCGATCTTCTCGGGATCTGCGTCCTTAGCGAGCTGGATCTTGCGCAGGTGGACGTTCAGGATCTGCACCCTGCCCCGCTTGTCGGGCCGGTCGACCAGCACCTGGCGGTCGAAGCGGCCGGCGCGCAGCAGCGCCGGATCGAGGATCTCGGGCCGGTTGGTGGCCGCCAGCAGCACCAGCCCGGCGCTCGGGTCGAAGCCGTCGAGCTCGGCG
>JBKHVS010000266.1:0-2164 GCA_046569945.1 Gammaproteobacteria bacterium | reverse complement strand
CGAAGACGGCATCGGGGTCGGCTTCGTCATGACCCGCCTCGAGGGCGAGACGCTGCCCCCGAAGATCCTCAAGGATCCGGCCTTCGCGCCGATGCTGCCCGGGCTCGCCGCCCAGTGCGGCGCGGCGCTTGCCCGCATCCACGGCATCGACCTCGACAGGCTGCCGCCGCTGCGCACCGCGCCGGCTGCCGGCGAAGTGGCCGCCTACCTGGAACGCCATCGCAGGTACGGCGTGCCCAAGCCGGTCTTCGAGCTGGCGTTCCGCTGGCTCGGGCAGAACATGCCCGCGCCCAAGCCGCGCCTCGCGCTTGTCCATGGCGACTTCCGGCACGGCAACCTGATGATCGGCACCGACGGCCTGCGCGGTGTGCTCGACTGGGAGCTCGCGCACCTGGGCGACCCGATGGAGGACCTGGGCTGGATCTGCGTGAACTCCTGGCGCTTCGGCCGCACCGAAATGCCGGTGGGCGGATTCGGCACCCGCGAGCAGCTGTTCGAGGCCTACGAGGCCGCCGGGGGCATGCGCGTGAATCCCGAAGAGGTCCGCTTCTGGGAGGTGCTCGGCACCCTCAAGTGGGGCGTCATGTGCGAGGGCATGGCCCATGCCTTCCTGGCCGGCGAGCGCAACGTTGAACGCGCGGCCATCGGCCGCCGCTCCTCCGAGACCGAGATCGACCTGCTGAACCTGCTGCTGCCGCGCTGAACGCGCGCCGCCGACAACGGAATCCCAAGATGCACAACCAGCCCAGCGTCGACGCCCTCCTCGACATCATCGCCGAGTTCATGCGCAAGGAGGCCGCGCCGCGGCTTCCCGGCCATACCGCCTTCCACGCGCGGGTGGCCGCCAATGCGCTCGACATCATCCGGCGCGAACTCTCACTGTCGCCGAAGTCGCTGGCGGCCGAGAAGGAGCGGCTCGAGAAGCTGCTCGGCGAGAGCGGCGACCTCGAGGCCCTCAACCGCCGCCTGTGCGAGCGCATCGCCAGCGGCGAGATCGACGAGAAGACCCCCGGCTTCGCAGACCACCTCTGGACCGTGACGCTGGACAAGCTGGCAGTCGACCAGCCCGGCTTCGCCAGCTACAAGGCCTTTCTGGCCAGACACCCCGACAGCGACCACGCCCGCGGCTGATCGACCCGTGCCGCCCGGGCGGCCTTGAGGAATTCCCGGGGCCCTTCGAACCGCTCCGGACAGGAGCGAGATTCGATGGAACTGAACAAGAACGAGATCACCACCCCGCCGCGGCCCGCCGCCACCGTCGTGCTGCTGCGCGACGCCGACGAGGGCCTCGAGGTGCTGATGATCCGCAGGCACGCGCAGTCCGACGTGCTGGGCGGCGCCTACGTGTTCCCCGGCGGCAAGCTGGACCCGGCCGACACCGAGATCGCGGTCACGCAGCGCATCGACGCCCTTGCCGACGACCTGCACCTGGCGCTCGGCGAGCCCAACCTGGACTCGGCCACGGCCGCGGCGCTCTTCGTCGCCGCGGCCCGCGAGACCTTCGAGGAGTGCGGCATCCTGATGGCGCACGGCGTCGGCCAGGAAGGCGTCGAGCTCGCGCTCAAAAGGGCCCGCGAGGGCGCCACGTTCGCGCAGATGATCGACGAGCTGCAGCTTCGCATCCGCACCAGCGGCCTCGTTCCCTGGACCCGCTGGATCACGCCGCGCATGGCCGCGGTGATGACCAAGCGCTTCGACACCCGCTTCTTCGTTGCCGAGGTGCCGGAAGGCATCACCGCGCAGCACGACGACCACGAAGCGACGGAGGCGGTGTGGCTGCGTCCGCGCGCCGCGCTGGAGCGCTACTGGAATCACGAGATCCTGCTTGCACCACCGCAGATCCAGAGCCTGGCGCACCTGGCCCGGCACACCCGCGCAGCCGAAGTCCTCGAGGAGGCGCGCGTGCGGCTCCCGCCGCTGATCGAGCCGGAGTCGTTCGAGGAGGACGGGGAGCGGGTGCTGGTGTACCCGGGAGATCCGCGTCATTCGGTCTCGGAGCGGGCGATGCCGGGGCCGATGCGGCTGCGGCATCGGAACGGGAGGTTCGAGCCGGCGGGCGGGTTCGAGGGGCTGTTCGCCTGATCGGCTGAGGCCTTTCCGAGGGGGCGGGCTCACGGCCTGCGCCCGGCGCGGCGCGGCGCGGCGCGGCGCGGCGCGGCAAGCG
>JBKHVS010000265.1:0-2232 GCA_046569945.1 Gammaproteobacteria bacterium | reverse complement strand
CGGCTTCGGCGACGTCTTGGTCTTCCTGCCCGGCGAACGCGAAATCCGCGAGGCGGCAGACCACCTGCGCAAGCATTTGGCGCATCGCCCAGTCACCCGGCAGGCCGAGGTGGTGCCGCTGTTCGCGCGCCTGTCGCAGCCCGAGCAGGACCGCATCTTCGAGGCGCACAGCGTCCCGCGCATCGTGCTGGCCACCAACGTCGCCGAGACCTCGCTCACGGTGCCCGGCGTCCGCTACGTGATCGACAGCGGCACCGCGCGGGTCAAGCGCTACAGTTTTCGCAGCAAGGTGGAGCAGCTGCTGGTCGAGCCGATCAGCCAGGCCGCCGCCAACCAGCGCGCCGGCCGCTGCGGCCGGGTGGCCAACGGCATCTGCATTCGCCTCTACGACGAGCAGGACTTCGCCAGGCGGCCGGCCTTCACCGACCCCGAGATCCTGCGGTCCTCGCTCGCCGGGGTGATCCTGCGCATGAAGTCGCTGCGCCTGGGGGCGGTCGAGGACTTCCCGTTCCTGGAAGCGCCGGCGCGGCGCGCCATCACCGACGGCTATCTGCTGCTCAACGAGCTGGGCGCGGTCGACGACGCCAACGAGCTGACGCCGGTCGGCCAGGAGCTGGCGAAGCTGCCGCTCGATCCGCGGGTGGGGCGCATGATCCTGGAGGCGCGCGCGCGCGGCGCGCTCGAGGAGGTGCTGGTCATCGCCTCGGCGCTGTCGGTGCAGGACGTGCGCGACCGGCCCATGGAACTGCAGGCGCAGGCCGACCAGCAGCATGCCAAGTTCGACGACGAGAAGAGCGAGTTCTCGGGTTACCTGCGGCTGTGGGAATGGCTGGAGGTGTCGCGGGGGCGTGTGAAGGCCGCGAGACCCTCACCCCAGCCCTCTCCCGGAGGGAGAGGGGGCCAATCGAAGCCGCAGCCAGCGAAGACACTCCCTCTCCCGCTTGCGGGAGAGGGCGGGGGTGAGGGTCCGCAGCACAAGCTCTCCAACCGCCAGTACGAGCAGCTGCTGCGGCAGAACTTCATCAACGTGCGCCGGGTGCGCGAGTGGCGCGACATCCACAGCCAGTTGCACACGGTGGTGAACGAGCACAAGTGGCCGCTGAACACGCCGCCCGCCAGCTACGAGCAACTGCACAAGTCGATGCTTGCGGGCCTGCTGGGGAACGTCGGCTGGAAGCCGGACGAGGAGGACGTCTACCTCGGCGCGCGCGGCATCAAGTTCCACCGGCATCCGGGCGCCCACCTGAAACGCCGGCCCGGCCGCTGGGTCGTGTGCGCCGAGCTGGTGGAGACCACGCGGCTGTTCGGCCGCGGCATCGCGACCATCGAGCCCGGCTGGATCGAGGAGGTCGCCGGCCACCTGCTGAAGAAGCAGTTGCTCGATCCGCACTGGGAGAAGAAGGCCGCCGAAGTCATCGCGCTCGAGCGCGCGACGCTGTACGGGCTGGTGATCTACAGCGGTCGCCGGGTGCCGTTCGCGCGCGTCGACGTGCAAGGCGCGCGCGAGATCTTCATCCGCGAGGGGCTGGTCGCCGGCCAGTGGGAGACCAGCCTCCCGTTCCTGGCCGCCAACCAGAAGCTGGTGAAGCAGGTGGAGGAGCTGGAACACAAGTCGCGCCGCCAGGACGTGTTGGTGGACGAAGAGCTGATCTACGCCTTCTACGACAAGCTGATCCCGCGCGACGTGTTCAACGGCACGACCTTCGAGCGCTGGTACCGGGAGGCCAGCCGCGTCGACCCGGGGCTGCTGAAGCTCACCCGCGACGAACTGATGCGGCACGAGGCCGCCGGCATCACCACGGAGTCCTTCCCGCGCACCGTGCGCCTGGGCGGCGTCGACTGCACGGCCACCTACCTGCACGAGCCGGGCGATCCGCGCGACGGCCTCACCGTGACGGTGCCCCTGTTCGTGCTGAACCAGATCAGCGAGGACCGCGCCGAATGGCTGGTGCCGGGCATGCTGAAGGACAAGATCCAGGCGCTGCTCAAGAGCCTGCCGCAGCGCCCGCGCTCGCGCCTGGTGCCGCTGCCGGAGTCGGCCACCCGGCTGGCCGGCAAGCTCACGGCGCCGCAGGCGTGGGCACGCGGCTCGCTCACCGACGCCGTGCTGAAAATCGTGCGCGACGAGACCAGCCTCGACGTCAGGCGCGCGGACTTCAAGCTGGACATGTTGCCCGCGCACCTGTTCATGAACTTCCGGGTGGTCGACGAGCATGGCCGCCAGCTGGGCAT
>JBKHVS010000264.1:0-2291 GCA_046569945.1 Gammaproteobacteria bacterium | reverse complement strand
CCCTCAGTCCGCCTTCAGCAGGCTCGCCGACGGCGCCACGCGCGCGTAGGCGCGGATCGCCTCGCGGTGCGAAGCGAGCTGCAACGGGCCCGCCAGTTCCTTCTCGTGCAGAAGCCGTTCCAGCGCGGCGAGCCAGTGCAGCCAGTAGGTGTCGCCGAGGTCGGGGTCGCCTTCGGCCTGCGCCTCGCGAATCGCCTGCGACAGGTAGCCCACCCACTCGGGCCACGAGAAGTGACCGGCCTCGTGCATGGCCAGCGTGATCGCGAAGAGCTGGGCCTGCCAGGGCTCGGCGAAGGCCGCGCCGGTGCTCTCGGGCAGGCCGCAGGCGGCGACCGCGTCGGCGATCGAGCGGATGGGACGATGGCTCACGCCGGCTCCAGGTAGGGCTCCCAGCAGTCCACATGCACCGCCGACGCGGTGGTGTCGCGGCCCCAGAGCTCGTGGGCGTCGAAGCGCACCGAGTACAGCCACTGCGGGTTCTCGCCCCAGCCGTTGCCGCTGGAATCGGGGAACACGTGCACGCCATGGACCATGGCGATGGTGCCGCGCTTGCCGCGGGCGTAGCGCGGCAGGCGGGTGTGGCCGATCGGGTTCATCGCGTGCGTGCGCACCGCGTCGCCCGCCTTGAAACGCGCCGGCTGCTTCGCCTCGCGCTCGGTCGGCCCGCCGCGGGCGAGCATCGGCCCGACCTTGTCGGCGGTGAGCGCCGGCGGAATCGATGCGCGGGGCGCGAGCGGCTTGCCGGCGGCGATCTCCTCGGCGCTCAGGAGGCCGCGCTCGGCCATCAGCTTCTCCAGGCCCGCGAGCCAGATCTCGTAGTAGCTGCTCGACAGGTACTGCACCGGCGGCAGCGATTCGCGCGCGGCGCGTGACTGGTCGATGTTCCAGCCGCCGATCGGCCCCATCAGGATGGTGAGCGCCATCGCGCGGCGCTCCCACTCGTCGTGAAAGAGCGGTTCGTTCGGCTCGGGCATCACCGGGCCGAAGCCGTGCTGGCCGCCGAGGTCTTGCGCGCCGTTCATCGTGCGTTCTCCTGTTTCGCGGCGCCCGCATTCTCGGCAGGCTTCGCGGCCGGGATCGTCGCCTCGCCGCCGGGCAGCCGGACCAGCGCGGTGCCGATCATCGCATCGCGGGTCACCAGCTCGGCCAGCGCGTCGGCGCTCCAGCCTTCGGTGCCGGCCGGGCGCATCGGGATCACCAGGTAGCGGATCTCGGCGGTGGAGTCCCAGACGCGCACCTCGACCCCGGCCGGCAGTTCCACGCCGAAGTCGGCCAGCACGCCGCGCGGATCGGCCACCGCCTTGGAGCGATAGGGCGCGGACTTGTACCAGACCGGCGGCAGGCCCAGCACCGGCCACGGATAGCAGGAGCACAGCGTGCAGACCACCAGGTTGTGCACGGCGGGCGTGTTGCGCACCACCACCATGTGCTCGCCCTGCCGGCCGGTGTAGCCCATGGACGCGATCGCGGCGGTGGCGTCGCGGTCGAGCCAGCGGTCGAACTCCGGGTCGGTCCAGGCGCGCGCCACGACCCGCGCGCCGTTGCGCGGCCCGATACGGTTTTCGTAGGTATCGAGCAGCGCGTCGATCGCGGCCGGGTCAACGTAGCCCTTGGCGACCAGCAGCGACTCGATGGCCTTGACCCTCACCGCGGTGGGCGAGGCCGGGTCGCCGTGCGCCCCTGTTTGCGTGGCGCCCGCGGCCGCGCCGGCGCCCTGCGCGGAACCAATGTTCGCTGTCGATGTCACGTGACGATTCCTCCTCGGTGCGAGAATAGCGCGATGGCCGACATCCTGCTCGTGACGCTGAACGCGCGCTACAGCCACGCCTCGCTGGCACTGCGCTGGCTGAAGGCGAACCTGGGCGAGCTCGAACCGCGCAGCGAGATCCTGGAGTTCGTGACCGGCGCGCGCACCGAGGCCATGGCGCAGAGGATCCTGGCGCGCAGGCCGCGCGTGGTGGGCTTCGGGGTCTACATCTGGAACGTGGACGAAACCGCGCGGCTGGCCGCGATGCTGCGCGCGATCGACCCCTCGCTGAAGATCGTGGTCGGCGGCCCCGAAGTGAGCCACGAGGCCGACGCGCAGCGCATCTGCCGCGAGGCCGACCACGTGATCACCGGGCCGGGCGAGCTGGCGTTCGCCGCGCTGTGCCGGCAGCTGCTCGCCGGCGAAGGCACGCCCCCGAAGATCATCGCCGGCGCCACCCCGGACCCCGACGCGCTCGCCCTGCCCTATCGCCTCTACGACGAGCGCGACCTGCGCGAGCGCTACCTGTACGTGGAGGCCTCGC
>JBKHVS010000263.1:0-2320 GCA_046569945.1 Gammaproteobacteria bacterium | reverse complement strand
GGCCGGGCGCCGCGTTCGCGGGGCGGAGTCACCACGGCCAGCGACTCGACCGGGATCTGGCGCTTGATCAGCTTCTCGATCTCGACGAGGTAGCGTTCCTCGGCAGCCGTCATCAGCGACAGCGCGATGCCGCTCGCGCCGGCGCGGCCGGTGCGGCCGATGCGATGCACGTAGTCTTCCGGCGAGTACGGCAGGTCGTAGTTGATGACCGCGGGCAGCTCGGCGATGTCCAGACCGCGGGCGGCGACGTCGGTGGCCACCAGCACCACGATCTCGCCGCGCTTGAAGGCCTCCAGCGTGGCAAGGCGTTCCTGCTGGCTCTTGTCGCCGTGGATGGCGGCTGCGTTCAGGCCGTCCTGCACCAGCTGGCGGGCCAGCCGCCCGGCGCCGATCTTGGTGTTGCTGAAGACGATGACCTGGGAGAGCCCGTTGTCGCGCACCAGCTTGGCCACCGCTGCGCGCTTGGCGTCGGTGCTGTCGACCTTGTAGACCTTCTGCTCGACGTTCTCGGCCGTGGCGTTGCGCCTGGCGACCTCGACGGACACGGGATCCTTCAGGAAGCTCTCGGCGAGCTTGCGGATGTCGCCCGAGAAGGTGGCCGAGAACATCAGGTTCTGGCGCTTCTTGGGCAGCAGGTTGATGATGCGCTGGATGTCCGGCATGAAGCCCATGTCCAGCATGCGGTCGGCCTCGTCCAGCACCAGGGTGTTCAGCCCGTCCAGCGCCAGCGTCTCGCGGGACAGGTGGTCGAGGATGCGGCCCGGCGTGCCCACGACCACGTGCGCGCCGTGGGCGAGGCTGGCCGCCTGCGGGCGCAGCGTGGTGCCGCCGCACAGCGTGAGCACCTTGACGTTGTCCTCCGCGCGCGCCAGGCGGCGGATCTCCTGGGCCACCTGCTCGGCGAGCTCGCGCGTGGGGCACAGCACCAGCGCCTGCACCGCGAAACTGCGGGGGTCGAGCTTGGCGAGCAGCGGCAGCGCGAAGGCCGCGGTCTTGCCGCTGCCGGTCTTGGCCTGTGCGATGATGTCCTTGCCCAGCAGCGCCGGCGGCAGGCTGGCTGCCTGGATGGGCGTCATGCGCTCGTAGCCGAGGCGCTGGAGGTTGGCCAGGACGGCGGGAGCGAGGGGCAGGCCGGAGAACTCGGGGCCTGCGGCGACGGGGGTCTGGGATTCGGTCATCCCGGATTGTCTCAGACCCGGGCGATGGCTGCCGCGCGCCTTAGAATCCGGGAATGACGGACCTGCCCGCCCCGCCCTCGCAGCCGCGCAATCCGCTGCACGGAGTCACCCTCGCAGTCCTGCTCGAACGGCTGGTCGAGCGCCACGGCTGGACCGGCCTGGCCGAGCGCGTTCCCATCCGCTGCTTCACGCACGACCCGAGCATCGCGTCCAGCCTGAAGTTCCTGAGGCGCACGCCCTGGGCGCGGGAGAAGGTCGAGGCCCTGTACCTGGAGTCGCTGCGGCCACAGGACGGCGCCTGAAGGACCGCCCGGCCGCCGGGCTTCCACGGCGCCGGACCGACCGGCGGACTGCGCCCTACTTCCCGAACACGCTCTTCAGCAGCTCGGTGCTGCGCGCCAGCGGGTTGGTACGGATCTTCTTCTCCTCCTCGCCCACCATCAGGAACAGGCCGTCGAGCGCCTTCTCGGTCACGTAGTGGTCGAGATCGAGCGACTGGCTGCCCGCCAGCGGCACCTTCTCGTAGCGCGAGATCATGTCCTTGTAGGCGCGGGTGGCACCGACCTCGTCGACCTTCGTCGAGACCACCGGCTTGAAGGCCGCGTAGAGCTTGTCGTGGGTCTTGCGGCGGAAGAACTCGGTGGCGGCGGTGTCGCCGCCGGCGAGGATGCCGCGCACGTCATCGAGCGTCATGTCGCGGATCGCGTCGCCGAAGAAGCGCGCAGCCTGCGGCGCCGCGGCCTCGGCGGCCCGGTTCATGCTCAGCACGAAGGCGTCGACCTGCTTCTGGTAGCCGGCCATGCGCGCCAGTTCGGCGACCTTCTGGATGCCCGAGGGCATCAGGATCTTCACCGCCTGGTTGCCGAAGTAGCCGTCGCGCCGGGACAGGCCGGCCACGGCGCGCTCGGTGCCCACGGCGAGCGCCTCCTTGATGCCGGCGACGTCGGTCTGCGCATCGCCGCTGCCGGCGCCGCCGGCAGACAGACCGGGCAGCGCGGCGCCGCCCTTCTTCAGCAGGTCGTCGAGCCGGGGCAGTTGCGCCCGCGCAGTGCCGCAGGCCAGCAGTGCGACCAGCGCCGCAAGTGTCGTTCGCCGCTTCATCCTCGGTCTCCCGTCGTCGTCGGACCCCATGCCCGCACGCT
>JBKHVS010000262.1:0-2336 GCA_046569945.1 Gammaproteobacteria bacterium | reverse complement strand
CAGGGGCCCGGTTCCGCGCGATGCCATGACTCCTCAGGGCCGTGCGTTCGGGAAGAAGGCCTGCTCGCCGCCGGTCCTGAAGGCGGCGATGCTGCGCTGGCCCGCAGGCGACACGATCCAGTCGGCAAAGCGCCGGGCCGCCGCCGCCCTGACGTGCGGATGCCGTGCGGGGTCCACGACGATCACCCCGTACTGGTTGAACAGCTTCGGGTCGCCCTGGAAGAGGATCGCCAGCCCGCCGCGGTTGCGAAAGCCCAGCCAGGTGCCCCGGTCGGTCAGCGTGTAGGCATCCATCGACGAAGCGATGTTCAGCGTGGCCCCCATCCCGGAGCCGCTCTCGCGGTACCAGCCCGCCCGCTTGCCGGCCTGCGCGTCCACGCCGGCCGCCTGCCACAGCCTGAGCTCGGCCGCATGGGTGCCGCTGCGGTCGCCGCGCGATACGAAGGGCTGGCCGGCCCGGGCGATGCGCGCAAGCGCCTGCGCGGCGTCGGCGGCGGCGCCGATACCCGCCGGATCCCGCCTCGGCCCGACCAGCACGAAGTCGTTGTACATGACGTCGCGGCGCTCCAGTCCGAAGCCCTCGGCGACGAAGCGCTCCTCGGCGGCGCGGTCGTGGACGAACACCAGGTCGGCATCGCCACGCCGCGCGGTCTCGAGCGCCTGCCCCGTTCCCTGCGCCACCACCCGGACCTCGATCCCCGTCTCGGCGGCGAAGGCCGGCAGCAGGTGCGCGAACAGCCCGGACTGCTCGGTGGACGTGGTCGAGGCCATCACGATGACCTGGGAGCCGGCGCGCGCGGGCTGCGAGGACGCGGCGCCCGGCAATGCGGACGCGAAGACCGCGAGGAAGGAGACGAACGCGGCGGCCGCGCGCTGGATGCGGATCATTGCAGGAGTTCTCCGGAAAGGAAGCGCCGGGCCTCGACGCTGCGCGGCCCGGCGAAGAAGGCAGCCGCGTCGCCCGATTCGACGATCCGGCCGCGGTGCATGAAGACGACGTGCTGGGCGAGCCGCCGGGCCAGGCCGAAATCGTGCGTGGCGAACACGACGCCCCGGCCGGCGGCGGACAGCGCCAGCAGCTGGCGTTCGACGACCGCGGCGGCCTGCGGATCGAGGCTGGAGGTGGGCTCGTCGAGCAGCAGGCAGTCGGGGGCGGCGGCAGCGGCGCGCGCGATCGCCAGGCGCTGCTGCTCTCCTCCCGAGAGCCGGCGCGCCGGTCGCTGCGCGGCGCCCAGCAGGCCCACCTCGGCCAGCGCCCGCTCCGCGCGCTCCCGCCGCTGCGCCCGCGGCACTCCGGCGACTGCGAGCGCGTGCTCGACGTTCGCCCGGGCGCTGCGCATCAGCATCACCGGCTTCTGGAATACGAAGCCGAAGCGCCAGGCGACGGCTGCGCCGCAGGCATCCCGCCCGGCCATCGAGCCGGAATCCGGCGCGATCAGTCCGTGGACGACCTGCAGCAGCGTGGTCTTGCCGGCGCCGTTGGCGCCGAGGATCGCGGTGCGCATCCGCACCGGCAGGCGCAGGTCCAGCCCGTCGAGAAGGTCGTGCGTTCCGCGGCGAAGGCGGATGGCGCTGAACTCCAGCCGGTCGACGGCGAGGCTGGCGGCGGCCGCCGGCGCAGCGCGGGCAAGCATGTCCGCCTCACGCACCGGCGGGCCCCGGATCCTCGTGACGCATCGCGACGTGCCGCGCCGCATGCGCCAGCAGGTTCGCCAGCAGCACCACCACCAGCAGCACCAAACCGAGGCCCAGCGCGAGCGGCAGGTCCCCCTTGCTGGTCTCCAGCGCGATCGCGGTGGTCATCACGCGGGTCACGCCGTCGATGTTGCCGCCCACGATCATCACCGCGCCGACTTCGGCGGTCGCACGACCGAAGCCCGCGAGCAGCGCGGTGGGCAGCGACCAGCGAGCCTCGACCAGCGCGGTGACCACGGTGCGCGCGCGCCCCGCCTTCAGCGAGCGCAGGTAGGGCCCGACCTCCGCGAGCACGTCCTCGAGGGTCTGGCGCGCAAGGGCGGTCAGCAGCGGGAGCACCAGCGCCGTCTGGGCGATCACCATCGCCGCCGGCGTGAACAGCAGGCCGTGCTCGCCCAGCGGACCGGCCCGCGACAGCAGCAGGTAGACCAGCAGCCCCACGACCACGGATGGCAGGCCCATCAGCGCATCCAGCGCCGCCACCACCGCGCCGCGGCCGCGGAAGCGGGCCAGCGCCAGCCAGGCCGCCAGCGGCAGCGCCACGAGCGCGGCCAGCAGGGTCGCAGTTCCGCTCACGGCAAGGCTCAGCCGGACGATTCCCCAGAGGCCGGGATCGGCGCCCGCGAGCAGGCCGAGGGCGA
>JBKHVS010000261.1:0-2360 GCA_046569945.1 Gammaproteobacteria bacterium | reverse complement strand
GAGCACCTCGTTCGACCTGGACGAGGTCACCCGCGGCGCCCCGCTGTCGATCTACCTGGTGCTGCCGCCGCACATGCTGGAGTCGCACGCCCGCCTGCTGCGCCTGTGGCTGGGCGCGCTGATCGCGTGCTTCACCCGCCGGCGCGCGCGACCCGCCCTGGCCACGCTGTTCGTCCTCGACGAAGCCGCCCAGCTCGGAGAACTGCCGCAGCTGCGGCAGGCGGTCACCCTGCTGCGCGGCTACGGCCTGCAGACCTGGAGCTTCTGGCAGGACGCCAGCCAGCTTCAGCTGCTCTATCCGCGCGACTGGAAGACCATGGTCAACAACTGCCGCGTGCTGCAGTGTTTCGGGGCGCTGAACCAGGTGGCCGCCGACGGCATGTCCGAGCTGACCGGCTTTGCCGACGGCGCCGCGGTCCTCGACCTGGCGCCCGACGAGATGGTGCTGCAACTGGCCGGCGACGAGGCGGTGGTGGCCCGGCTGCCGAACTACCTGAGCGACCCCGCGTTCTCGGGCATGTTCGACGCGAACCCGTATCACGACCGCAGCCGCGCGGTGATGCCCGCCAAGGCCGCGCCGCAGCGCATGTACACGCGGCCAGCGGATTCGGGCGGCTACCGGCCGGCGATCGGGTCGGTGGCGCCGGACGACATGCTGCTGGCGAGCATCCTGCGGGAGTCCCCATCGCGCGCTGCGGGCGACGTGTGAAGCTCGACACCCAGAGCGCGAATCAACCTCAGGACCGTGTCGTACCGGGGCTTGGCACCAGGCGCCAGGGCCTTGTAGAGGCTTTCGCGACCGAGCCCGGTTTCCCGGGCCAAGCGCGTCATGCCGCGTGCCCTGGCCACGTCGGAAATGGCTCGGAGAAAGACGTCGGGATTCTCGTCTTCGAGTGCGGCGTTCAGGTACTCGGCAATGACGATCTCGTCGTCGAGGTAGTCCGCTGCGTCGAAGGCGGCGATTCTGGTCATGGGTCAGTGCTCCAGATCCGCAAGAAGTGCCTTGGCCAGGCCGATGTCCCTCTGCTGCGACGACTTGTCGCCGGCGCATACGAGCAGATAGACCGTCACCCCTCTGCGACAAAAGTAGACGCGGTATCCGGGCCCCGCGTGAATCCTCATCTCGGAGATTCCGTTTCCGACCGAGGCGCAGTCACCGAAATTCCCCGCCTCGGCAGATCGAATGCGCGCCAGGATGCGTGCCTTCCCGACCGGGTCGCGCATCGCACGCAGCCATGCGTCGAACACCGATGTGCGGAGGATGGTGATCACCGCCGATCGTATCCGTTTGGCTACGAAACGTCAAACGGCGGGCGAGCTTCTGCCGATGAACCTGATCCACTGACCAAGAGTTGGCCGAACGACCTGAGCGGATGGGCAAGGGCACGCATGACGCCACCGTAGCGCGCGGACGGCGCGCAGCACCATTGCGCCGATGGACTAGCCCGGACGGCGACTTTCGCCGGATGTGCCCTTGACATCGATCGACCCCAAGGCGATCAGCGCTTCAGCGCCCGGGCCAGCGCATCGCCCAGCAAGGTCCCGCCGGCGTTCCCCGATTGCCCGCCCCTGCCGGAGGACCGCCCGGAGTCCCCGCTGCGCGGGCCGGAAGCCCTTGAGCGACTCTCGCCGCGAGCGCCCTGCTCGGCGCCCCGCGCACCGCGGCCCGCGCCCGCCCCGGTCTTCATCGACAGGGCGATCCGCTTGCGCGCCACGTCGACCTCGAGCACGGTCACCGACACGACCTGCCCGGCCTTGACCACCTCGCGCGGGTCCTTCACGAATCGGTCGGCCAGCTCCGAGATGTGGACCAGGCCGTCCTGGTGCACGCCGATGTCCACGAAGGCGCCGAAGTTCGCCACGTTGGTGACCACGCCCTGCAGCTTCATGCCTTCGCGCAGATCCTTCAGGCCCTCCACGCCGTCCTGGAAGGACGCGGTCACGAACTCGCCACGCGGATCGCGGCCGGGCTTCTCGAGCTCGGCGAGGATGTCGCGCACCGTGGGTTCGCCGAAGCGCTCGTCGGTGAAGGCCTTCGGTTCCAGCCTGCGCAGCACCTCACGGTTGCCGATCAGCTCCCTCGCGCTGCGCGCCACCTTCTCCAGGATCCGCTGGACCACCGGATAGGCCTCCGGGTGCACCGCCGAGGCGTCGAGCGGATTCTCGCCGTCGCGGATGCGCAGGAAGCCGGCCGCCTGCTCGAAGGCCTTGTCGCCGAAGTACGGCACCTGCTTCAGCGATTCGCGGCTGGAGAAGGCGCCGTGCGCGTCGCGGAAGTCCACCACGCGCTGCGCCACCGTGGCGGTCAGCCCCGACACCCGCGCCAGTAGCGGCGCCGACGCGGTGTTCACGTCCACGCC
>JBKHVS010000260.1:0-2448 GCA_046569945.1 Gammaproteobacteria bacterium | reverse complement strand
GGTTGATTTTCAGCCTTTAGAATCCAGGAATGTATCCCCGCCACCTGCAGCCGCAACTCGACGCGGCCCTCTCCGATACCCCCGTCGTGCTCGTCAACGGCGCGCGCCAGACCGGCAAGAGCACCCTCGTAGCGGCGGTCGCCGCCGCGCGTGGAATGCGCTACCTGACGCTGGACGACCGCGTGATGCTCGCGGCCGCCCGGGGTGATCCCGCCGGCTTCGTTGCCGGTCTCGGCGGACCCGTGGTGATCGACGAGGTCCAGCGCGCTCCAGGGATCTTCCTCGAGCTGAAGGCCGCGGTCGACCGGGATCGCCGGCCCGGCCGCTTCCTGCTTACCGGCTCGGCAAACGCCATGCTGCTGCCTTCGGTGGCGGATTCGCTCGCCGGGCGAATGGAGGTGCTGTCGCTGCTGCCGCTCTCCAGCGCCGAGCTCGCCGGCCACCCCGGATTCAATCGCGCAGACTGGCTGTTCGACGGCAAGTTCGGCGACCTGCCCCTGCCGCCCTGCGACCGGGCGGCGCTGTCCGGGCGGCTTCTGGCCGGCGGCTTTCCGGAGGCGGTTGCGCGTGCTTCGCCAGCGCGGCGCGGCGCCTGGTTCGAGAACTACCTGCAGGCCATCCTGCAGCGCGACGTGCGCGAGCTCGCCAGCATCGAGCAGCTGACCGAGCTGCCCGAACTGCTGCAGCTGCTCGCGGAACGCAGCGCCGGCCTGCTGAATTTCGCGGAGGTGTCCCGAGGCCTCGGCCTGCCGCAGAGCACCCTCAAACGCTACTTCGCGCTGCTCGAGATGCTCTTCCTGGTCGAGCGCCTGCCGGCCTGGGATCGAAACCCGGGCAAGCGTCTGGTGAAGGCGCCCAAGGTCTTCGTGCGCGACACCGGCCTGCTGGCCCATCTGCGCGAACTCTCCGCCAGCAGCCTGGACGCGACGCCCGGCCTGCCCGGCGCGCTGGTCGAGACCTTCGTGCTGGACGAGCTGCGCAAGCACCTCGCCTTTTCTTCCCGCGGGCTCGGGCTGTCGCACTACCGAACGCAGGGCGGCAACGAAGTGGACTTCATCCTCGAATCCCGCTCAGGTGCGCGGCTGGTGGGCATCGAGGTGAAGGCGAGCGCCACGGTGGACGGGCGGGACTTCAAGGGCCTGCGCCACCTGAAGGAGTCGGAGCCCGCTTTCTCGCGCGGCATCGTCCTCTATTCCGGACGCGAGCTTGTGCCCTTCGCCGCCGACCTGTTCGCGGTGCCGCTGTCGATGTGGTGGGCCGCGCCCCCGGTCAGCCCTCGCCCTTGACCACCCCGTAACGCGCAAGCGTCGCCTTGCGCGCGACGTCGTGGTCCACCACCGGCCGCGGATAGTCCGTGCCCAGCCGGATGCCCGCCTGCTGCAGCACCGCTGCCGGCGCCAGCCAGGGCGCGTGGATGTGCTTGTCGGGAAGCTCGGAGAGCTGCGGCAGGTAGCGGCGGATGAAGCGCCCATCGGGGTCGAAGCGTCGCGACTGCGTCACCGGGTTGAAGATCCGGAACCAGGGCTGGGCGTCGCAGCCTGTCGAGGCCGCCCACTGCCAGCCGCCGTTGTTGGCGGCCAGGTCGAAGTCGTTGAGGTGGGCCGCGAACCAGGCCTCGCCGCGGCGCCAGTCCACGCCCAGGTCCTTCGCCAGGAAGGACGCGGCGACCATCCGAAGGCGGTTGTGCATGTAGCCGCTGTGCGCCAGCTGCAGCATGGCGGCGTCCACCAGCGGGTAGCCGGTGGCGCCGGCGCACCAGGCGGCGAACAGGCGCTCGGCGTGTTCGCCGGTCTCCCAGGCGATGCGGTCGTACTCGGGCCGGAAGGCGGCGCCCTCGGCCACCCGAGGATGGTGGTGCAGCACCTGGAAGTAGAACTCGCGCCAGACCAGCTCCGAGAGCCAGGTGGAAGCGCCCTCCGAGGCGGCGGGGTCCGCGCGCATCGCCTGCAGCGCGAAGCGCGCCAGGCGGCGCACCGACACCGTGCCGAAGCGCAGGTGCACCGACAGGTAGGACGGCCCGCGCACCGCGGGATAGTCGCGCGCCTCGCGGTAGGCGCCGATGCGATCGCCGAACTCGTCGAAGAGCCGCTGCGCGCCGGACTCGCCGGCGGGGATGCCGAGGGTGCGCAGGTTGGTGCGCTCGAAGCCGAGCGCCTCGAGCGCCGGGAGCTCGTGGCCCGGGGGCGGCGGGGCGAGCCTGCCGGCGGCGGTGGCGCGCTCTGCCAGGTCGCCGTCGGCCAGCCGCTTCATCCACGCCGCCTTGTAGGGAGTGAAGACCGAGAACGGGGTGCCCGCGCCGGTGAGCACCTCGCCGCGCTCGAACACCACCTGGTCCTTGAAGTCGCGCCAGTCGCGCCCGTCGGCGCGCAGCGCCTGCGCCACCGCGGCGTCGCGCGCCACGGCGGCGGGCTCGTAGGCGCGGTTGGCGTAGACGGCGTCGGCTCCCAG
>JBKHVS010000259.1:0-2471 GCA_046569945.1 Gammaproteobacteria bacterium | reverse complement strand
CGCTGCGGCACCCGGGGCGCTTCCGCTCGGTGTCGGCGTTCGCGCCGATCGCGGCGCCGATGCGCTGCCCCTGGGGCGAGAAGGCCTTCTCCGGCTACCTCGGCGAGGATCGCGGCCAGTGGCGCGCCCACGACGCCAGCGAGCTGATGCGGGTGCAGGCTACCCCGCCATTCCCCGACGGCATCCTGGTCGACCAGGGTCTTGCCGACAAGTTCCTCGCCGAGCAGCTGCACCCGGAGGCCTTCGAGGCGGCCTGCGAGGCCGTCGGCCAGCCGCTGACCCTGCGCCGGCACGCGGGCTACGACCACGGCTACTACTTCATTGCAAGCTTCGTGGACGACCACCTGAGGCATCACGCCCGGGCGCTGCAGCGCTGACCCAGCCCTCGCTCACGGCCGGCCTCTCTGCCGACGCATTGCCTGCGCCCTTCTTCGCCGCGGCCTTTCGCGCCGCGGCGACCGCCTCGAAGCGCGCAAGTTCGGCCGCGCTGCACAGACGAATCTCGGGTGAGCGGTTGAAGCCCGGATGTCGACCGCACACGGTTATCATCGATCTTCGCCACGAGAAGGATTCCGCTGATGGCAGGCAGGCAACCCGTTCGGGGCGTGGCCGCTCCCGGCCCGGCGCTCGTGCTCCGCTTGTTGGCAGGCCTCGCGATGGCGCTGGCGCTTCTTGCAGCGGGGGCCCCGGGGAGTGCATCGCCGCGTCATGCGCTGGTGCTCACGATCGCCGGCCCGATCGGTCCGGCCTCGGCCGACTATCTCTCGCGCGGCTTCGCGCAGGCGCGAGAGCAGGGCGCCGCCGCGCTGGTGCTGCGCATCGACACGCCCGGCGGGCTGGACACCTCGATGCGCGAGATGATCCGCGAGGTCGTCAACGCGCCACTGCCGGTGCTCGCCTGGGTCGGACCGAGTGGCGCGCGGGCAGCGAGTGCCGGCACCTACATCGTCTACGCCAGCCATGTGGCTGCGATGGCGCCCGGCACGAACCTGGGTGCCGCCACGCCGGTACAGCTGGGCGGGGGCGGGTTGCCGGGGCGCCCTGACAGCGGAAACGACGATTCGTCGGGCGCGAAGGAGGGCGAGCCAAAGGGCGGCGCCAGCAAGCCCAGGACACCCAGCCCGACCGAAGCCAAGGCGATCAACGATGCGGTGGCCTACATTCGCTCGCTCGCGGAACTGCGGGGCAGGAACGCGGACTGGGCGGAATCGGCAGTGCGCGAGGCGGCGAGTCTGTCGGCAAAGGCGGCGCTCGAGAAGGGCGTGACCGACATCGTCGCGGGCAGCATCGAGGATCTGCTGAAACAGGCGCATGACCGCGAGGTCCGGATCGGCGACAGCCGGGTCACCCTCGACACGGCCGGCCTGGCCGTGCAGGCCTTCGACCCCGACTGGCGCACGCGCCTGCTGGGCGCGATCACCAACCCGAACGTTGCGCTGATCCTGATGATGATCGGCGTCTACGGGCTGATCTTCGAGTTCATGAACCCGGGGGCCCTCTACCCGGGAACGATCGGCGCGATCTCGCTGCTGCTCGGGCTCTACGCGCTGGCCGCGCTGCCGATCGACTATGCCGGTCTCGCGCTGCTCGTGCTCGGCATCGGGCTGATGGTCGCCGAGGCTTTCGCGCCGTCGTTCGGGATACTCGGCATCGGCGGCATCGTCGCCTTCGTCCTCGGCGCGATGATCCTGTTCGACACGGGCGCAGCACCGGGTTTCGACCTGTACTGGCCGATCGTCGGCGGTCTCGCTGTCGCCAGCCTCGGCTTCACGCTGCTGGTCGGCAGGCTGGCGCTCGAGTCGCGTCGCAGCAGGATCGTCTCGGGACGCGAGTCGATGCTCGGCAGGACGGTCGTGGTGGCCGACTGGGCCGGAGGACGCGGACACGTGGTCGTCGACGGCGAGCGCTGGAACGCGGTGGCGAGCACCCCGCTGGCGGCCGGCCGGCGCGCAAGGATCGTCGGCATCGACGGACTGACCCTGATCGTCTCGCCGGACGACAGCACTTCCTGAAGGAGACACCGACATGGGCAACCTCGCCTTCTTCTCGCCGATCCTCGTGCTGCTGCTGCTCCTGCTGGCGGCCTCGATCAGGATCCTGAGGGAGTACGAGCGCGGCGTGGTCTTCACGCTGGGCCGCTTCACAGGCGTCAAGGGCCCCGGCCTGATCCTGCTGGTGCCCTACGTTCAGCAGATGGTCCGGGTGGACCAGCGGACCATGGTCTTCGACGTGCCTGCGCAGGACGTCATCTCGCAGGACAACGTGTCGGTGAAGGTGAACGCCGTCATCTACTTCCGGGTGGTGGACCCGGAGCGCGCGGTGATCCAGGTCGAGAACTACCGGCAGGCGACCAGCGAGCTCGCCCAGACGACGCTGCGCTCGGTGCTCGGCAAGCACGACCTGGACGAGATGCTGTCCGAGCGCGACAAACTCAACAACGACATCCAGGAACTGCTCGACGCGCAGACCGA
>JBKHVS010000258.1:0-2494 GCA_046569945.1 Gammaproteobacteria bacterium | reverse complement strand
ACACGCCCAATGCCGAGGGCGAACGCGGCGTGATCATCAATACCGCCAGCGTCGCGGCGTTCGAGGGGCAGATCGGCCAGGCAGCCTATGCGGCGTCCAAGGCCGGCGTGGTGGGCATGACGCTGCCGATCGCGCGCGAGCTGGCACGCTCCGGCATCCGTGTCATGACCATCGCTCCGGGCCTGTTCGAGACGCCGATGATGGCGGGCCTGCCGCAGGAAGTGCAGGACTCGCTGGGCAAGACCGTGCCGTTCCCGCCGCGCCTGGGCCGCGCCGAGGAGTTTGCGCAGCTGGTGGGTCAGATCGTGGAAAACCCCATGCTCAACGGCGAGACCATCCGCCTGGACGGCGCCATCCGCATGGCGCCGAAGTGATCGGCACGCAGGGCTGACCGATGCAGGACCGGAGGGGCCGCGACGCGGCCCCTCTCGCATTGGCGCCTGCGCAGCGTCGCCACGCAGGCCTCTCCATGCACGCCGTCTTCAGCCGGGCAGGCCCTCGACCCAGCGCCCGAGCGCGAGCAGCCGCGCATCGGCATCCCGCGCAGCCACCAGCTGCAGCGAAGCGGGCAGGCCTGCGGCCTCGCCCATCGGCAGGCTCAGCGCAGGCAGCCCGACCAGGCTGAACGGCAGCGTCTGCCCGAGCACCGCCTCGCGCGCGCTCATCGTCGCGCCGGCGGCCACCTCGACCTCGAGCTGGCCCCGCAGCGGCGGGGGCACCGGCGAGGTGGGCAGCACCAGCGCGTCGAGACCGGCCAGGGCCCGGTCCAGGCCGGCGCGCACCTGCTCCCTCACGCGCATCGCCTCGAAGTAGTCGACCGCGGCGATCCTCGCGCCGTCCTGCAGCGGCGCCAGCACCAGATCCGAGAAACCCTCGCCGCCCGCGGCGAGCGCAGCGCGATGCACGTAGGCCGCCTCGGCGCGCACGATCGGCGTGTAGCAGGCCCAGGCGAGCGGCAGCGACGGGATCGTCACGGCCTCGATCCGCGCGCCGCCGGCCCGCAGCCGCGCGAGCGTCTCCTCGAAGCGCGCGGCCACCGGCGGTGCCATCCGCGGCGCGAGCCAGCCTTCCGGAACGGCAAGCCGCGGCGTGCGCGGCACAGTGCCATGGCCGATGCGCCGTGCGGCCATCGCCTCGAAGAGCAGCCCGCAGTCGTCGACGCTGCGCGCCAGCGGCCCGGCATGGTCGCAGGTCCACGACAGGTGCAGCGCGCCGGCCAGCGGGATCGCGCCGAAGCTGGGCTTGAATCCGGTGACCCCGCAGAACGCAGCGGGAATGCGCACCGAACCGCCGGTGTCGCTGCCCACCGCGCCCATGCCGATGCCGGTGGCCACCGCCACCGCGGCGCCGCTGGAGGAACCACCGGCCTGCCGGGCCGGGTCGCGCGGATTGCGCACGTCGCCGGTCCAGCGGTTCTCGCCGGTGGCACCGAGCGCGATCTCGTGCATGTTGGTCTTGGCGAACACCAGCGCCCCGGCTGCCCGCAGGCGCACGACGAGTTCGGCCTCGGCCGCGCCCAGGTCGGGCAGCGCGGCGCGCGTTCCGGCACGCATGGGCATCCCGCGCACGTTGAAGAGGTCCTTCACCGACACCGGGATGCCGTGCAGCGGCCCGCGCAGCCGGCCTGCGCGCGCTTCGACGTCGAGCGCGTGCGCCGCCTGGGCGCTGGCCTCCCAGTCCACCCACGCCAGCGCGTTCAGCGAGGCATGCGCCGCGGCGGCCAGCCGCGCCGATTCCAGCAGCTGCGCAGACGAGACTGCGCCTGCAGCCACTGCGGCCACGGTGTCACGGATGGATGCGTCGCTCATGTTCCCCGTCCCTCGCTCGAAGCCCTCCCCGGTACGCTAACATGGGCCGCTGGCGACGCAGCGCGGCACGCGGGGAGGCGGCATGGCCATCGAACGCAGGGCACTGAAGGGCGGGCGTCTGAAGGCTGGCGCCTACGACGAGGGCGCGCAGCGGCTCGAGCTGGAGTTCGCCGATGGCAGCGTCCTCGTCTACAAGTCGGTGCCTGCGGAGGTGTGGCGCCGGCTGCTGGCGGCGCCCAACCCGGCCAGCTATCACGAGGACCGGATCGCCGAGGAGTACCCGGTGGAACGCGGCAGCGCCGCGGCCGAACCGGACGCGAAGGCGCGCCTGGACGCGCTCTTCGGGTCGCCGCCGGCGAAGGACTGAGCGCCGGCGGCGAAGGCCTCAGTCGGGCTCCATGCCGGTGGCGCGCATCATCGCGCGGTACTCATCGTTCTGCTGCCTGGTGAAGTCGGCGAGCCGCTCGGGCGTCGAGCCCACGAACAGGAAGGCCTGCTTCTCCAGCGTCGCCTGCACCTCCGGGCGCTGCGCCGCCGCGAGGAACTCCCGGTTGATCCGATCGACGATCGCGCGCGGCATCTTCGCCGGCCCGTAGAGCGCAGCCCAGGAAGTGATCGAGAAGGCCGGCATGCCGGCTTCCGCGAGCGTGGGCACCTCCGGCAGCACCGGGCTGCGCTTGCTCGCG
>JBKHVS010000257.1:0-2656 GCA_046569945.1 Gammaproteobacteria bacterium | reverse complement strand
CTATACCGAGGCGCTGTCCGGCCGCGCCGAGGTCGGCGAGCGGGTGGCCATCATCGGCGCGGGCGGCATCGGCTTCGACGTGGCCGAGTTCCTGGTCGGCAATCCGGAGGAATCCACGAACCCGGAAGCCTTCCGCAAGGCCTGGGGCGTGGATGCGGCGATCACCAGCCCCGGCGGACTCGCCCCGCCCGGCCAGCACCGGCCCCGCCGTCGCGTGCACATGCTCCAGCGCAAGCCCGGCTCGCTCGGCAAGTCCCTGGGCAAGTCCACCGGCTGGATCCTCAAGGCGAAGCTGCGCAGGGCCGCGGTCGAGATGATCGCCGGCGCCCGCTACGAGCTGATCGACGATCGCGGCCTGCACTACACCGCGAACGGCGAGCGGCGCCTGCTCGAGGTCGACAACGTGATCGTGTGCGCAGGCCAGGAGCCCGAGCGCTCGCTGCACGACGCGCTCTCGGAGCGCGGCATTCCGGTGTACCTGATCGGCGGGGCGCACGAGGCGGCCGAGCTCGATGCGTATCGGGCGATCGACCAGGCTACTCGGCTGGCGGTTTCTCTTTGAGAGGTGTGAGCCGTGAAAAAGAAGGGCAATACGCGTTCCGGGAGCATCGGAGCATCCCTGCCTGGTGCCACGGATTCTCGGCGCACGCAGACGTGCTTTCACGAACGCGGTCAGGCAGCGTGGCAGCAGTACCAGCGCACGGGCGTGTCCAGATCCGCCGACGAAGTGCTCTCAAAGCTGCAAGCGGAGCTGGACGCCACCCGAAAGCGGCTTGGTGGATAACGCCGGCGCTTCGAGAGCGCGATGGCACGCCTACGCCAAGGCGCTGCGGAGCTCCCTCACCAACCGCCCCAGCGATTCTCCCGAGCGCGCAACGCCGTACACGTAGCGATCGGGCCGCGCGACCAGCGCCACCGCGCCCCGCTCGCGCAGCCAACCGGCGAGCAGACCGTCGCGTTCCTCGAGCAGCAAGACATCGCCCCCCGATACAGCGGGCGCAGCCGCTCCCAACGCGACCCACCGCCCGCCCAGCGCCGCCCACTCTGCGCGCAACGCGTCGTCGACATCCGCCAGCACATCCGGCGAACACACGGCGACCAGGAAGCGCGGCCCGACCACATCGTCCAGCCGCCGCCAGGGCCCATCTCCCTGGCGCACCCACGGCTGCACCAGCAGCTCGCCGGCGCCCGGCCTCGGCCCGCCCTGCGCATCGCGATCGATCAGCCCCGCCTCCAGACCCGGAATGAATCGCTGCCTCACCGTCTCGGCGCGCCCGGAGGCCAGCTCCTCGCCGAGCCGACGATCGCGCTCACGCGCGGCCTCGGGGTCCAGCTCGCCGATGATCAGGCCGAAATTCTTCGCGTGCCCGACCACGGTGCGCACGTGCGGCTTGCGCTCTTCGGTGTAGGTATCGAGCAGCCGCGGCGCGGCCTGCCCGCGCATCACCGCATCGAGCTTCCAGGCCAGGTTGAACGCATCGCGCACGCCGGCGCACATCCCCTGCCCGAGGAAGGGCGGCATCTGGTGCGCGGCATCGCCGGCCAGGAACACGCGGCCGTGCCGCCACTGCTCGACCACCAGCGCGTGGAAGCGGTAGACCGCGGTGCGGCAATGCTCCAGCCCCGAGGTATCGACGAACTCGCCCAGCACCCGCCACACCGCATCGTGATCGGAGAACTTCTCCGGTGTCTCGTGCGGCAGCATCTTGATCTCCCAGCGCCGCAGTGCGCCGGGCCCCACCATGTAGGTGCCCGGCCGCAACGGCCGGCAGTACTGCACCGCGCGCTGCGGCAGCGGCACCGGGCCGCGCACCCAGGCGTCGACGATCAGCCACCACTCGTCGAAGGCCAGGTCCTCGATCGCGGGGGCGAGCTGCTTGCGCACGGCACTGCTGGCGCCGTCGGCGGCGATCAGGTAGCGCGCGCACAGCGTGACGACGGCGCCGTCGGCCGCGCGGCGCACGCGCGCCAGCACGCCTTGCTCGCCCTGCGCGTCCTGCTCGCCCTGCGCGAAGTCCAGCAGCTGGTGCTCGAGCAGCGTTCGCACGGTGCCCATGCCATCGATCGCGCGCCGCAGCGCGGCCTCGAGCGCCGGCTGCACGAACATGAAGTTGGGCGTCCAGCCCAGCGGCTCGGGCGGCGGCGCCGGATAGAAGCGCTTGATCACCTGGCCGTCGACCCCGAGGTAGTCGGTGCCCGGGTGGGGAATCGCCGCCGCGGCGATCTCGTCGGCGATGCCGATCTCCTGGAACACGCGCAGCGCTTCGTGGTCCGCGGTGATCGCCCGCGGCTTGTCGTAGATGGCCGCGGCCTTGTCGAGAATCGTGACGCGCCAGCCGCGGCGGCCCAGCAGCGCGGCGAGCGTGGCGCCGGTGGGGCCGTAGCCGGCGATCAGGATGTCGGCGTCCGACTCGCGAGTCTCTTGCGTCGTGCTCATCTCGATTCGAATCGTATTGGCGCGGGCTGCGAGTGTCTCATTGCCTGTGCCGCGCCTATGCAAGAAGGACCCGAGAACGGTCGCGTCGTCATGCCCGGCCCGAACCGTCCTGCCTACCAGCGCCGCGCAGCCAGCGCCCGCTGCAGGTGATCGATCAACAACCGCACCTTCGGGGACACATGCTGCCGGCTCGCGTAGACCGCGTAAATGCCCAGCTCG
>JBKHVS010000256.1:0-2776 GCA_046569945.1 Gammaproteobacteria bacterium | reverse complement strand
ATTCCTCTTCGGTCAGCCTGCGGCGCCAGTCGGCCTCGCTGAGCTCGACGCGCTTGTGCGCATTCCCGGTGCGTTCGGGGTCCTCGGCGGCGACCGCGCGCGCCGCCTCTGATGTGTCCGGTTTCGTCGTCACGATGAGCAGCTCACTTCGAGGCCCGACGCCCAGTCCGGGGGCAGGGCGGCCAGGTCCTCGTGTTCGGGTTGTTCGTCGAAGGGCCGTTGCAGCACCTGCAGCAGCCGCCTCACCATTGCAGGGTCGCGCTCGCGCGCCTGGCGGATCGCCAGCTCGGCCAGGTGGTTGCGCAGCACGTACTTCGGGTTGACCCGGTGCATCCGGCGCGAACGCTCGCGATCGTCGCTGCCTTCGTCGCGCAGCCGGGCCCGCCAGCGGGCCGCCCAGGCGTCGAACAGCGCCGGCTCCCCGAACAGGTCGCGGCAACGGCTGCCCGGCCGCGGCGCAGGCGCGTCGGTGACGCGGGCAAGCGGCAGCTCGCGCAGGTCCTGGGTTTCGATGCCCACGCTGCCGAGACGACGGAAGAACTGGGTGAAGTCGATCCGCTGGGCGTGCAGCAGGTCCAGCGTGGCGCGCACCAGCGCGTCGTCGCCGGGCTGCTCGGTGGCGAGCCCCAGCTTGGCGCGCATCAGCCGGGCGTATGCCGCGTCGAAGGCAGGGCCGAAGGCGGCCAGCGCGGCCTTGGCGTCGTCGACGCTGCCACCCCTGTCGCCGATCAAGGGCATCAGCGCGTCGCCGAGGCACCAGCAGTTCCATTCGGCGATCTTCGGCTGCATCGCGTAGCTGTAGCGGCCGAGATCGTCCGAGTGATTGCAGACGTGGTTCGGGTCGAACCGGTCCAGGAAGCCGAAGGGGCCGTAGTCGATGGTCAGGCCGAGCATCGACATGTTGTCGGTGTTCATGACCCCGTGGCAGAAGCCCACGGACTGCCAGGCGGCGACCAGCCGGGCGGTCCGCTCGGCGACTTCGCGCAGCAGGACGAGCCAGGGATTGGCGACATCCCGAAGCGCGGGGAAATGCTGGTCCAGCAGCGTTTCGCCCAGCAGCCGCAGCCGTTCCGGCTGGTCGAAATGGCGGAAGTACTCGAAGGAGCCGAAGCGCAGGAAGGACGGCGACATCCGCGTGACGACTGCCGCGGTTTCCACCGTTTCGCGAAAGACCGGCTCGTCGGAGGCCACGATCGCCAGCGCCCGGGTGGTCGGGATGCCCAGGCCGTGCATCGCCTCCGAGCACAGGAACTCGCGGATCGACGAGCGCAGCACCGCGCGGCCGTCCGCGCCGCGCGAGAAGGGCGTGCGGCCCGCGCCTTTCAGTTGCAGCTCCCAGCGGGCGCCACCGGGGCCGACCGCCTCGCCGAGCAGGATCGCCCGGCCGTCGCCCAGCCGTCCGGCCCACACGCCGAACTGGTGCCCGGCGTACACCGCTGCCAGCGGCTCGGCGCCCGCCAGCGGACGATTGCCGGCCAGCGCGTCGATCAGGGCGGGATCCTCGAACGCCGACGGCGGCAGGCCGATCGATTCGGCTGCGTCGGCCGACGCAGCGACCAGCCAGGGCTCGGGCAGGGGGGCGGGCCGAACGCGGGCGAAGAAACCGTCGGGCAGTCGCGCGAAGCGGTTGTCGAAGGCGAGACCCGGCACGCGCAGCGCCTCTGCAGCCGCGTCCGCGCGGCCGTTCGCGGAACGCTCGACCGCCGCGTTCGCCGAAGCGGGATCGTCGCGGACTGCTGACGCCATCGTCGGGTTTCGATCATCCATCACTCAATTCTAGAGCGCGCGCAAGGTCGGCGCGCCGGAACCCCTCGCGGAATCGCTAGAATCTTCGGTCATCACGCTTCCACACTCCCAGGAGACATCGAACATGCAAGGCCTGATGATGGACATGCCGCTGCTGGTTTCGTCGCTGCTGCAGCACGCGGCCCGCCACTACGGAGACGTCGAGATCGTCTCCCGGCGCGTCGAGGGCGACATCCACCGCTACACCTACGCGGACTGCCACGAGCGCTCGAAGAAGCTCGCCGACGCCTTCGTGCGCAGCGGCACCGCGGTGGGCGACCGCATCGCCACGCTGGCCTGGAACGGCTACCGGCACATGGAGATGTACTACGGGGTGGGTGGACTGGGCGGCGTGGTCCATACCATCAACCCGCGCCTGCATCCGGAGCAGATCGCCTGGATCGTGAATCACGCCGGCGACACGCACCTCGCCTTCGACCTCACCTTCCTGCCTATCGTCGAGGCGATTGCGGCCAGGTGCCCCACGGTCAAGACCTGGATCGCGATGTGCGATGCGGATCGGCAGCCGAAGTCCGACAAGATCCCGAACCTGGTCAACTACGAGGACTTCGTCGCGACGGGGTCGGCAGAGTACCGCTGGCCGGAGCTCGACGAGCGCACTGCCTGCGGCCTGTGCTACACCTCGGGCACCACCGGCAACCCCAAGGGTGCGATGTATTCGCACCGCTCGACCGTGCTGCACGCCTATGCCGCGGCCTTGCCGGACGCGATGGGCGCCTCCGCTCGCGACAGCATCCTGCCGGTCGTGCCGATGTTCCACGTCAACGCCTGGGGCCTGCCCTACATCTGCCCGCTGGTCGGCGCCAAGATCGTGTTCCCCGGGTCGGGCATGGACGGCAAGTCGCTCTTCGAGCTGATGGAGGCCGAGGGCGTGACCTATTCGGCTGGCGTGCCCACGATCTGGCTCGGCCTGCTCCAGCACGTGGGCTCGATCGGCGCGAAGTTCTCGACGCTCAAGCGCACGGTGATC
>JBKHVS010000255.1:0-2807 GCA_046569945.1 Gammaproteobacteria bacterium | reverse complement strand
TTCGCGACGTACTGGGCCGCCTGGACCTTGCGCAGCAGCTCCTTGGCGTCGCGGCCGATGCCGTTGTCGTGGATCTCGCACAGCTTGATCTGGCCTTCCGGGTTGATCACGAAGGTGCCGCGCAGCGCCAGGCCCTCTTCCTCGATCATCACGTCGAAGTTGCGGGTGATGGTGCCGGTCGGGTCGCCGATCATCGGGTAGCGGATCTTGGCGATCGTGTCCGAGGTGTCGTGCCAGGCCTTGTGGGTGAAGTGCGTGTCGGTCGACACGGCGTAGACCTCGACACCCAGGGCCTTGAAGGTGTCGTAGTGGTCGGCCAGGTCGCCCAGCTCGGTCGGGCAGACGAAGGTGAAGTCGGCCGGGTAGAAGACGACGACCGACCACTTGCCTTTCAGGTCCTCGCTGGAGACCGGAACGAACTTGCCGTTGTGGTAGGCGGTGGCGTTGAAGGGCTTGATTTCGGTGTTGATCAGGGACATGTGTCGCTCCTTTGTATCGGGGAGTGGGTGGGACGAGGTGAATATTAGTTATTGCTATCGCGCAACGCTAATGAATTATAACAAACTATTTAATTGATGTCACCTATCGAACTCATCGCGTCGATCGAAGGCGCTTGCACCGCCTTGCGGGAGAACGGCGTCCGGGGAAGGGCGATAGAATTGCCGCCCCACCGAAACGCGCCCCGCCCTTGAACGAGACCCCGACCCCCTTCGATCTGGCGATGATGCGGCTCGCGATCGACCAGGCGCGCAATGCCTGGACCGTCGGCGAAGTGCCGGTCGGCGCGGTGCTGGTCCGGGAGGGGCGGGTGCTGGCCACCGGCTACAACCAGCCGATCGCCTCGCACGATCCCACCGCGCATGCCGAGATCTGCGCGCTGCGCGCCGGAAGCACGCTGATGGCGAACTACCGGCTGCCCGACTGCGAGCTCTACGTCACCCTGGAGCCCTGCGCGATGTGCGCCGGCGCGCTGATGCATGCGCGCCTGCGGCGCGTGGTCTGGGGCGCGCCGGACCCCAAGACGGGGGCGGCCGGCAGCGTGGTGAACCTGTTCGGCGAGGCCCGGCTCAACCACCAGACCGCGTCGGTCGGCGGCGTGCTGGCCGACGAATGCGGCGGGCTGCTGCGCGAGTTCTTCGCCGAGCGCAGGCGGCTCGGCCGCGCGGGCGGCTGAAAAGGGGCGTCGGGCAATGGCCGCGCCGCGCATCCTGATCGTCAAGCTCACCTCGCTGGGCGACGTCATCAAGGCGCTGCCGGTGGTCGACGACATCCGCCGTGCCCTGCCTGGCGCGACGGTCGACTGGGTCGTGGAGCGTCCCGGCGACAGCCTGCTGGCGCTGCATCCGGACATCGCCACCGTGATCCCGCTGGAGTTGCGCCGCTACCGGAAGGAAGGACGCTACGGCGCCGCGCTGCGGGGCGTGTGGCGCGACATCGGGCTGCTGAGGGCGCACCGCTACGACTGCATCGTGGACCTGCAGGGCCGGCGCAAGAGCGCCATCGTGGCCGCGCTGGCGCGCGGGCCGGCGATCGGGCCGGCGCCGGGGCCTTCGAGCGAGCCGATGTACCACCGGTTCTACCGGCGAGCCGTGCGTCGGGCCCTCTTCGAGGGGCGCGACGCGATCTCGGTGAACCGCATCCTCGCGGCGCAGGCCCTCGGCTACCCGATGCCGTCCTCGCCGCCGCGCTTCGGCCTGCGTCCGGGGTCGACGCCACCGGGGGATCTCGCGCCCCCCGAGCCCTTCGCCGTCCTGGTGCACGGCAGCTCCAAGCCGGAGAAGACGCTATCCGAGGCCACCTGGATCGAGCTCGGCCGCTGGCTGTCGAGCCGCGGCCTGGGCTGCCTGCTGCCCTGGGGCGATTCGCAGGAGCGGGCGCGCGCCCAGCGGCTGGCCGACGCGATCGGCAGCGCGGCCCTGGTTCCGCAGCGGATGCCGTCGCTGACCGACTGGGTCGGCATCCTGGCCCGGGCGGCCGTGGTGGCGGGGGTCGACAGCGGCATCACGCATCTGGCCGCCGCCAGCGGCGCGCCGACCGTCGCGATCTTCACCGCTACCTCGTCGGCGATCTTCCGGATCGAGGCCGAGACGCCGCATCGCAACCTGGGCGACGCGGGGCGGAAGGTGGCGCTGGCCGAAATCCAGGCGGCGGTCGCGGACCTGCTCGGGAGCCGAAGCGAACCTGGCGTGAGCGGTGAGGGGCGGTGAGGGGCGCGGAGCGCCCCTGAAACGAAGAAAGCCGGCTCGCGCCGGCTTTCCCGAACTGCCCCGAGAGCGGGCCGAAACCCGCCGTTCGGTTTACTGGACCTTGGCCTTCGCGCGCAGGTCCTTCTGCAGGTTCTGCACCCGTTCGCGCTCGAGCTGCTGGCGGATCTGCGGCTTGACCTGCTCGATCGGGGGCGCCGCGGCGTCGCGGACGTCGTCCAGGCGGATCACGTGCCAGCCGAACTGCGACTTGACCGGCGTTTCGGTGAACTTGCCTTTCTCCAGGGCGACCATCGCGTCGGAGAACTCCTTGACGAAGGTGTCACGCGAGTTCCAGTCCAGATCGCCGCCCTGCGCGGCCGAGCCGGTGTCCTTGGACTTCTTGGCCAGCTCCTCGAAGGCGGTGCCTTTCTTGAGGTCGGCGATGATCGCCTTGGCCTCTTCCTCGGTTTCCACCAGCACGTGGCGCGCGCGGTATTCCTTCTCGGCCGATTCCTTCTTGACCTTTTCGTACTCCGCGGTGATCTCGGCGTCGGTGATCGGCTTGGCCTTCAGGTGGTCGCGGATCAGTGCGCGGATCAGGATGTCCTGGCGGACCGCGTC
>JBKHVS010000254.1:0-2834 GCA_046569945.1 Gammaproteobacteria bacterium | reverse complement strand
CTGTCGACGGTCGATCCGTCGTTCCGCAAGCTGATCGAGCGCGACCGCATCCTCATCCAGGAAGCGTCGGGCCAGCGGACCTGAAATCGCTCGGGCGGAAGGACTGTTCGCACCCGAGCGATTCGCGCCCGAAGAGCGAGCGGGCTCGCAGCTCAGGCCCGCGTCGCCCCGCCCTGCACCAGGCCCAGCGCGCAGGCCGCGACCCAGTGCATCGCCTCGTCGACCGTGCCTGCAGCGACCACGCCGTCGATGCGCGCGGCCCCTTCCAGCGCCACCACGGTCTTGCCGAACTGCCGGCCCAGCGCCACCTCCGACAGGGTGCCGAAGCTGTCGCCGATCGCCACCAGGCAGAGCGCCGAGCGCGCGATGATCGCGTTGCGCGCTTCGCCGATCCCGGTGGCGATCACGACGCTCGCCCACGGGTTGGCGAAGCCGGGATCGGCGTCGGGCAGCAGGCCGATCGCCGTGCCGCCGTGCGCCGCCGCGCCCTTGCAGGCGGCTTCCATGATGCCCGAGCGTCCGCCGCAGATCAGCGCCAAACCAGCCTGGGCGAGCGCGCCGCCGACCGCCTCCGCAATCGCGTACTGCGCCGGCGTCGGGTCCCGCGGGCCGATGACGCCGACCGGCACGCGCACCGGATGCCCGCTCTCGCGTTGCAGCCAGCGCGCTGCCGCCAGGAGATCGATCGGTGCTTCCTTCGTCGACGATGCCTTGCGCCGCGCGGAGATGAGTTCGCCATCGCCGGCCGCCTGCCACGAGCGGCTCGCCGGATCGAAGACCCGCCCCGAGCCATCGGACAGCCGCTTGCGATGCGCATCCAGGCACAGCGAATGCCCTTGAGGGCCACTCTCCATCATGTCGCTCCCCGCCTCCTTCGCGGGCCTCACAGATACCTCTCGTGCCGGCTACCGAACCATTCGCCGGTGGCCATGATCGCCGAGCAGGCGGCGGTGATCAGCAGGGCCAGCGCGGCCGCTGCCGGGAAGTCGGATCCGGTTTCGGAGATCAGGCTGTACAGCTGCAAGGGCAGGATCTCGAGCTGCGTGCCCACCAGCGCCAGCGCAGTGCCGTAGGCGCCGAACACCACCGCGGCGATCAGGCAGAAGGCGCCCGCGATCGGCCCCACCACCTGCGGCAGCATGACCTGCCGGAAGGCCTGCGCGGGCGTCGCCCCCAGCGACTCGGCCACCGCCAGCTGCGCGCGGTCGAAGTTCACGAACACCGGCAGCAGCGCCATCACGACCCGCGGGATCAGGTAGTAGGACGACGCGAAGGCCAGGCCGGTGGGCGTGAACAGGGCCTTGCCGAAGATCGCCGGGTCCGCGCCCACGAATCCCAGCAGTTGCGTGACCAGGCCGGCGCGGCCGTAGGTCAGGATGAAGCCGTAGGCGACGATCAGGCCCGAGAAGGTCAGCGGCAGCGCGATCACGAAGGACAGCAGCGTGCGCTGCCGCTCGGGCAGCCTGGCCAGGTGCTGGACGACCGCAACGCCGACCACGATCGACAGCGTCGACGCCACCGCGGTGAGCAGCAGCGAGCCGAGCACCGAGGGCCAGAATCCCGGCATCGCGAACACCCGCGTGAAGGCCTGCGTGCCCTCGCTGAAGGCATCCGCGAGCACGCCGACCACCGGCAGCGCGAAGAACACGAGCAGCAGCGCCACCGCCGGCAGCGCCAGCGTCGCGAATCCGCGCGCATGCATTCCGCGCCCCTTCATCCCACGCTTACCCTGGCCCGCCGCCCGCCGCTCATTGCCCGCCGCGTACGGCTCAGCGCCCGCCGGTCGCGGCGATCCAGCCGGCGTCGATCTCCGCCTTGCGCGCAGCCGCCTTGATCACGTCGAGCGGCCTGACCTGCGGCGCGGGCGGTAGCTTGTCGGCCACCGCGTCGGGCAGCTTCACGCCCGGCACGCTGGGCCGCACGAAGCCCTGCGCGAAGATGCCCTGGCCGAACTCGGTCATGATGAAGTTCAGCCACAGCTTGCCGGCGTTCGGGTTGGGGCCCTTCTCGACCAGGCTGATGCCGTAGGGCGCCGCGGCCGAGGCCTCCTTCGGGATGACGACCGACACCGCATCGCCCAGGCCGTCGATGTGCTTGGCCTTCAACCCGTCGTTCTCGTAGGAGATCCAGATCGGGATCTCGCCCTTCACGAACTGCGCGTAAGGCGTGGTGCCGAGCACCCGCAGGATGTTGCCCGAGCGGTGCAGCTTGCCCAGGTAGTCGAGGCCGGGCTTGACGTTGTCCATGTCGCCGCCGGCCGCGAAGTTGGCGGCGAAGGACATCACCTGGCCCACCCCGGTCGAGCGCGGATCCAGGAACACGATCGAGTTCTTGTACTCGGGCTCGAGCAGGTCCTCCCAGGACTGCGGGACGTTCTTCACCAGCTTCGTGTTGACCACGAAGGCGATGGTCAGCGTGTGGATCGTGAACCAGCGTCCCTCGGGCTCCTTGAACACCTCGGGCAGCTTGTCGAAGTTGACCGGCTTGAACGGCGCGACCACGCCCTTCTTGACCGCATCGACCGCGGAGGCCGCGAAGTAGTAGGCGGTGTCGGCCTGCGGCCGGTTGCGCGCCTTGTCGAGCGCCACCACGGTGGCCGCGGACCCGAGGTCGTTGTAGACGAGCTCGACGTCGGGGTAGCGTTTCTTGAAGGCGGCGAACTGCGCCGCCCAGTTGGCCCAGGTCGGGCCGGTGTCGAAGCTCACCACCATGCCTTCCTTCTTCGCGGCCTCGTACAGGGCCTTCTCGCCCGGATAGAGCTCCGGCGAGTCGAGCACGGTCTGGGCAAGGGTCGGGGCGGCCGCGAGCGCCACGGCGCCCGCGAGAATCATCCG
>JBKHVS010000253.1:0-2846 GCA_046569945.1 Gammaproteobacteria bacterium | reverse complement strand
CGCCCCTGCGGATCGCGCCCCATTTCCGGGCGCAGGATGCAAAAACGCCCCACGAAGGGGCGTTTCTGCCGATTGCACCGCTTCGGTGCACTGAAGTCAGCCGCCCGTGCCCTCCGGCCACTTCCAGTCGCGGAACTGCTCGCGCAGCTTCATCTTCCAGAACTTGCCGGTGGAAGTGCGCGGGATCGCCTCGACGAACTTGATCGCATCCGGCACCTGCCAGCGCGCCATCTTGTCGGACAGGTAGGTGCGCAACTCCTCGGCGCCGAGGCTTGCGCCCGGCTTGAGCACCACGCAGGCCAGCGGCCGCTCGGTCCACTTCGGATGCGCCACCGCCACCACCGCGGCCTCGGCCACGGCGGGATGGCCCATGATCGCGTTCTCCAGGTCCACCGAGCTGATCCACTCCCCGCCGGACTTGATCAGGTCCTTGGTGCGGTCGGCGATCCGCATGTAGCCGTACTCGTCGATCGCCGCCACGTCGCCGGTGCGCAGCCAGCCGTCGGCGGTGAACTTGTCCGGATCCTGCGGCACGTCGTGGTAGGCGCCGGTGATGTAGGGGCCGCGCACCTGCAGCTCGCCCACGTCCTTGCCGTTCCAGGGCACCACCTGCCCCTGCTCGTCGATCAGGCGGAACTCGACCAGGGGCACCATCACGCCCGCCAGCGTGCGCCGCGCATGCCAGTCGTCCTCGGTGAGCCTGCCCTTGAGCTCGGGCTTCTCGTAGAAGACCGTGGCCAGCGGCGAGGTCTCGGTCATGCCCCAGCCCTGCTGGATCGACAGGCCGTGCTTCGCGAAGGCGCGGATCAGCCCCTCGGGCACCGCGGCGCCGCCCACCAGGCTGCGGAACCCCTTCGGCAGCGTCCAGCGGCCGGGGTTGGCCTCGTAGGCCTGGATCAGGCTCAGCCAGATCGTCGGCACGCCCAGCGCGATGGTCGGGGGCTCGGCCTGCATCAGGTCGAGCAGGTCGTCGGCGTGCAGGTGCGGGCCGGGGAACACGATCTTCGAACCCTGCATCACCGCCGCATAGGGAATGCCCCAGCTGTTGGCATGGACCATCGGGGTCACCGGCAGCACCACGTCGCGCACCTGCAGCGCGATGAAGTCCGGCAGGCAGATGCTCATCGTGTGCAGCACCGTGGAGCGATGCGAATAGACCACGCCCTTGGGCTTGCCGGTGGTGCCCGAGGTGTAGCACATGGCCACGGGGTCGTTCTCGTCGTGCTCCACGTACTCGAAGCCCGCGGGCGCGTCGCGCAGCAGCTGCTCGTAGTCGTCGACCGCGGGCTCGCCCTCGTGCGGATCGCCCGCGCGGGTGGCGACCGGGGCGCCGGAGAACGGATAGACGATCACGCGCTCGAAGCGGTGCAGCTTCGCGAACTGCTCGTACAGCGGCAGCAGGATGTCATCGATGATCAGGAAGCGGTCCTCGGCGTGGTGCGCGATCCAGCCGATCTCGTCGGGCGCCAGCCGCAGGTTCAGCGTGTGCATCACGCCGCCGGCCGCCGGAATGCCGAAATAGGCCTCCAGGTGCGCGTGATGGTTCCAGCACAGCGTGGCGACCCGGTCGCCCTTGCGCAGGCCGAGCTTCTTCAGCGCGGAGGCCAGCGAGCGGGCGCGCTCGCCGAACTGCGCGAAGCTGTGCTTGCGGAAGGACTTGTCCGGCAGGCGCGAGACGATCTCCGCGCCGGGGAACATCCCCGTCCCGTAGTCGAGCAGGCGGTTCAGCGACAGCTGGGTCGACATCATGGTCGATTTCATGGAGCCTCCTGGAGAAAGAGCTGTTGAAGATCGTTCAGGAACCGCAGCCCGAGGGGCGTGGCGCGGATCACCGTGGGGTCCGGGTCGAGCAGCCCGCGCGCCGAGGCCTCGCCCAGGCGCCGGGACACCGCAGAGATCGGCAGGCCGGTGCGCTCCTCGAACATCGCGGCGGGCACGCCGTCCACCAGCCGCAGCGCGTTCAGCATGAACTCGAAGGGCAGGTCCGAGGGGCCCAGCACCCGTTCCTCCTCCACCGCGGCGCCGCGCAGCGCCTGCCCGGCGTAGCGCTGCGGATGCCGGAAGCGCGCCTGGCGCAGGATGCGGTCATGGAAGGAGAGCTTGCCATGCGCGCCTGCGCCGATGCCCAGGTAGTCGCCGAACTCCCAGTAGTTCAGGTTGTGCCGCGCCCGGTGGCCGCGGCGCGCATAGGCCGAGATCTCGTAGTGCGCAAGGCCCGCCTCGGCGGTGGCCTGCTCGATGCGCTCCTGCATCAGCGCAGCGGTGTCGTCGTCGGGGAGCTGCGGCGGGTGCTTGGCGAACAGCGTGTTCGGCTCCAGCGCCAGCTGGTAGTAGGAGAGGTGCGGCGGGTCGAAGGACAGCGCGGTGCGCAGGTCGCGCTCCAGGTCCTCAGGTTCCTGCCCGGGCAGCGCGTACATCAGGTCGACATTGAAGCTCGCGAAGCGCACGGCCGCGGTCTCGATGGCCCGGCGGGCCTGGTCGCCGTCATGGATGCGGCCGACCGCCGACAGCAGCCGGTCGTCGAAGCTCTGCACGCCGATCGACAGGCGGTTCACCCCGACCGAGGCGAAATCGCGGAAACGCCCCGCCTCGAAGGTTCCCGGGTTCGCCTCCATCGTCACCTCGGCGTCCGGCGCAAGGCGCAGCAGCGCGCGCACTATCTCCAGCAGCCGCTCGATCGCGCCGGGCGAGAACAGGCTGGGAGTGCCGCCGCCGATGAACACCGTCTGCACGCTGCGCCCCCATACCGAGGGCAGCGCCGATTCCAGGTCGGCGATCAGCGCGTCCACGTAGCGGTCTTCCGGCGGCGAATCACCGTCGCGGAACTCGTGCGAATTGAAGTCGCA
>JBKHVS010000252.1:0-2857 GCA_046569945.1 Gammaproteobacteria bacterium | reverse complement strand
TTCATGCCGTCGCCGCTCCACCACAGCAGTTTGACCTGGTCGCCGCGGCGGCCGCGGAACACGAACACGTGGCCGGCGAACGGATCCTTCTGCAGCGCCGTCTGCACCAGCGCCGCCAGCCCGTTCATGCCCTTGCGCATGTCGGTGGCGCCCGCCGCGATCCACACCCGCGTGCCCGCGGGCAGTGCGATCATCGCAGCGCGCGCACGAGCGCCTCGATCTGCACAGCCGAGGCCTTCGCGCCGACCGCGATCACCGCATCGCCGATCCGGATCTCGATGCACGCGGCCTCGATCGGCACTTCGGCTGCCGCTCGCGGATCGGCCAGCACCACCGGCAGCAGCGGCGCGAGCTTGCGGGTTTCCTTGTGCACCCGCTCGATCCACTTGCGCACCAGGTTCGGGTTCAGCCCGTGCGCGACCGCGATGCCCGCCACCGAGGCGCCGGGCTGCAGGCAGCGAGCGACGATCTCCCGCTTGAACTGGACCGTGTACCAGCGCCGACCCGCCGAATCGACCTTCGCGACGCCGGCCTGCTCTCGATTCCCATCTGTCGTCAAAATTGATGTCCACCCGCGAATTGGTGGACACCATCTTCGGCGCCGACGCAGGTCAGCTCAAGATGGGGCTGACCGGACGGTTACCCTTCTACCGAGGCCGCCATGACCCGACAAGCCCTGCTCGAAGGCATCCGCATCGCCGACCTGACCTCGGTGTTCTTCGGACCGTACTGCACCGCCACGCTGGCGGATCTCGGCGCGGACGTGGTCAAGCTCGAGCCGGCCGAGGGCGACACGTCGCGGCTGGTGGGAACCCCGCCGGTCACCCCGGGGATGGGCCCGGTGTACCTGCGGCTGAACCGCGGCAAGCGCTCGGTCGACTGGGACCTGAAGACCGACGCGGGCCGCGAGGCGATGCGCCGGCTGCTCGCGGTCAGCGACGTGTTCATCCACAACATCCGCAGCGACGCGATCGTGCGGGCCGGCCTTTCGTACGAAGAGGTGCGCGCGATACGTCCGGACATCGTCTACGTCCACTGCACCGGGTTCGACGAGACCGGACCCTTCGCCGGACTGCAGGCGTACGACGACATCATCCAGGCCTCCACCGGCATGGCGCAGCTGCTGCCGATGGTCGACGGCAACGAACGGCCGCGCTTCCTGCCGGCGGCGATCGCCGACAAGGTCTCGGGCCTGCATGCCGTCTACGCGGTGCTCGCGGCCATCATCCACCGGATGCGCACCGGCGAGGGCCAGCGCGTCGAAGTGCCGATGTTCGAGTCGATGGCCAGCTTCAACACGCTGGAGCATCTGTGCGACAACAGCTGGCGTCCGCCCACGGCCAGCCCCGGCTACTACCAGCGGCAGCTCGACCCGACGCGCCAGCCGATGCGCACGAAGGACGGCTGGATCGCGTTCGCGCCCTACCTCGACGAACGCTGGGTGCGCTTCTTCAAGGCGGCCGGCCATGGCCACGTGCTCGACGAAGAACGCTTCAAGGACAAGCCGACGCGCCGCGCGAACATGTCGCAGATGTTCGAAGTGATGGCGGCGATCGCGCCCGAGCGCACCACCGACGAGTGGCTGGCGCTGTGCAAGGACGCGCACGTGCCCGCGATGCGGGTCAACCGCATCGACGAACTGGTGGACAACCCGCAGCTGCGCGCCAGCGGCCTGGTGCGCGAGCGCGAGCATCCGACCGAAGGCCGGTATGTGGAGGTGGGGCAGCCGGTGCGGTTTTCGGCGGTGCCCCCGCGCGAGGTGCGGCATGCGGCCCGGCAGGGCGAGCATTCCGCGGAGGTTGCGCGGGAGCTGGGTCTGGAGGAGGTGCCGCGGGGGACGGCGGGTTGAGGGGCGGGTAGGCGCGCGGTACAGGCCCCGACTGGCGTCCCAGGTCAACGCCGAGGCGCCGGTGGTCATCGCGCCGGGCCGGTGGGTGCGGCACAGTGTCCGCATTGATCCACTCCTGTGCAGGTGCGACCCATGACCACCCGGAACCAGATCCTGATCGGTACCTCGCTCGTCGCCGCCATGCAGGCGGCCGCGTCGGCCACCCCGCCGGCCGACCCGTCGGCCGCCACGCGCTTCCTGACGGTCGGCGAGGGCCGCATCGCCTACGACGACACTGGTGGCCCCGGCCCACTGGTCGTCGCCATCCCGGGCATGGGCGACCTGCGCTCGGAGTACCGCGCGCTTCGCCCGCTGCTGCTGCAGGCGGGCTACCGGGTGGTCACGATCGACGTGCGCGGTCACGGCGAGACCTCGGCGCGCTGGAGCGACTACTCGGCGCACGCCGTCGGTCGCGACGCGCTGGCCCTGATCGAGCACCTCGATGCCGGTCCGGCGGTGATCCTGGGAAACTCGTTCGCCGCCGGCTCGGCGCTGTGGGCCGCGCACGACGCGCCGGCGCGGGTGCGCGGCGTCGTGCTCCTTGGCCCGATCGTGCGCGACGGTCCGCCGTCGTGGTTCACCAGGACCGCGGTTGCCGTGGGCTTTGGCGGCCCCTGGCGCCTGGCCTTCTGGATGGCCTACTGGAACAGCCTCTTCCCGTCGCACAAGCCGGCCGACCATGCGCAGGCCAGGGCGGCGCTGGCGGCCAAGCTGCGCGAGCCCGGCCGGATGGAGGCGCTGCGCGCGATGGTCGGCCTGTCCAAGGCCGACACCGAGGCGCTCGTGGCTCGCAGCCGCGTCCCGGCGCTGGTGGTGATGGGCACGCGCGACCCGGATTTTCCCGATGCTGCGGCAGAGGCGCGCTGGCTGGGCCAGGCGCTCGGCAGCCCGCCGCTGATCGTCGAGGGCGCCGGCCACTACCCGCACCTGGAGATGCCCGAGCGCGTGGCGCCGGCGCTGCTGGATTTC
>JBKHVS010000251.1:0-2984 GCA_046569945.1 Gammaproteobacteria bacterium | reverse complement strand
GCACGCGAAACCGCCGCTTTTTCGCGTGCTTCGAGATCCGCCGCACGACGCTGAGCGTCCTCAAAATGCGCGGCGGCTACGGCCGCCGACTGCTCGGCTTTCTGGCGTCCGGCCTGAGCGTCCGCCAGGTTGGCGCGCAGGCGCTCGAGCTTGGCGGGCGAGGACGAGGTGGCGATGACGCGCGCGCCCGCCGCCTTGGCGAACTGCAGGCCGAAGATCGACACGCCGCCGGTGCCCTGGACCAGCACGGTCTCGCCGGGCAGCACCTGGGCCTCTACGAACAGCGCGCGCCAGGCGGTGAGCGCGGCGCAGGTCAGCGTGGCGGCTTCGGCGTGCGTGTAGCCGGCCGGGGCGCGGGTGAACGCGGTGGCCGCCGCCACGACCTCCTCGCGCGCGTAGCCGTCGCCGCGGTCGCCGGGCACCTCGGCCATCGCATCGGGCGTGGGCTCGCCGGACAGCCAGCGGGGGAAGAAGGTGCTGACCACCCGGTCGCCGCTGGAGAACGCGGTGACCCCCTCGCCCACCTCGATCACCTCGCCCGCGCCGTCGGACATCGGGATGCGCCCGTCGGGCGTCGGGATGCCGCCGGTGACCACCGCGTAGTCGTGATAGTTGATCGAGCTGGCGTGCAGGCGCACCCGGATTTGCCCGGGTCCGATCGACTGCGACTCCGCCGTGCCGGCCTCGATCCTGTCCAGGCCGCCCGGTTTCCTGAGCCTCATTGCGCGCATATTGCTTCCTCGTGATGTCTTCTGGATTGCACGCCGGCACGCCGCATCGCTTCTACGCGGCGCCCGGAACAAGGCTGGAGTGTGCCGTGCGCTTCTGCCTGGCGCGCCTGCGCGTCCGGGGACGGTTCCGGAATCGCGGGGATAATCCGGGCCTTTGCGCCCGCTGCCGTTCGAGACGACATGGACCCTCTCCTCGCCTACGCCCTGCTCGCCGCCGCCGCCTTCGCCGCCGGCGTGCTCAACGCCATTGCCGGCGGCGGCAGCTTCCTGACCTTTCCGGCGCTGGTGTTCACCGGCGTGCCGCCGATCGTGGCGAACGCCACCAGCGCGCTGGCGGTCAGCCCCGGCTACCTGGGCAGCACGCTGGGCTTCAAGGCCGAGCTGCGCGAGCTGCCCGTGGCGCGCCTGCGGCGCGAGACGCTGATCTCGGCGGCCGGCGGCGTGGCCGGCGCCTTGCTGCTGCTGGTCACCCCGAGCCACCTGTTCACGGGAATCGTGCCCTGGCTGCTGCTGTTCGCCACGGTGCTGTTCGCCGCCGGTCCGACGATCGCCGGCCGGATGCGGGCGCGCTCCCCGGGCGCAGACGCGCCGGCGCGCTGGCACGACCCCGCGCTGCTCGCGGTGGCGGTCTACGGCGGCTACTTCAACGGCGGCCTGGGCATCCTGCTGATGGCGCTGTACACGCTCGCCGGCGACACGCGCCTGAACACCGTGAACGCGCTGAAGAACCTGAATTCGCTGGTGCTGTCCTGGGTCTCGGTGGCGGCCTTCGTGCTGGCCGGCGCGATCGCCTGGAAGCAAGGCCTGCTGATGATGGCGGCGGCGACCGCAGGCGGCTGGTTCGGCGCGCAGTGGGCGCGCCGCCTGCCGGCGCGATGGGTGCGCGCCGGCGTGGTGCTGACGGGGCTGGCGATGAGCGCGGTGTTCTTCGCGCGGCAGGCCTGATCACGGCCGTCGTCCGCATCCGCGGCATGTGGCGGAGCCTGTCCCGCCGAAGGCGGCCGGGCCCCCGCCTGCCGCGGCGGGTCATGCCATCGAGGGCGGGGCGCGGAACGCGAAGCCCATGGCTTCGAGCCGCTGCGCCAGCTGGATCGTGCGCAGGTCTCCGAACGCCGGCCCGATGACCTGGACGCCGATCGGCAGCCCCGCCGCGCAGCTGCCGGCCGGCAGCACCGTGGCCGGCAGGTAGGCGACCCCGGCGAGCCCGGCCCAGAAGGTCTGCATCGAATACCGGTGCCGCGTTCCGTCGACGAGGATGCTGCGCTCCTCGAACGGCTGGTGGTCGTGCGGGAAGGCCGAAGTCGGCATCACCGGCGTGATCAGGAAATCGAACTGCTCGAAGAACCGGTGCCAGGCCCAGCGGATCCGCGTGCGCGCCTCGTTGATCCGCGCCCAGTCGCGCAGCCGAAGCGTCTGCCAGCGGGCCTGCTGCACGGCGGCGCTGCGGTCGTCGGGCGCGGCCGACTCGGCCCGCGCCACCGCGGCCGCGAAGTCGCCGTCGGGCAGGCGTGCCGCCATCGCCGCCAGCAGCAGCGCAGTGAAGGTCTCGTGGCTGTGCGCCGCGCTGAACTGCGGGCGTGCCGACTCGTCGATCGCCGCCCCCTGCCCCGCCAGAGCGGCCGCCACCGCATCCACCCGGGCGGCGACGTCTCGCGACGACGGGCACATGGGATCGGTCTTCCACACCGCGACCCGCAGCTTCGACAGCGGCTTGTCGAGCGGCGGGAGCTCCACGCGCATCGCAGCCGACTCGAGCAGGTCCGGGCCGGCCATCAGCCGCAACGCGCACTCGAGGTCGTCGGCCGACCGGGCCAGCGGACCGATGACCGAGATGTCGGTGGGCGTCAGCACTCCGGCCAGCGCATGGCCGCGGGGCGGCACCAGGCCCCAGGTCGGCTTGTGGCCGAACACGCCGCAGAAGTGAGAAGGATTGCGGATCGACCCGCCGATGTCGCTGCCGATCTCCAGGCCGGTCAGGCCCGCCGCGAGCGCCGCCGCGGAGCCGCCCGAGGAGCCGCCCGGCGTGCGCGCCGGGTCCCAGGGATTGCCGGTGGTGCCGTAGATTTCGTTGTAGCTCTGGAAATCCGCGAGCCGGATCGGCACGTTGGTCTTGCCGAAGACGTTGGCGCCGGCGGCAGACAGCCGCTGGACCGCGAGCGCGTCGCTGCGCGCAACGTTGCCGCGCTGCTCCGGGATGCCCCAGGTGGTGGGCATGCCGGCCAGGTCGTAGCTCTCCTTGACGGTCATCGGCAC
>JBKHVS010000250.1:0-3028 GCA_046569945.1 Gammaproteobacteria bacterium | reverse complement strand
TCGGGAACCGGGGTGGCGACGGCTTCGACGGTGATGGCCTCTTTCCAGATCTGCCCGCCGCCCATGGCGAAGAGGTAATTGTTGATGGTGAGGCTGACGCTGGTGACCAGACCGTCTGCGCCGCCCCAACCGCTGGCCGGCAGCACGACGGCCAGCGCCTCGCCGCCGTAGCGGCCGCGCCAGTCGCTGATGTAGGGCGCCCTGTCGTCGGCGCCGGTTAGCACGTGGGGGGCGCCGACGCAGTCGCCGAGCGCGTCGATCAATGCCGCGGCATCGCTCATTGCGGGCTCCGCGCCCGCTCGGCGCCCTGCACGATCTTGCGTGCCATGCTCCAGCGGTGCACCTCGCTCGGGCCGTCGTAGATCCGGAAGGCGCGCATGTCGGTGAAGATGCGCATCACCGGGGTTTCGGCGGTCACGCCCTGGCCGCCCAGGATCTGCACGCAGCGGTCGACCACGCGCCACTCGGCCTCGGAGCAGACCACCTTGGCGCGGCTGGACTCGAAGTTGCACTTCTGCCCCTGGTCGAGCAGCCAGGCGGTGTGCCAGATGTGCAGCCGGGCGGTGTGCAGGTCCATGTCGTTGTCGGCCAGCATGAAGCCCACGCCCTCGTGCTCGGCCAGCGGCTTGCCGAAGGCCTGGCGGCGGCTCGCGTACTCGACCGCCATGTCGTGCGCGCGGCGTGCCTGGCCGAGCCAGCGCATGCAGTGGGTGAGGCGGGCCGGCGCGAGCCGCACCTGCGCGTAGCGAAAGCCCTTGCCGGGCTCGCCCAGGATGTCCGCCGCGGGCACCCGCAGGTTCTCGAAGCGCAGCACGCCGTGGCCGCCCGCGAAGCAGCGGTCCATCGCGTCCATGTTGCGCTCGAGCACGATGCCGGGGCGGTCCATGTCGGTGAGGAACATGGTGGCCGAGCCGTCCTCCATCCGCGCCATCACGATCGCGTAGTGGGCGCCCTCGGCGCCGGTGATGAACCACTTGCGGCCGCTGATGAGGTAGTCGTCGCCGTCGCGCGTTGCGGTGGTTGCCAGCATGGACGGATCGGCGCCGGCGCCGGGGGCCGGTTCGGTCATCGCGAAGCAGGAGCGGGTGCGGCCCTCGACCTGGGGGCGCAGCCAGCGCGCCTTCTGCGCGGGCGTGGCCACCTCCTCCATCAGGTGGATGTTGCCTTCGTCCGGCGCGTGGATGTTCAGCGCGGTCGGGCCGAGCCAGGAGTAGCCTGCCTCCTCGAAGACCACCGCCTTGGCCACGTGCGACAGGCCCATGCCGCCCATTTCCTTCGAGGCGTGCGGGGTCAGCAGGCCCGCGGCGCGGGCGCGGCCGATCAGCTCCTGGCGCAAGTCCTCGCCGGGGCCGTGCGAATCCTGGCGCGCGTCGTTCTCGAGCGGGATCACCTGCTCGGCGATGAACTGGCGGGTACGATCGCGCAGCGCGATCAACTCGGGGGAAAGCGAGAAGTCCAAGTCGTGTGCTCCGTCGTTGGTGTGCGGACGCGCGGGCCAGCCGGATGGCGCCTGGTCAGCGCGCGGGATTCTTCCTTGCAGTCGCGGCGAGATCCTCGCGCAGCCGGGCAGGGAGCCGGTTGAGCATCCAGCGGATCGCGGCCGGGATCAGCACCAGGTCGTCGACGAGACCCAGGAACGGAAGCGTGAGCTCCGGCAGCAGGTCGATCGGCGAGACCAGGTAGAGCAGCAGCAGCGCCGTGCCGGCCTTGAGCCAGAACGGCGCGTCGGGATGGCGCAGCGCGCGCCAGAGGGTCTTCGCGTCGCCGCGCACCAGGAGCCAGAGGGCCGACAGTCGCTTCCACATGCTGCGAATTGTCGCATTCCGCTTCGGAAGCCGGAGAAGGATTGCCGAAGCGCAATCGGCTAGACTTCGAGGATGAATCAGGACGAACTCAAGCGGGCCGCGGCCCGCGCCGCGCTCGACGAACTCGTCGACGGCGCCATCGTCGGCGTCGGCAGCGGCTCCACCGTCAATTTCTTCATCGACTACCTCGGCGAGCGGCGCGAGCGGATCGCCGGCGCCGTGTCCAGCTCGGAGAAGAGCAGCGCGCGCCTGCGCGAGCGCGGCATCGAAGTCCTGGAGCTGAACGATGTCGTGGCGGCCGGCAGGCCCATCCCGGTCTACGTGGATGGCGCCGACGAGATCGACGCCGGCCTGCGGATGATCAAGGGCGGGGGCGGCGCGCTGACCCGCGAGAAGATCGTCGCGGCGGCCAGCGGCCGCTTCGTCTGCATCGTGGATGCCTCCAAGCTCGTCGAGCGGCTGGGCGCCTTTCCGCTGCCGGTCGAGGTCATCCCGATGGCCCGCGAGCTGGTCGCGAGCAGGCTGCGAGAACTGGGCGGCAAGCCCGTCGAGCGGGCGGGGTTCGTGACCGACAACGGCAACCTGATCCTCGACGTGGCCGGGCTGGGCATCGACGATCCGGTCGCCATGGAAACCCGCATCAACCAGTGGCCGGGCGTCGTGACCGTCGGCCTGTTTGCGAGCCGCCCTGCCGACGTGGTATTGATAGCAAAGCCGGACGGCATCGAGCGCAGGCCGTCGCGCGGCTGAAGCCAAAAACGACAGACAGGAGAGCCGCGTGTCATCTCGATCGCCGCGAACGGATCTGGCCGGGGACAACGAAACCATCATCCAGAGCGACCATGCGGCACGACCGCAGCGCGACGAAAAACTGACCTTCCTGCAAGGCTTCCTGCGAGAGCCCAAGGGCGTCGGTTCGGTGATCCCCAGCTCGCGCTTCATGGAGCGCAGGCTGGTCGAGGTCGCGGGGCTCGCCACGGCCGATTCGGTCGTCGAACTGGGACCCGGCACCGGCGGCACCACCCGGGCCTTCCTGAAGGCCATGCCAGCCGGTTCCGCGCTGATGGCGATCGAGCTCGACGGGCTCTTCGCGGATCATGTGCGCAGCGCCGTTCGCGACCCCCGCCTGGTGGTCCACCAGGGCAGCGCCGAGGACATCGTCGAGACCCTGGCCGCGTATCGCCAGAAGTCGCCGCAGGCAGTGATCTCCGGCATTCCGTTTT
>JBKHVS010000249.1:0-3044 GCA_046569945.1 Gammaproteobacteria bacterium | reverse complement strand
GGGGCTGGGGACCGGTCCGGCGCCTGGGCCGGGCTGGCCCCGGCGCCGGCCGGCAAAGGCAAGGGGCAGGTCAGCCGGCAGGCGCCGGGGGGACCTCGCCCATTGCTTCGCCCATCCGCACCGGACGCGCCGGCGCCCAGTCTGCCGCGAAGCGGATGCTTCCCGCCGGGAAGAGCATCACCACTGTGGAGCCGAGCAGGAACCCGCCCATCTCGGCGCCGCGCGCGAGAACGATCTCGCGGTCATCGTAGCGCCACTCGCGAACCGTGCCTGGCCGCGGCGGGTTCACCACGCCGTGCCAGACGGTGGCCATGCTGCCCACGATCGTGGCGCCCACCAGGACCATCGCCATCGGACCGTGGGCGGTGTCGAACTCGCACACCACCCGCTCGTTGCGCGCGAACAGCCCGGGGATGCCGCGTGCGGTCGCCGGGTTCACCGAGAACAGCGCGCCGGGGACGTGGATCATCCGGCGCAGCCGCGCGTCGCAGGGCATGTGGATGCGGTGATAGTCCCTCGGGCTCAGGTAGAGCGTGGCGAAGTGACCGTCGCGGAAGCGCCCGGCCAGTTCCGGGTCTCCGCCCACCAGCGCCAGCGTGCCGAAGCTGTGGCCCTTGGCCTGGAAGCAGCGGTCGCCCTCGATGGCACCGAACTGGCTGATGGCGCCGTCCACCGGGCACAGCCAGCCGCCCTGGGCCAGCGGCCGCGCATCCTCGCGCAGCGCGCGCGTGAAGAAGTCGTTGAAGGTGGCGTATGCCGAAGGTTCGGGCTGCGCCGCCTCGCCCATGTTCACGCCGTAGCGCCGGATGAACTTGCGGATGGCCGCCTGCGTCCAGCGCCCGGCGCGCGCCTGAGCGAAGCGGCCCGCCAGCCGGGTGAGCGCCAGCTTGGGGAGCAGGTATTGCGGCAGGACCGCAAGGAAATCGGACACGTGGGAGGCCTCGGAGCCGGAGAGGCGTGGATTGTATACATCGACGGATGCCGGCGCTTGTCAATGCGCCGACGCAAGATGAGGTCCACAATGAGGGTTTTCCCAGGTCCAATGAGGGCCTTCGAACGAGTGAGACCATGACGACACGCCAGCCAGGCACCAGGATTGCGGACAGGAACAGGAGGCCCCGGCGCTCGACCGTGACCGCGGCGGACGCGGTGAAGGACGCAGCGAAGGACGCAGCGAAGGAGCCGCCGCTTGCAGGTCCGGCCGCGTCGGCGGCTCCGATCGCCCCGGCGCCTGCGCCCGCTGTGGCGACGGTGTCCCCGGAGATCCTCGACGCTTCTGCATCGACCGCGGAAACGCCGTCGATGGCGGCAGCGCCGGCAGCCGAGGCCGCGGCTTCGCAGCCCGTGCTGGCTGAGGAGACGCTGACGCGCGTGACCGTGCCAGAGCCCGTGAAGGCGGCAGAGCCCGTGAAGGCGGCAAAGCCCGTGAAGGCAGCAGCGCCCGTGAAGGCAGCAGCGCCAGCAACGCAGGCTGCCGTCGCCCCGCACCCCGTTCCCCCCGAGCCGGCGGCGAAACCCCTCGTGGGCCTGCCCCCCGAGCGCGACTCCTTCGCAGCCACGGCGCTTACCGACATCGTCGACCGGTCGGTGCATGCCGCCACGGCCCGCCTGACCGGCGGCATGTCGCCGGCTGCGCTGGCGGGCGCCTACCTGGACTGGGCGCTCCACCTGGCGGCTGCGCCCGGCAAGCAGATGCGGCTCGCAGAGAAGGCGCTGAAGAAGTCCGGGCGCTTCGCCGCCTACGCCGCCAACTGCGCGGCGAACGCGGGGCAGCCGGGCGGCCCATGCATCGAGCCGCTGGCCCAGGACAGGCGGTTCTCGGATCCGGCCTGGCAGCGCTGGCCCTACAACCTCATCCACCAGGCCTTCCTGCTCAACCAGCAGTGGTGGTTCAACGCGACCACCGGCGTGCGCGGCGTGTCCGAGAAGCACGAGAACCAGGTGCAGTTCACCGCGCGGCAGATCCTGGACCTGTTCTCGCCGTCGAACAATCCGCTCACCAATCCCGAGGTGCTGGAGCGCACCGCGAAGGAGGGCGGGATGAACCTGCTTCGCGGCATGCAGAACATGGCCGAGGACTGGCAGCGAGGGCTCAGCGGCGAGCGCCCGCCGGGCCTCGAGAACTTCGTCCCCGGCCGCGACGTTGCGGTCACTCCGGGCAAGGTCGTCTACCGCAACCGGCTGATCGAGCTGATCCAGTACGCGCCCGCCACCGGCACGGTGCGGCCCGAGCCGGTGCTGATCGTGCCGGCCTGGATCATGAAGTACTACATCCTCGACCTGAGCCCGCACAACTCCATGGTCCGCTGGCTCACGGAGCAGGGCTACACGGTCTTCATGGTCTCCTGGAAGAACCCGGGGCCCGAGGATCGCGACCTCGGGATGGACGACTACCGCACGCTGGGCGTGATGGCTGCGCTCGACGCGATCTCCGCGATCGTTCCCGGCCAGCGGGTGCATGCCACCGGCTACTGCCTGGGTGGGACCATGCTCTCGATCGCAGCGGCCGCGATGGCCCGCGATGGCGACGACCGCCTCGCGTCGATCAGCTTCTTCGCCGCGCAGGCCGACTTCAAGGAGGCCGGCGAGCTCACTCTGTTCATCGACGAGAGCCAGCTGGCCTTCCTCGAGGACATGATGTGGGAGCAGGGCTACCTGGACACCACGCAGATGGCCGGCGCCTTCCAGATGCTCAGGTCCAACGACCTCGTCTGGTCGCGGATGATCCGCGACTACCTGATGGGCGAACGCCAGGAACTCAACGACCTGATGGCCTGGAACGCGGACGCCACGCGCATGCCCTACCGGATGCACTCGGAGTATCTGCGCCGGCTGTTCCTCGACAACGACCTGGCCGAGGGACGGTTCACGGTGGACGGCAGGCCGATCGCGCTGACCGACATCCGCGCGCCGATCTTCTCGGTCGGCACGGTGAAGGACCACGTGGCTCCGTGGCGTTCGGCCTTCAAGATCCACCTGCTCACCGACACCCAGGTCACCTTCGTCCTGACCGGCGGCGGGCACAACGCCGGCATCGTGTCGGA
>JBKHVS010000248.1:0-3205 GCA_046569945.1 Gammaproteobacteria bacterium | reverse complement strand
CCAGCGGGTCTCGGTCGACATGCTGCACGCGGCCATCGAGTGCCTGGGCTGGTTCGTGATCGACGGCAAGGTCCCCGACCTGTGGGACAAATTCTCGGGGCTGTACCGCTGCGCCGACGGCTGGGTGCGGGTGCACGCCAACTTCGCGCACCACCGGGAAGGCGCGCTGCGGCTGATGGGGCTGGACCCGGCCACCGCCACCCGCGAGGACGCGCAGCAGGCGATGCTCGGCTGGCGCGCGCAGGACTTCGAGACCGCCACCGCCAAGGCCGGCCTGGTGGCCACCGCGCTGCGCAGCTTCGAGGAGTGGGACGCCACGCCGCAGGCCGCGGCGATCTCGGCGCAGCCGCTCTTCACGATCGAGCGGATCGGCCCGGGGCAGGGCAGCGGCGACATGGCGGGCGATGCGGCCGACGCGCTCCCGCTGTCGCTGCCTGCGCTCGCCGCCGACGCGCCGCCTCTGGCCGGCATCCGCGTGCTGGACCTCACCCGCATCCTGGCCGGCCCGGTCGGCGGCCGCGCGCTCGCCGCCTACGGCGCCGACGTGATGCTGGTGAACGCGCCGCACCTGCCCAACATCGAGGCGATCGCCGACACCAGCCGCGGCAAGCTGTCGGCACTGGTCGACCTGCGCGAGCCCGAAGGCCGCGCCGCGATGGACCGGCTGCTCGAAGACGCGCACGTGTTCGTGCAGGGCTACCGGCCGGGCGGGCTGGACTCGCTCGGCTACGGGCCCGAGGAGCTGGCCCGCAAGCGACCGGGCATCGTCTGCGTGTCGCTGTCGGCCTACGGCACCGAGGGGCCGTGGGCGGGCAGGCGCGGCTTCGACTCGCTGGTGCAGACCGCGATGGGCTTCAACCGGGCGGAGGGCGAGGCGGCTGCGGCAGCGGCTGCAGGCTCCGCTGGCGCCGCCGGCAATGCGGCCGAGCCCACCCCGCGCGCCCTGCCGATGCAGATCCTCGACCAGGCCACCGGCTACCTGATCGCCTTCGGCGCGGCGGCCGCGCTGCGCCGCCAGCAGCTCGAAGGCGGCAGCTGGCTGGTGCGCGTGTCGCTCGCGCAGACCGGGCACTGGCTGCGCGGGCTGGGGCGAGTGGCCGACGGCTTCTCGGCAGGCAAGCCCGAGCTCGGGCCGTACCTGGAGACGTCGGCCTCGGGCTTCGGCGAGCTGACCGCGGTGCGGCACGCGGCGGCGCTGTCGCGCACGCCGGCGCGCTGGGCCAGGCCGTCGATGCCTCCGGGGAATCATGCAGCGGAGTGGCCGATCGCTCGACCCTCACCCAAGTCGCGGCCGGCCGGCACGGGCTGATCGAGCACTATTTGCGCGACGCCGCCGCCTTCCCGTAGGGCAGAACGGGGTGGTCGTCGCTGGTCAGCAGGCGCAAGAAGTTCGGGTGGATGTACAGTTTCTCGCGACCCGCGCCCACCTCGCTCAGCATGCCGAGGTCGACGAGATGCTTGAGGTAGACCGATGCGGTCTGTCGCTTCGCGATGCCTATGTCGACGAGATTCCGGATCCGGCAGTAAGGCTGTACGAACAGAGCGTCGACGAGCTCCCGGCTGTAGATCTTGCCCGCCCGTGAGCGCAGGAAGTCGGTCGCTTCCGACTGGAGGCGTCGGATCGCCTCGATCTTTACCGTTGTCCAGCGCGCCGTATCGGCGACGGCCGCCAGCATGAAGCATATCCACGGCTCCCACGCGCCGACGGTCGTGACCGCGAGCAGGTCGCGGTAGTAAGCCGCGCGATTGCGCAGGATGTGGCGCGACAGGTAGAGGACGGGTATCTCGAGCAGGCCCTGCTCCACGAGCATCAGCAGGTTCAGCACGCGGCCAGTGCGTCCGTTGCCGTCGATGAAGGGGTGGATCGCTTCGAACTGGTAGTGCGCCACCGCCATGCGAATCAGGGGGTCGATGTCGGTGCGCTCGTGAATGAACCGTTCCCAGTTCGCGAGCTTTTCGCGCAGCAAGCCCTCGCCTTCGGGCGGCGTGTAGATCACCTCACCGGTCGCCTGGTTGGCCAGTGCCGTGCCCGGGACGCGACGAATCTCCATCGCCGAGCTCTTGATCAGGCTGCAGACCTCGACGGCCGTGTTCGTGCCGAGCGGCCGGCGCTCGAGCGAAAGGTACCCCTGCTGCAACGCCGTGCGGTAGCGAAGGGCCTCCTTGGTGGCCGGGTCGACCGCCCGGCCCTCCAGCTGCGCGTACCGGAACATCGCGTCACTGGTCGTGACGATGTTTTCGATCTCGCTGCTCGCCTGCGCCTCGAGCATCGGGATCGTGTTGATGAGCACCGCCTGGTTCGGGATCAGCGCCCCCGCGCTCTTCAATGCGGCTAGCGCGGCGCGGGCCTCGATGCATGCCTTGAGGATCGGCTTGCTCTCGATATCGGTCGAGGGGGGGAGATCGGGCAGGGTGTTATAGGGGCGAAGGGGGTCGAACGTCATGAGGCCGGCCATTCCGATGCGGTGAAGCGTCGCGACGATCCGTCGCGACTATCGACACGCGGCTGAGATATGTCGATAAATCATGGATTTATCGACATAATCCCAGAAAGCGTCGATTGCGTCGACGTATCGCCGCAATATGTCGATAAACTCGAAAAACATCGACATATTGCGCCGCCCCGATGCCCAGCGATCACTGCACGCTGATCCCCGCCGCCTTCACCACCGCCTGGTAGCGCTGCAGGTCGCGCGCCATCTCCTGGCCGAAAGCCTCGGAGGTGCCGGGGCTGGCCTCGATGCCCATCGTGGTCAGCTTGTCGCGCACCGGCGGATCCTTCAAGACCGCGTTCAGCGCCTCGTTCAGCCGCGCGACGATCGCCTTCGGCGTGCCGGCCGGCGCGAGCACCCCCACCCAGGAATTCACGACGAAGTCGGGCACGCCGCCCTCGATGAAGGTCGGCACGTCGGGCAGCGCGCTGGTGCGCGTCTTGCTCGACACCGCGATCGCGCGCAGCTTGCCGGACTTCACGTGGCCGTGCGCGCCGGCCACCGCGGTGTAGACGAGCGGGATGTTGCCGCCCAGCAAGTCGCTCATCGCTTGGCCGCCGCCCTTGTACGGGATGTGGGTCAGGTTCGCGCCGGTGCGCTGCTTGAGCAGTTCGCCCGCGATGTGCGGCGTGCCGCCGGTGCCCGAGGTGCCGTAGGACAGGCCCTTCGGGTCGGACTTCGACAGCGCGATCACCTCCTGCAGCGTCTTCGCC
>JBKHVS010000247.1:0-3227 GCA_046569945.1 Gammaproteobacteria bacterium | reverse complement strand
CGCTCCAGCAACACCCGCTCACGCTCGTTGCCGGCCAGCGCCGCCGCCCGCAGGAAGGCGGCGCGCGCCTCTTCGCGGCGCCCCAGCCGGTGCAGCAGGTCGCCCTGCACTGCCGGCAGCCACTGGTAGCGCCGCAGCGCCCGATCCTCCAGCAACGCCTCGACGATGGCCAGCCCCGCGGCCGGACCCTCGGCCATGCCGACGGCCACCGCCCGGTTCAGCTCCACCACCGGCGACGGCGCCACCTGCATCAGCGCCGCGTACAGCGACGCGATCCGCGCCCAGTCGGTGTCCTGCGCGCGCCCCGCCCGCGCATGGCAGGCGGCGATCTCCGCCTGCAGCCGGTAGCTGCCCGCGGGCTGGCCCAGCGCATCGGCGCGTTCCAGCGCCGCAAGACCGCGGCGGATCAGCAGGCGGTCCCAGCGCGACCTGTCCTGGTCGGCCAGCAGCACCGGTTCGCCCCGGGCATCGGTGCGCGCGGCGGTGCGCGAGGCCTGGATCTCCATCAGCGCCAGCAGGCCCAGAACTTCGGGCTCCCCGGGCGCGAGCGCGGCCAGCATGCGGCCCAGCCGTACCGCCTCGTCGCACAGCGCGGGACGCATCCAGTCCGCGCCGCGCGTGGCGGTGTAGCCCTCGTTGAACACCAGGTAGACCACCTCCAGCACGGAAGCCAGGCGCTCGCGCAGCGCCTCGCCGCGCGGCAGCTCGAAGGGCACCCTGGCCTCCGACAGCGTGCGCCTGGCGCGCACGATGCGCTGGGCCACCGTCGGCTCCGCAACCAGGAAGGCGCGCGCGATCTCGTGCGTCGTCAGGCCACAGGGCAGCTTGAGGGTCAGCGCCACTCGGGCTTCGGTGGACAGGACCGGATGGCAGGCGGTGAAGATCAGCCGCAGCAGGTCGTCGCCGATCTGGTCCTCGCGCGCGGCATCCAGCGCCTCGACGATGTCCGGCACGACGTGCGCCTCCAGCGCCTCGAGGTCGCGGGCGATGTCGTCATGCCGCGCCTGCGCCATCCGCCGGTGGCGCAGGTGATCCAGCGCCCGGTTCTTCGCCGCGGCGGTCAGCCAGGCGGCCGGATTCCCGGGCAGCCCGTCGCGCGGCCAGCGCTCCAGCGCGGCCACCAGCGCGTCCTGCGCCAGCTCCTCCGCCACGCCCAGGTCGTGCACCAGCCGCGCAACGACCGCGACGATGCGCGCCGACTCGAGGCGCCAGACGGCGGCGATGGTTTCGTGGATGCGGGAGTGCACGGCCGACGATCGCGTCTGCGTTGGCTCCCGGGTTCACATCTGTGCCGGGCCCGCGGCTTCGTCCATGTGGAACACCTCCCAAAGGTGACCGTCCAGGTCGGCAAAGCCGTGCTGGTACATGAAGCCGTAATCCTTGGGCGCATTGGGCGTGGTGGCGCCGGCAGCCACGGCCTTGCCCACCAGCGCCTCCACCTCCGCGCGGCTGTCGCAGGACAGCGCCACCAGCACCTCGGTGGCCTTGCGTGCATCGGCCACCGGGAGATGCGTGAAGCCCTGGAAGAACGGCTCCACCAGCAGCATCGCGTAGATGCCGTCGGCGATCTCCAGGCAGGCGCCCTCCTCGTTGGTGAAGCGCGGATTGAAGCCGAAGCCCAATGCAGCGAAGAACTCCCGCGAGCGGGCCATGTCGCGGATGGGCAGGTTCACGAAGATCTGGCGGATCATGGCCGTGCTCCCTTCGGCGATGCTTCCATCGCCTCCATGCGGTCCAGCGCCTCGCTGGGCGCGAAGTCTTCGAGCTCGTACAGCTCGCGCACCTCCACGACGGCGTCGACCCCCTCGCCCACCTGGTTCGGGAAGCGCCGGCTCCACTCCAGTGCCTCCTCCCGGGAGCGCACCTGGATCAGCGTGTAGCCGGCGACCAGTTCCTTCGCCTCGGCGAAGGGCCCGTCGACCACGCGGCGGCCCTGCGGACCGTACTGGATACGCCAGCCCGTGCGGCTGGGCTTCAGGCCGCTGCCGTCGAGCAGCACCCCCGCGCGGGCCAGTTCCTCGTGATAGGCGGCCATTGCCGCCATCACCGCCGGGTCCGGATCAGGCTGCAACTCGGCCTCGAACGCCGGGCATGACTTGACGATGATCATGTAGCGCATCGCCGGCTCCTTTCCGGTCAGGGCATGTCCGGCTGCAGCACGCTGTTGCGGTTGCCCTCGGTGTCGACGAAGGCCACGTACTCGCCCACGCCGGGGATGGTCATCGGCTCGCCCAGCACCTGGCCGCCGGCGGCGCGGATGCGCTCCATCGCGGCATGGACGTCCTCCACCGCCACCACCACCGACGGGTGCTGCATCGGCATGTCGGCATGGAAAGGGTAGAAGCCGCCATTGATCGCGCCCACGGGCGCCTCCGGCGGCACTCCGGGACGCGCGCCCGGCGCCACCGTGGTCACCAGCAGGTAGTCGCCCATCTCGGGGCCGAGCTTCTCGTGGGCCCAGCCGAAGGCCTGCGCGTAGAAGCGCGCGGCGCGGTCACGGTCGCGGTATGGCATCTCGAAGTGAACGACGGGGCACATCGTCACGGTGGTGGCGCTCATTTCAGGTCTCCTTCGCAAAGCTTCTTCAGGTGGAGCGCCCGAAGGTGCGGGCGCGTCGTCACCCCCACGACGAAGCAGCCGGCGCGGAATCGACAGCGATCGACCAAGGGATAACCCGCATCACGCGCGGCTGTCGTCGAAGCACGGAGCCAGCGCACGGACTTCGACCGTGCACCACTGCGCCGCCGGGCACTCGTGCGCGAGGGCGATCGCCTCCTCGCGCGTGACGTCCTGGAGCAGGAAGAAACCGCCGACCATCTCCTTGGCCTCTGCGAAAGGGCCGTCGAGCACCTGCGGCTGGCCGGCTACGTGCGTGACGCGCACCGCGCCGGACTGCGCTGCGAGCGACTCGACCGCGCGCAGCTTGCCCTGCGCGGCCAGCCTCTCGCCGAAGCGCTGCATCTGCGCGTAGGCTTCGCGGCCTTCGGCCTCGGTGCGCGTGGCGCGCTGGCCGGGGGGTTCGAGGATCAGGAGCATGTAGGACATATCAAGCTCCGATGCGAAGGGACGGCTTCCGATGCTACACGCGCGCGAGGACGAGCGGCGAGTGGACGGCCACGAAGCCCGCGACGTTCAGCAGCACCGTCGTCCAGTAGCCGAACAGGAAGGACTGCTTGGACGTCTTGTGCCGCAACAGCTGCTGTGCGAGCAGCGCGCCGGGCCAGCCG
>JBKHVS010000246.1:0-3258 GCA_046569945.1 Gammaproteobacteria bacterium | reverse complement strand
CGGTACCGCGGCCGGCCAGCACCAGGTCCGCGCCGAACTCGAGCGACTGGATGCGCTCCGGCTCCAGGTCCGGCGACGCCTCGACCACGCGGATCACGCCTGCGGTGGCGGTCGGGAAGGTGCTGCGCGAATAGAGGTCGAACAGCGCCGGCGGCCGGAAGCCCTCCCCGTAGGAGCCCCGCAGCGACAGCGATGGCGTGGCCTGCCAGACCAGCGCCAGCTTCGGGCTGAACTCGCTGAAGCTGCGCGAGTCGATGCTCTGCTCGAAGGCCGGCGGGGAGGTCTGGATCACCTGGCCCTGCGTCTCGAATCGGTCATAGCGCCCGCCGAGGTAGGCGGTGAGCGCGTTGCCCAGGAAGTGCTCGCTCTGGAAGAACACCGCAGCGTTGTTGGAGGTGCCTCGCCCGGCGGTGCGCAGGCCGCCGCGGTCGTCGGAGTCGCGCCAGTTCGCGAGCGCGAAGGTGCGCCGGTCCAGCGAGCTGCGGTTGAAGGCCACTCCGGTGGTCAGCACCCAGCGATCGGACATCGGCGTGCGCAGCGAAACGTCGAAGTCGGTGCGGCTGTTGGGCTGCGTGGTCAGCTCGCCCGGCCCCGAATCGTAGGTGGCGGCGCTGCGCGGCGTGGCCATCACGAAATCGAAGTCGTGGCGCTGGGTGCCGAGGTTCGCGCGCAGCTCGGAGCCCCCCTCGAAGCGATGCTCGCCGCGCAGGAACATCCTGAAGTCCTGCTCGCCCGAGGGCGACACGGTGAGGAAGTCCGTCTCGGCGAGCGCAAACCGCTGCCCCGGCAGGCCGGCGGGCGAGACGGTCCCGGCGAAGACCGGGTTGCCCGCGGCGTCGCGCAGGAAGCTGTCCGGGCGCGAGCGGCCGATCGAATACTCGTTCCAGCTGACGCCGGCCACCAGCTTGGTGCGCTGGGTGGGCGAATGGTGGAAGGCCAGGCTGCCGCCCTGCTGCACCCACGGCCGCGCGCCCTTGGTTCCCGCCCACCAGGCAGCGGCGCCGTCGGTGGTCTCGGTGGCGCTGCCGCCGGCCACTGGCGCGCCGGCGCCCGGGCCCAGGGCCTTCACGACGTGGTCGCTGTCCGCATAGCCCGCGCTTTCCCGGTAGCCCAGCGAGAAGGTCACGCCAAGCCCGCCCTCGTAGCGCTTGCGATGCACCAGCGAGGCGCCCCGCTGGTTCATGCTTCCCGCCCCGAGCCGCAGCTCGGTGAGCGGATCGTCCGGGCCCGCGGTGATGAAGTTGATCACGCCGCCCATGGCGTTGCCGCCGTACGACGCCGAGTAGGGCCCGCGGACCACCTCGACCCGTTCGATGCCCTCGAGCGAGATGCCGGCCACGTCCACGCCACCGGTCAGCGCATTGTTGATCGGCTGGCCGTCGATCATCACCAGCGTGCGCGGGGTGCGCGGCACGCCGCGCAGCGACAGCACCGCCTGTCCGGTGCCCGGCACCTGCCCGCCGAGCGCCGGTCCGCGCACGTACAGGCCGGGCACCTCGACCAGAGCGTCGCCGAAGCGCGACACGTTGCGCTTTTCAAGCTGCTCGCTTCGCACCGCGGTGACGCTGGCGGGCACGCCGAGCTCCTCCGCCGCGCTGCGGGTGGCGGTCACCACCACGGCCTTCAGCGAGGCAGCGTCGCCCTCGCCCCGATCCTGCGCAGCGGCGGCCGCAGCCTGAGCCACCTGGACGACCCCGCCGGAGGCCTGCGCCCGGGCGTCGACGGCGACCGCGGCGAGCGCGGCCGCCAGCGCGAGCGCAAGCGGCGTGGGCCGAAGCTCGAACCGCCGGGGAGGCGCCGCCGCAACGGCAGGGTTCGCGGCGAAGGGTCGTTCGGAGGGGCGCGCCGCCAGGCGCGCGCGGTCGAAGGAAGTCAAGTCGGTTCTCCTGGTGCGGCGCCGCACCCGCGGGCGGACGCCTTCTTGTATCCGAGGCGCAACTCTAAAAGAGTGTGGCATCGCAGCAATTGATGCGAATCAATGAGGCTGTTACCGCACTGCAGCGATGATGCCCCCGTCCGCAGAATAGTCTTGATGGCCCAACACGAGGGAGAGAAGCAATGAGAAGGATCGCACGCATCACGCCGGTGGCCTGGATGGTCGCCGCAGCGTTTGCCGGGCTTGGCGGCACCGCAGTCGCCCAGGACAAGAAGCCGGTCACCGAGGCCGAGGTCCGCTACCAGGCGGGCGGCTCGCCGCTGGCCGGCCAGGACATGCACCAGAACGTCAACCCGGCTGCGCCGCAGATGACGAAGGCCGAGTTCGACAAGGCGCGCCAGATCTACTTCGAGCGCTGCGCCGGCTGCCACGGCGTGCTGCGCAAGGGCGCCACCGGCAAGCCGCTGACCTCCGACATCACGCTGGCCCGCGGCACCGAGTACCTGAAGACCTTCATCAAGTACGGCTCGCCGGCCGGCATGCCCAACTGGGGCACCTCCGGTGACCTGACCGACGCCGAAGTGGACCTGATGGCCCGCTACGTGCAGCAGGAGCCGCCGACGCCGCCCGAGTTCGGGATGGCTGACATGAAGAAGACCTGGAACGTCATCATTCCGCCGGAGAAGCGTCCGACGAAGAAGATGAACAACTGGGACATCAGCAACATCTTCTCGGTGACGCTGCGCGACACCGGCGAGATCGCGCTGATCGACGGCGCTTCCAAGCAGATCATCAACATCGTCAAGACCGGCTACGCGGTGCACATCTCGCGCACCTCGGGTTCGGGCCGCTACCTGTACGTGATCGGCCGCGACGCCAAGATCAACCTGATCGACCTCTGGATGGAGAAGCCGGACAACGTCGCCGAGATCCGCGTGGGCCTCGAGGCGCGCTCGGTCGAGACCTCCAAGGACAAGAAGTTCCAGGACAAGCTCGCGATCGCCGGCAGCTACTGGCCGCCGCAGTACACGATCATGAAGGGCGACACCCTCGAGCCGATCAAGATCGTCGGCACCCGCGGCATGGTCGTCGGCACGCAGGAATACCACCCGGAGCCGCGCGTCGCCTCCATCGTGGGCGCGCACGACAAGCCGCAATTCATCGTGAACGTGAAGGAAACCGGCAAGATCCTGCTGGTGGACTATCGTGACCTGAAGAACCTGAAGACGACCGAGATCGAGGCGGCGCGCTTCCTGCACGACGGCGGCTGGGACGCGGCCGGGCGCCACCTGCTGATCGCGGCCAATGCGAGCCGGCGCATGGTGGCCTTCGACATGCAGCGCCGCGAGCTGGCGGCGAGCTTTGAGACCGGCGACACGCCG
>JBKHVS010000245.1:0-3283 GCA_046569945.1 Gammaproteobacteria bacterium | reverse complement strand
GGACCAGTACGGCGCGCGCAGCCAGCAGCGCGCCTGCGCTGCCGCAGCCGAAGGCCGGTTCAAGGACGAGATCGTCCCCATCTCCGTGAAGATGGCCGCGCCCGACAAGGCCACCGGCATGATCGTCACCAAGGAGGTGACGCTGGCCGACGACGAGGGCCGCCGCGAGGGCACCACCTACGAGGGCATCTGCAACATCCGCCCGGCGCTGCCCGGCGGCGTGATCGCGGCGGGCAACGCCAGCCAGTTCTCCGACGGCGCCGGCGCCGTGGTGGTGATGGACGCCAAGCTCGCCGAGAAGCGCGGCCTGAAGCCCCTGGGGTACTTCCGCGGATTCGCGGTCGCCGGCTGCGAGCCGGACGAGATGGGCATCGGCCCGGTGTTCGCCGTGCCCAAGCTGCTGGCGCGCGCAGGCCTGAAGGTCCAGGACATCGACATCTGGGAGCTCAACGAGGCCTTCGCAGTGCAGGTGCTGTACTGCCGCGACAAGCTCGGCATTCCCGACGACAGGCTCAACGTCAACGGCGGCGCGATCGCCGTCGGCCATCCCTTCGGCGTCAGCGGCCAGCGCCTCACCGGCCATGCGCTGATCGAGGGCAAGCGCCGCGGCGGCAAGTGGGCCGTGGTGACGATGTGCGTCGGCGGCGGCATGGGCGCCGCAGGCCTGTTCGAGATCGCCTGACCGGCGGGGGGAACGCCCCCCGCTGAATGCGGCGATGCCGGGGCGCGCGGAGTCCAGCGCGTCCCGGCATCGCCGCTTCGGAGTTCCAGATGCAATCCAGGATCCTGTCGCGCCGCGACATCGACTTCCTCGTCCACGAGTGGCTGGACGTCGGCGCGCTGACGCAGCGCCCGCACTACGCCGAGCACACCCGCGAAACCCTCGACGCCGCGATCGAGACCTGCGCGAAGATCGCCAGCGACCACTTCGCACCGATCAACCGGCTGCTCGACACCGAGGAGCCGCGCTTCGACGGCGAGCGCGTGCATTCGCCCGAGCCGCTGAAGCGGGCGCTGAAGGTGTTCACCGACGCCGGCCTGATGGCCGCCGGCTTCGACTTCGAATACGGCGGCATGCAGCTGCCCTACACGGTGGAGCGCGCCTGCTTCGCGTGGTTCAACGCGGCCAGCATCGGCGGCGCCGCCTACCCCTTCCTGACCATGGGCAATGCGAACCTGCTGCTGGCGCACGGCAGCCCCGAGCAGGTGGACACCTACGTCCGGCCCATGCTCGAGGGCCGCTGGTTCGGCACCATGTGCCTGTCGGAGCCGCAGGCGGGTTCGTCGCTGTCCGACATCCGCACCCGCGCCGAGCGCCAGCCCGACGGCAGCTTCCGGATCTTCGGCAACAAGATGTGGATCTCCGGCGGCGAGCAGGACATCACCGAGAACATCGTGCACCTGGTGCTGGCCAAGATCCCCGACGAGCAGGGCAGGCTGGTGCCCGGGGTGAAGGGGATCTCCCTGTTCGTCGTGCCCAAGGTGCTGGTGAATGCGGACGGCTCGCTGGGCGAGCGCAACGACGTCGCGCTGGCCGGGCTCAACCACAAGATGGGCTACCGCGGAATCACCAACACGCTGCTGAACTTCGGCGAAGGAAAGCACGCACCGGGCGGTGCCGCCGGCGCAGTGGGCTGGCTGGTGGGCAAGGAGCAGCAGGGCCTGTCCTGCATGTTCCACATGATGAACGAGGCGCGCATCGGCGTGGGCATGGGTGCCGCGGTGCTTGGCTACACCGCCTACCTGCATGCGCTCGACTACGCCCGCAACCGGCCGCAGGGCCGCCCGCCCAAGGGCAAGGATCCGTCGGCGCCCCAGGTGAGCATAGTCGAGCACGCGGACGTGCGCCGGATGCTGCTGGCGGCCAAGGCCTACGCCGAGGGCGGCCTGGCGCTCAACCTGTACTGCGCCCGCCTGGTCGACGAGCAGCGCACCGCCCCGGAGCAGGCTGCGCGCGACGACGCGAACCTGCTGCTGGAGCTGCTCACGCCGGTCTGCAAGAGCTGGCCTTCGCAGTGGTGCCAGGAGGCCAACAGCCTGGCGATCCAGGTGCACGGCGGCTACGGCTACACCCGCGACTACATGGTCGAGCAGTTCTATCGCGACCAGCGGCTCAACCCGATCCACGAGGGCACGCACGGCATCCAGGGCCTGGACCTGCTGGGGCGCAAGGTGCGCATGAACGGCGGACGGGCGCTCGCGCTGTTCGCCGGCGCAGTGGGCGCGACCGCGGCGCGGGCCGGCGCAGCAGGCGGCGAATGGGCAGCGGCCGGGCAAGCCATCGTCGCGGCGCGCGAGCGCCTCGATGCGGTGGCAGCCAGGCTGCACGGCCTTGACGACCTGGACCGCACGCTGGCCAACGCCAGCGTGTTCCTCGAGGCATTCGGCCATGTCGCGGTCGCATGGATCTGGCTGGAGCAGGCGCTGTGCGCACGCGCCGCGCTCGAGCGCGGCGGCGCGCAGCTGCACGCCGACGAGCAGGCCTTCTACTCTGGCAAGCTGCAGGCCGCGCGCTTCTTCCTGCGCTGGGAGCTGCCGAAGACCGGCCCGATGCTCGACCTGCTCGACACCGCCGACACCACCACGCTGGAGATGCGCGACGCCTGGTTCTGAGCCTCGGGACGGCGCGCATTTCGACACACAGAGAATCGCTGAAAGACATCGATGACACAGAAGCAGAGCGCCCCGCAGGGCAGCGCGGTCGGATACCCCTACGGCGTGCCGTTCGTCGATCACCTCGGCGCGCTGATGATCGAGGAGGGCAACGGATCCTCGATGCTGGTCCTGGAGCTCAGGCCCGAGCATCGCAACGCCCACGGCGCGGCCCACGGCGGGGTCGTGATGACCCTGCTGGACATCGCGATGGCGCGCGCGGTGCGCGGCCAGACCCGGCACCAGGGAGACGCCGATGCCGGGGTGGTCACGATCGAGATGAAGAGCAGCTTCTGCCAGCCTGGGCTGGGCGAGCGGCTGTTCGCCCGCGGCACGGCGGTGCACCGCACCACCAGCATGTGCTTTGCCGAGGCCGAGCTGCACGACGAGAACGGGGTGCTGGTGGCGCGCAGCTCGGGCACCTTCAAGGTGCTGCGGCCGCGGCCCGCGGCCGCGCCCAAGCCTGCGAAATGAACCCGCCGCTCCGGCATTCCGGAGCGGCCGATGAACGCGAAAACGACAACCGGAGGACGACAGATGACGATCAACAAACAGTGGCTGCTGGACAACCGCCCCAAGGGCCAGCCTTCCCCCTCGAACTTCCGCCTCGTCGAGGCGCCGATCCCGGAGA
>JBKHVS010000244.1:0-3284 GCA_046569945.1 Gammaproteobacteria bacterium | reverse complement strand
GATCTGCGCGATCTTCGCCGCGATGAGCGGCATCAGCGGCGCCGCGGTGGTCACCATGGGCACCATCGCCCTGCCGCGCATGCTGGAGCGCGGCTATGACACCAAGCTCTCGCTGGGCGCGATCAACACCGGCGGCGGCTGGGGCATCCTGATCCCGCCCTCGATCCCGATGGTGCTGTACGCGATGATCAGCGAGGTCTCCGTGGGCCGGCTCTTCGCCTCCGGCATCGGCCCCGGCATCCTGCTGTTCGTGCTCGTGACGATCTACATCGGGGTGCGGGCCTGGCTGCAGCCCTCGATCGCGCCGGCGCTGCCGCCCGAGGAGCGCGGCGACTGGAAGGAGAAGCTGCAGTCTCTGAAGGCCGTGCTGCTGCCGATCATGATCGTGGTGATGGTGCTGGGCGCGATCTTCGGCGGGCTGGCCACGCCCACCGAGGCGGCCGCGATCGGCGTGTTCGGCGCGATGATCGCCGCGGGGATGAACAAGCAGCTGTCGGTGGAGGTGATGCGCGTCTCGGCAATGGCCACGCTGCGTCTGACCGCGCTGATCATGTGGATCCTGTTCGCGGCGCACGCCTTCTCCACCGCCTACAGCACCCTCGGGGCGCACGAGTTCATCCAGGACCTGATGGCGCTGATCCCCGGCGGCAAGTGGGGCGCGCTTGCCTTCATGATCTTCGTGCTGTTCCTGCTGGGGATGGTGCTCGATCCCGTCGGCATCATGCTGATCACGCTGCCGGTGTTCCTGCCGGTGGTCGAGGCGCACGGCTTCGACCCGATCTGGTTCGGCGTGATCTTCATCATCATGATGGAGGTGGGGTACATGACGCCGCCCTTCGGCTTCAACCTCTTCTACATCAAGGGGGTGGCGCCGCCGCACGTGGGCATGGGCGAGATCTACAAGTCGGTGATCCCGTACGTGATCGTCACGCTGATCGGGGTGCTGATCATCATCATGTTCCCCGACATCGCGCTCTTCTTCCCGAACCTGTTCTTCGGCAAGGGATGATCGGGAGCCGTGGGTCCGGGCGCCGCCCGGGCCCGCGGCGGCGCGGCTTCAGCCGCCGCGCATGCTCACCATGCGCATCACCGTGGTCGCGCCCAGCAGCGCGGTGAAGAGCAGCGCCGAGGCCACCGGCCAGGCCTTCAGCAGGCTCCTGCGGGGCATGCCCGCCAGCAGCAGCGCGAGGGACGCGAGCAGGCCGAGGCCGAGGGCCAGGGCGGTGATCATTGCAATGCTCATCGGGTCGGTTTCTGGTCGGAGGGGCGGCGATTCCGCGCAGGTTGGCGGATCCGGCCCTACACCGCGAGCGGGGGGTGACGAGCGGCGGACGGCAGCCGATGCAGCGTGTGCTGCAGCGCGCGCCGCGCTCGAGTAGCGCCGTGCGCGCTGCCATGCACGCAGCTGCGGGCGTAGACTGCCGGCTCCTGCCTCCCCTCCACGCCGCCCACCCTGAGCATGCCCCGAACGCCCCCCGCGGACCCCAAACCCCAGGTCACCGAACTCGCCAACGGCGTGCGGGTGGTCGCGCTGCCGCTGCCGCACCTGGACAGCGCCAGCGTCAGCGTCTTCGTGCGCACCGGAAGCTGCCATGAGTCGCAGTCGGCCAGCGGCATCAGCCATGTCGTCGAGCACATGGCCTTCAAGGGCACGCTCACCCGCAGCTGCCAGAGAATTAACCTGGATGCCGAGCGGCTCGGCGCCGAGGTCAACGCGCACACCGACAAGGACCACACCGCGTACCACATGCGCGGCCTGGCGCGCGACGCCTGCGCCTTCGTGCGCATGCTGGCCGACATCGTCCGCAACGGCAGCTTCCCCGAGGCCGAGCTGGAGCGCGAGCGGCAGGTGATCCTGCAGGAACTGGCCGAGGACGACGACGACGCCTTCTCAGCCGCCTACCGGCTGTTCGACCGGCTCTGCTACGGCAGCCATCCGCTGGCGCGGCCGGTCATCGGGCTGCGGCGAAACATCGAGCGCTTCACGCGCGACGACCTCCTCGCCTACGTGCGGAACCAGTATTCCGGCGCCAACCTGGTGGTGGCTGCTGCGGGGCGGATCGACCCGGAGGAAGTGGTGCGCGAGGCGCAGGCCGCCTACGGCGACATGCCGCGCGGCACGGAGAACCGCATCGCGCCGCCGGCCTGGCATGGCGGCTTCGCGGCCCGGCGCATGGCCGGGGTCAGCCAGTCGCACGTGGTGCTCGGCTACCCTGCGCCGCCGTTCACCGAGGATGCCCATCACGCCGCCGTCGTTGCATCGGCGCTGTTCGGCGAGGGCATGAGCTCGCCGCTGCTCGACGAGATCCGCGAACGCCGCGGGCTGGTCTACTACGCCGCCTGCTCGACCGACCTCAACGAGTGGGCGGGGCAGTTCGTCGTCGAGGCCTCGATGGGGCCCGAGAATGTCGAGGCCTTCGCCGACGAGGTGCTGCGGCTGCTGCGCGCGCAGGCCGAGTCCATCGACCCGGTCGCGCTCGAGCGGGCGCGCAACCAGATCGCAGTGCGCCGGGTGCACGTCCGGGAGCGGCCCTACCGCCGGCTCGAGGAGGCGGCGCTGGACCTGTTCGCGCTCGGGCGGGTGCGCACGCAGGCGGAGCGCCTGGAGCGGCTGATGGCCGTGGGCGCCAGCGAGCTGCGCGAGGTCTTCGCGCGCATGCTGTGCGATCCGCTGGCCGTCTCGGTCGCAGGCAAGGTTCGCGCCCCGGCCCAGGCACACCTGAAGTCGCTGGCGCAGGCGCCGGCATCGAATCCTTCCAATGCCTCCAAGGAGAGCAGCCGATGAGCACCCCCTATGCATTCACCGTCGAACTCGCGCAGCCGATCGGGCCGGCGATGGACACCCTGCGCGCGGCGCTCGCCGCCGAGCAGATGGGCATCGTCAGCGAGGTCGACGTCCAGGCCACGCTCAAGGCCAAGCTCGGCCTGGACAGCCCTCCGGCGCGCCTGGTCGGGGTCTGCAGTCCCAGGATCGCCCACCAGCTGATGAGCATCGATCCGGACATCGCGGCGCTGCTGCCCTGCGGCTGCGGCGTCAGCGAACTGGCGCCGGGCCGCACCCGGATCGCGCTGCAGGACCCGCGCATGATCGCGGCAGCCTCAGGCACTGCCGAGGTGGCGGAGGCCGTCGAGGAGGTCCGCGCTGCGCTGGAGCGGGTGGCCGCGCGGCTGCGCGAAGGCGGTTGAATCCGCCGCGCCCGAACGCAGGTGGGCTTGAAGTCCGTCGACTTCGGAACCATCTTCGGGGCATCCGTAAGTGCGGTCTGCGTTGCGGGAGGTCGTCC
>JBKHVS010000243.1:0-3332 GCA_046569945.1 Gammaproteobacteria bacterium | reverse complement strand
GGCGAACACGGACGAAGCCGGGGCAGCGCCCACGGCGGCGGCGAGCGCACCGCCGAGCAGCCTGCGACGGGAGACTGCGGGAACGGACGAGGGGAGGGAGGACTTGCGAAGAGGCATCGAGGATCCTTGTAATTGCGTTGCCGGCTCTGTGGCCGGGGGCGATTTTACCCGGGGGGTCTGCCCGTCCCGGCCCGCCCCGCCCAGCGGACGGCCGTGCCCCGCCCCTGCGGGCAACGCAATCGCTGTCGACCGGGATCCCCGGCCCGCTCAGATCCTGCGCTGCGCGCCCTGCCAGTAGGCGTCGCGCAGCAGGCGCTTCTGCAGCTTGCCGGTCTCGGTGCGCGGCATCTCGTCGCGGAAGTCGAAGGAGCGCGGCACCTTGTAGCCGGCCAGCGCAGTGCGGCAGTGGCGCTCGAGCACCTCGGCCAGCCCGGGGCCGGCCTCCACGCCGGGCGCCGGCTGCACCACCGCCTTGACCTCTTCACCGTACTCGGCGTGCGGCACGCCGATCACCGCCGCATCCTGCACCTGGGGGTGCGAGGCGAGCACCGCCTCGATCTCCGCCGGATAGATGTTCACCCCGCCCGAGATGATCATGTCGATCAGTCGGTCGGTCAGGTACAGATAGCCCTCGGCGTCGATCCATCCGACGTCGCCAGTGGTGAAGAGGCCTGCGCCGCGGTGCGCGGCGGCGGTCTTGTCCGGGTCGTTGTGATAAGCGATGTCGATGCCGCGCCGGCTGCGCATGTAGATGGTGCCCTGCTCGCCCGGCCCGGCTTCGGTGCCGTCCTCGCGCAGAATGATCGCGTCGGTCTGGAAGGTGGCGCGGCCCACCGATGCGGGACGCTCCAGCCACTCGGCCGACGAGATCCCGGTCACCACCGATCCCTCGGTCGAGCCGTAGTACTCGTGGATGCACGGCCCCCACCAGTCGATCATCTCGCGCTTGACCTGCGGCGGACAGGGCGCGGCGCCGTGCCAGACCCGCACCAGCGAGCTGCCATCGAAGCGCGACTTCGCCTCGGGCGGCAGCCGCAGCAGCCGGATGAACTGCGTCGGCACGAGATGAACGTTGGTGACCCGGTACGCGTCGATCAGATCGAGCGTCTGCTGCGCGTCGAAGCGCTGGGTCATCACCACAGTGGAGCCCATCAGCATCGGATAGAAGGACCAGCCGAACTGCGCAGAGTGGTAGTAGGGCCCGCACAGCAGCGTGGTGCCGTCGGGCGGAAGCTCCAGGTTGCCCATCAGGCCCTCGGCCAGCAGCCGCAGGCCCTCGGCCGGCTGGAGGCCGGCACCGGGGCGTACCACGCCCTTGGGCCGTCCGGTGGTGCCGGAGGTGTAGAACATCGGCCCGCCCTGCATCTGGTCGGGCGGATCGGAATCGTCGGACTGCGAAGCGACCAGCGCCTCGAAATCCTGGAAGCCGGCCGGCACCGCCTGCCCGGGCTCGATGGCGGCGCACACCGTCAGCCGGCTTCCGGCCGCGGGCACCCGCGCCAGCGCCTGCGCCGCGGTGTCAGCGAAGCGCGTGTCCGTGAACAGCCCGAGCGCCCCGGAGTCGGCCAGCACGTGGACGAGCTCGTCGACGGTGAGATGCCAGTTGACCGGGACGTAGCTGATGCCCGCGTGCGACGCAGCCGCGGCCAGCTCGTACACCGCGCGGCTGTTGCCCGCGAACAGGGCGATGCGGTCGCCGGGCTTCAGGCCCGCAGCCCGCAGCGCACGCACCAGCCGGTTGGCGCGCGACTCCAGCTCGGCCCAGCTGCGCTGGCCGTGCTCGTCGATCAGCGCGGGGGCGTCGCCGCGGCGGCGGGCGATCGGGGCAATCATCAGGGTCATCGGGGCTTCCTCGGACGGTGGGCTCAGGCAACGCGTCGGCTTTCCGGTCGCCATGAGGGCCGGGCCAATGTAGGCCATGCCGGCGCCCGTCGCCAGTGCCGGGCAGATCGAGCGGCGCGGTGCATCGGCGCGGCAGCGCATAAGCGGACCGCCACACTCGCCACGAACGGCGCGGATGGCCGCTCCCGGTGGAAGCGGATCTGCCCGGAGCTCGAGGCGCGCCTCAACCCTACGAGGCCGAAGCCGGAGCCTCCCCGCGAATCATCACGAGCAGCATCTTGAAAGGCGACGCAGGATCGACGGAATGCGGAGCCGTCGCCGGGATCAGCACGGTCTGCCCCTCGCCGAGCCTGTGCGTGACCCCTGCGATGCGCACGTCCGCCTCGCCCTCGATTCCCACGAGCAGTGCGTCGTAGGGCGCGGTGTGCTCGCTCAGGCCCTCGCCCCTGTCGAAGGCGAACATGGTCACGCTGCCGCCCTCGTTCTTGACCAGCATGCGGCTGACGACGGCCTTGTCCTGGCAATGCAGGAGATCCTTGAGGGTCTCGACCCTGGTTTCGCGCTTCGGTGCCGTACTCATTTCGTGCTCGGCCTGAAGAACTCCGTCGGCGTCATCAGCCGGTTCTCCTGCGCCTCGAGCGCGCCGAGCTTGGCGCTCTCGACGGTGTAGGCCAGCCACTCCGGGTCCGTCCACAGCGCGGCGCGGCGCTGCTCGCGGTCGGCGGCGCTCTCGTAGGCCCAGATGTGGATGTACTGGTTGACGTTGCCGGTCTCGGTGACCAGGAAGGCGAAGGGCTCGCCGAGATTGCGGGACTGCGGGGCGAGGCCCAGCTGCTGGTAGAGCGCCAGGTGGCGCTTGATCATGCCGGGCTTGCAGGTGTAGGTGCGGACGTCGAAAAGCATGGGATCTCCAGGGTTGTAGCGTTTGCCGCATCGGCCTTCCGAAAGCGGCCCGTGGGACGATGCCAGACAGTGCCGATCCAGTACAGTTCGCGGCATGCGAAACGCCCCCGCCCACCCCGATCTCATCGACTCCCGCCAGGCTGCCTGGCGCCTGTTGTACACGCTCGGTCTGGTGGTACTGGGCAACAGCAGCATGTACGTGGTGTCGGTTGTGCTGCCCGCGGTGCAGGCGGAGTTCGGCGTGGGCCGCGGCGATGCGTCCCTGCCCTACACGCTGATGATGGTCAGCCTGGGTGTGGGCGGGCTGCTCACCGGGCGGTTGGCCGACCGTCACGGGCTGATGCCGGTGCTGTGGGTGGGCGCGCTCGCCACCTGCGCAGGCTTCGTGCTGGCCGCCATGTCGGGCAGCATCTGGGCCTTCGGCCTCGCCCACGCACTGCTCGGCTTCATCGGCGCCTCGTCCACCTTCGCGCCGCTGATGGCGGACACCGCGCTCTGGTGGAACCGCCGCCGCGGCATCGCGGTGGCGATCTGCGCCTGCGGCAACTACATCGCGGGAGCGATGTGGCCGCCCATCGTCCAGCACG
>JBKHVS010000242.1:0-3346 GCA_046569945.1 Gammaproteobacteria bacterium | reverse complement strand
GGGCAGCCGGGGCGCGTGCCCATGATCGGCCTGTTGCAGCGGGTCAGCAGCGCCGCGGTGCGCGTGGACGGCGAGGAGATCGCGCGCATTTCCCAGGGCCTCCTGGTGCTGGTGGGCGTATGCCGCACCGACACACCGGCCGATGCGCAGCGGCTCGCCGAGCGCCTGCTGGGTTACCGCGTGTTCGAGGACGAGGCGGGCCGCATGAACCGCTCGGTGCGCGACATCCGCGGCGGCCTGCTGCTGGTGCCGCAGTTCACGCTGGCGGCCGACACCCGCAGCGGCACCCGTCCGGGCTTCTCGCCCGCCGCCGAGCCAGAGGAGGGGCGGCGCCTGTTCGAGTTCATCGCCGCCGAGGCCCGGCGCGAGCATCCGAGGGTCGAAACCGGTATCTTCGGGGCTGACATGAAGGTCCATCTGGTCAACGACGGCCCGGTCACGCTCTGGCTGAGGGCCGATCCCCCCATGCAGGAGGTGAAACGATGAAACTTCGCAGCGATTCCTTTGCGGACGACAGTCCCATCCCGGTCGAGTTCGCGTTCGGGAAGATCGATCCCGCGAGCCACGTTGCGCTGGCGGGCAACCGCAACCCGCACCTGGCCTGGAGCGAGGCTCCCGTCGGAACGAAGTCCTTCGCGGTGGTCTGCCACGACAGCGACGTGCCTTCGAGTGGCGAGGACGTCAACCAGGAAGGGCGCGAGGTGCCGGCGGCGCTGCCGCGCGTCGATTTCTTCCACTGGGTGCTGGTGGACCTGCCGGCGTCGCGCACCGAGGTTGCCGCGGGCGAGTTCTCCAGCGGCGTCACCGCAAAGGGCAAGTCCGGTCCGGCGGCGAAGCAGGGCGCGCGCCAGGCCGTCAACGACTACACCGAGTGGTTCGCGGGCGACCAGGACATGTCGGGCGACTACTACGGTTACGACGGTCCCTGCCCTCCGTGGAACGACAGCATCGTCCATCACTACCACTTCACGGTGTACGCGCTGGACGTCGACGTGCTGCCGCTCATGGGCCGCTTCCACGGCGCCGAGGCGATGAAGGTGATCGAGCGCCACGCGCTGGGGCGCGCTCGGATCACCGGCACCTACACGCTGAATCCCCGCCTGGCGGGTTGAGGCAGGCATGACCGAGTTCGTGCTGGTGCGTCACGGGGTCACTGCCTGGAACCGCGCCAGGCGCTTCCAGGGCCACATCGACATCCCGCTCGACGACGAGGGCCACCGGCAGGCTCGGCTGGCTGCGCGGCGGCTGGCGCAGGAGCCGGTCTCGGCGGTCTACGCGAGCGACCTCGGCCGCGCGGTCCAGACCGCGCTGCCGATCGCGCAGGCGCTGGGGCTCGAACTCGGCAGCGAGCCCGGTCTGCGCGAGCGTCACTACGGCGCCTTCGAGGGCCTGGACCACGACACGCTGGAGCGGGAGCATGCCGAAGCCTTCGCGCGCTGGCGCGCCCGCGACCCGGACTACGTGCTGCCCGGCGGCGGCGAGACGCTGCGCACCTTCAGCGCGAGGGTGGAGGCCGCGCTGCTGCGCCTGGCGCTGCGCCATCCCGGCGAGCGGGTGGTGGCGGTCACCCACGGCGGGGTGCTCGACTGCGCCTACCGGATCGCCAGCGGGCTCGACCTGGGCGCGCCCCGGCGCCACGACCTGCTCAACGCGAGCCTGAACCGGGTCGCCTGGGACGGCGTGCGCTTCCGGCTGCTCGCCTGGGGCGACGTCGCCCACCTCGAGGCCGCGCTGGACGACGTCGAGGCCCGTGCCTGATCGTGGCGGCCCGCCGGTGCCGGCGGTACAATCCCGGCTTCCGCGTGACTGGCGAAACGGGTGCGCGGCGCTGCAGGCGCCGCTCCATTCCGGGGTGAATCGACACCGTGAAGCGCGGACTCGGCCGATGCCGGTCCCCGGGGCTTGCCCCCGATCCGAGCGAAGGCAGCCGAACGCCTGGGCGTAGCTTCCCCGCGGCACCTGCGCCGCAGCCAAACTACGCGAGAGGAAACACCATGTTCGACCGCAGCATCGGAATCGCTCAGGCCGACCCTGAGCTCTGGAAGGCCATCGAGCTCGAGAACCGCCGCCAGGAGGATCACATCGAGCTGATCGCCTCCGAGAACTACGCCAGCCCGGCAGTGATGGCGGCGCAGGGCAGCCAGCTCACCAACAAGTACGCAGAGGGCTACCCCGGCAAGCGCTACTACGGCGGTTGCGAGTACGTGGACATCGCCGAGCAGCTCGCGATCGACCGCGTCAAGCAGCTCTTCGGGGCGGAAGCCGCCAACGTCCAGCCCAGCTCGGGCTCGCAGGCGAACCAGGCGGTGATGCTCGCCTTCCTGAAGCCCGGCGACAAGGTGATGGGCATGAGCCTGGCCGAGGGCGGTCACCTGACCCACGGCATGCCGCTGAACATGTCGGGCAAGTGGTTCGACATCGTCTCCTACGGACTGGACGCCAGCGAGGCGATCGACTACGACGCGATGGCCGCCAAGGCGCGCGAGCACAAGCCGAAGCTGATCATCGCCGGGGCCTCGGCCTATTCGCTGCGCATCGACTGGGAGCGCTTCGCCAAGGTGGCGAAGGAGGTCGGCGCGATCTTCATGGTCGACATGGCGCACTACGCGGGCCTGATCGCCGCGGGCGTCTACCCGAACCCGGTGCCGCATGCCGACGTGGTCACGTCGACCACGCACAAGAGCCTGCGCGGACCGCGCGGCGGCATCATCCTGATGAAGGCCGAGCACGAGAAGGCGATCAACTCCGCGGTCTTCCCCGGCCTGCAGGGCGGCCCGCTGATGCACGTGGTCGCGGCAAAGGCAGTGGCCTTCAAGGAGGCGCTCGAGCCCGGTTTCAAGGCCTACCAGCAGCAGGTGGTGGCCAACGCCCGCGTGCTCGCCGAGACGCTGGTCAGGCGCGGCCTGCGCATCGTGTCCAGCCGCACCGAGAGCCACGTGATGCTGGTCGACCTGCGCCCGAAGAACATCACCGGCAAGGCGGCCGAGGCGGTGCTGGGGCAGGCGCACATCACCTGCAACAAGAACTCCATCCCGAACGACCCCGAGAAGCCCTTCGTCACGAGCGGCATCCGCCTGGGTTCGCCGGCGATGACCACGCGCGGCTTCCGCGAGGCCGAGGCCGAGCAGGTGGGCAACCTGATCGCCGACGTGCTCGAGAATCCTGGCGACGAGGCCAACCTGGCGCGTGTGCGCGAGCAGGTGGGCGCGCTGACCGCGCGTTTCCCCGTCTACCGCTGACCCGTCCGGCGGCGGCCCGGCCTCGCTGCCGGGCCCTGCCGCGTTCCGCTTCGCGGGGTCCGCGGCGGACCGCTGGCGGCGCGCCTGCGGCACAATCCGGCCCATGC
>JBKHVS010000241.1:0-3354 GCA_046569945.1 Gammaproteobacteria bacterium | reverse complement strand
CCGATTCGGCGGGGCGCACACCTTCGACACCGCGCTGAACAAGGCCTGGACCGCAGCCTCCTTCCGGATGCCGACCACCGATCTCGCTGCCGAGACGCAGGCGGGCAGGCCGATGAGCGCGATCCGGCAGATCCCGCGCGTGGCCGCGCTCGGCGGCGGCCTGCCGATCGAGGCTGCGGGCGCGATGGTCGGGGCGATCGGCGTGTCCGGGGCTCCGGGCGGCGACGCCGACGACGACTGCGCCAGGGCGGGCATCCGCGCCATCCAGGCGGACATCGAGCTGTGAAGCGCCGGCGGTGCCGGCCGCTTGCGGCGATCGCCGCAGCCGTGTTCGTCCTCTCGGGCTGCGCCTGGTCCGGCCCGCCCGGTTCCGCCCGCGCCGCCGGCGGGACGGCGCAGGAGGGTCAGGCGCGCCATGCGCCGCTGTCGGTCCGCGTCGAGCCTCGCCAGCTGAGCCCTCGCGCCTGGTTCGTGCAGGGCGATGCCGGCCCGGTGTCCCGCGAGAACGAGGGTTTCAACTCGAATGCAGGCTTCGTCGTCACAGACGAGGGCGTCGTCGTGTTCGACGCCCTGGGCACGCCGGCGCTCGGCGCGGAACTGCTCGCGCAGATCCGCAGGATCACGCCGCTGCCGGTCAGGCGCGTCATCGTCAGCCACTACCACGCGGATCACTTCTACGGCCTGCAGGCCTTCAAGGAAGCCGGCGCCGAGATCTGGGCGCACCGCAAGGTCCGTGACTACCTGGCAACCGAGGCGCCCGCGGCCCGGCTGGCCGAGCGCCGGCAGTCGCTGGCGCCCTGGGTGGACGAGCAGGCGCGCATCGTTGCGCCCGACCGCTACCTGGACGGGGACACCGGCTTCCGCCTGGGCGGGATCGGCTTCCGCGTGCTCACGGTCGGCCCCGCGCACACCGCAGAGGACCTGATGCTGCTGGTCGAGGAGGAGGGCGTGCTCTTCGCCGGCGACCTCATGTTCGCCGGGCGGGTCCCCTTCGTCGGCGACGCCGACAGCCGCTCCTGGCTGGAGTCGGTGCGCAGGCTCGCGCGGATGAATCCGAAAGTGATCGTCGGCGGGCACGGTCCTGCCTCCAGGGACGCGGCGCGCGACCTCGCGCTGACCCGGGATTACCTCGCCTTCCTGCGCGACGCGATGGGGCGCGCGGTCGACCGGATGCAGTCCTTCGAGGAGGCCTACGCCGCAACCGACTGGTCGCGCTTCCGCGACCTGCCCGCGTTCGAGGCTGCCAACCGGCGCAATGCGTACAACACCTTCCTGCGCATGGAGGAGGAGGCGCTCGCGGGCAAATAGCGCCGGGCCGCCTCGGTGGTATCCCCGACAGGGACAGTACTGATCGCGCGGGGAGCCTTGGTGTCGCTAGCATCCGGAACCTTTCAAGGAGATCCGATGATGCATCGATCCACGTCCCGTCCCGGCCTGATCCGGCGTTCCTGCGCCGCCGTGGCGCTCGCCCTGGCCGCCGCCTTCCCGGCCCAGCAGGCGCTCGCGCAGCCCGCGCCCAAGATCTCCGATGGCGTGGTCAAGATCGGCCTGCTGCTCGACATGAACAGCCTCTACGAGGACGTCGCCGGCAACGGCACCGTCACCGCGGTGAAGATGGCGGTCGAGGACTTCGGCGGCAAGGTGCTGGGCATGCCCATCGAGGTGCTGGTAGCCGACCACCAGAACAAGGCCGACCTCGCCGCCTCCAAGGCGCGCGAGTGGCTCGACACCCAGAAGGTCGACATGATCGGCGACGTTGCCGCGTCGGCCACCGCGCTTGCCGCGGTCGAGGTGGCCAAGCAGAAGAACAAGATCATCCTGATGAGCGGCCCGGGCACCAGCCGACTGACCAACGATTCCTGCTCGCCGGTCAGCGTGCACTGGACCTGGGACACCTATGCGCTCGCCGCGGTGACCGGCCGCGGCGTGGCCCGCGCCGGCGGAGACTCCTGGTTCTTCATCACCGCCGACTACGCCTTCGGCCACTCGCTGGAGAAGGACACCACCGAAGTCCTGAAGGCGGAGGGTGCGAAGGTCGTGGGCAGCGTGCGCCATCCGCTCAACAACGCCGACTTCTCTTCGTTCATCCTGCAGGCGCAGGCTTCCAAGGCCAAGGTGGTCGGTCTGGCGAACGCCGGGGGGGACACGATCAACACGATCAAGGCCGCCAACGAGTTCGGCCTGACCAAGAACCAGAAACTCGCCGGGCTGCTGGTCTTCATCAACGACGTGCACGCGCTCGGGCTCGGGGTCACCCAGGGCATGCAGCTGACCGAGGGCTTCTACTGGGACATGAACGACGAGACCCGCAAGTGGTCGCGCCGCTTCTTCGACAAGATGAAGAAGATGCCCAACATGCTGCAGTCAGGCTCCTATTCGTCGACGATGCACTACCTGAAGGCGGTGCAGGCCACCGGCACCGACGACACCGAGGCCGTGATGAAGTGGATGAAGGCCAATCCGGTCAACGACATGTTCGTGAAGAACGGGCGCATCCGCGAGGATGGCCGGATGATGCGCGAGATGTACCTGTTCGAGGTGAAGAAGCCCGCGGAGTCCAAGTACCCGTGGGACTACTTCAAGCTCGTCGCGACCATCCCGGCCGACCAGGCGTTCATGCCCTTGTCCAAGAGCACCTGCCCGCTGGTCAAGAAGTAGCGGGCGCCGCGGGCGGGCGCCGTCCCGTCCGCCATCGGCTCTGCGTCGACGCCCTCGGGCGTCTCGGGCATCCTTCGGGTCTCATCCATGACGAGCCCCCAGATGCCCGACGACGCCACCGCAGTGCCGGCAGAGCTCTCCGACCACGACGTATACCTGTTCCGCGAGGGCACCCACGCGCGGCTGCACGAGCGCCTGGGCTGCCACGTCGATCGCGCGGGCGGCGGCGCGCGCTTCGCTGTGTGGGCTCCGAACGCCCGTGCCGTGTCCGTGGTCGGCGACTGGAACGGCTGGAACGGAGAAGCGGACCGGCTCGAGCCGCGCGCCGACGGCTCCGGGATCTGGGAAGGGCGGGCGCCTGCGGCGCAGCCGGGCCATGCCTACAAGTACCGCATCGCTTCCAGCTCCGGCGTCCACGTGCCGGACAAGGCCGACCCCTTCGCGGTCCGCTGCGAAGAGCCGCCGCGCACCGCCTCGGTGGTGCACGGCCTCGACTACGCCTGGGGCGACCAGGAGTGGATGGCGTCGCGCCGAGAGCGCAACCGCCTGGATGCGGCGCTGTCCATCTACGAGCTGCACCTGGGCTCCTGGCGGCGGCGCGAGGACGGGGGCTTCCTCGGCTACCGTGAGATCGCCCACGCGCTGGTTCCCTACGTGCTCGAGGCGGGCTTCACGCACGTGGAGCTGATGCCGGTC
>JBKHVS010000240.1:0-3402 GCA_046569945.1 Gammaproteobacteria bacterium | reverse complement strand
CCTGGTGGCGCAGCACGTCGAGCATCGGCCGGCCCGCGGTGCCGGAGGGCTCGCCGTCGTCGACCGCGGCCGAGTGCCCGCCGGCCAGCAGCGCCCAGCACACGTGCGCCGCGCCCGGATGCTCGGCGCGCAGCGCCTCGACCACCTTCAGCGCGCCGGCGCGATCGGCCATCGGCTGCACGCAGCCGATGAAGCGGCTCTTCCTGATGGTCAGTTCGCTGTGGGCGGGGGCGGCGAGGGTGACGGGCATTTCGCGGGGACCTGGCGCGACGGGTTCATGCCGGCATTGTAGGGATCGCGCCGCGCCGACCCCTATTGCCGCGACGCGCCGCTGCAGTTGGCCTTGGGGACTCCGCGCGCGGCGCATCGCGCCTGGCGGGCCTGATTCTCGGCCGCCGCCTTTGCGCGCACCTTCTCGAACTCGGCAACCGCCGCTTCCTCCCTCGCCTGACGCTCCGCCAGGCGTTGCTGCTGAGCGGCACTGTCCGCGGCGGCCTGCCTCTCCAGCTCCGCGACCCGCTGCTTGAGTTTTCGCTGGGCTTCGGTGTCGTCCACGACGGTGATGGTGCCGACCGAGCGTGTGTCCCCGTCGCTACGCGCGGCCTGTTGTTGCGCCGTCGCGTCGCTCTCCCGCCGCCGCTGCGACTCGACCGTCGCCGCGCGCTGCTGGTCGGCGCTTCGCTTGTTGGTGGCCTGCATTTCGGCTGCTTTCGCCTTGATCATCGCCGCGCGCATCTGCTCGTCGCGCAGCCGTTTCGCCTCGTTCTCGGCGCGCAGTTGCGCGCTCACGCCGCGGAGCCCGCTGGTGATCGACTGCATGAACTCGATGCGGGCGCGCGATTTCGATTCTTCCTCGAACTGCCTTCGGGCGCGCGCATCGGCAAGCACGGATTCGTACTCGTCCCGGGGCACGTTCCGAAGCGCGATCCTCTCGCCGCTGCCAGGGAACACCCGGTCGAGCGCGCCATTCTCGTCCAGGGTCACTCGCGACACCGGCTCGAGTCCGAGAAGCGCCGTGGGCCATTCCACCGAGCCGTCCGGAAGCACCGTCAGCTCGCGGATGTGCGCCCGATTGGCGTGCAGGTTGTACACGTCGAGCTTTCTGTTCTCCGGGTTGTACTGGAGCGCCACGAGATAGTTGTACGGCCACCGACAGTGCTCTTCGATCACCACGCCCGGTATTTCCCAGCGATAGGCGCAGGCCGCGAGCTGGCCATCGGGCAGGGTGCCGATGAAGGACTTGCCTGCAGCCCCCGCATAGGCGCCGAACCGCGCGGCCTGGACCTCCGGGTCGTTCGTCTGAAGCGCCTGGAACGAGGCCCTGGTCGAATCGGACGCGGCGTAGTGCGCAGGACCGGTGGCGCATCCGGCGAGGAACGCAAGGCAGGTGATCAGCAGCGCACTGGACAGGGACCTGGGAATCGAAGCGATCATCTCGTTGGTTTCGCTCAGGATGGGCAGCGGGGAGTATCGTCGGCAAGGCGCACGGAGATGCCGACTGCGGGACCAGCGAGCGATGCTTCCCGATGCGCGGCGCCGACGCGTTCCGTTTATTGCGTCCGCAGTGCCTGCGGGACCGCGTCGTGTCGCTGGAGAGGCAGCTTGTGAGTCCCGGTGCGAATGACAAGGAGTTCCGGATGACTTCCCGATTCATGAGCCAACTCATGGCTTGGCTTGCTTTCTCGATGCTGCTCGCCAATGGACTGCCCGCGCGGGCCCAGGACCTGGCCCTGGAGCTCGTTGCCGACGGGCTGACCGCCCCGGTCGAGTTCGTCGAGCCGGCGGACGGGAGCGGGCGGCGCTTCATCGTCCAGCAGGACGGCATCGTCCGGGTCCTGGATCGCGACGGGCGGCTCGCTCCGGAGCCCTTCCTCGACCTGCGGCCGGCCATGCTGCCGCTCGAGCAGAACTTCGAGGAGCGCGGGCTGCTGGGCTTTGCCCTGCATCCCGAGTTCAGGCGCAACGGGCGGGTGTTCGCCAGCTATTCGGCGCCGCTGCGCGCCGGCGCGCCCGGCAACTGGAACCACACCCGTCGAATCTCCGAGTTCAGCACCCGAACCGGCGATCTGTCCCGCATCGATCCCGGATCCGAGCGCGTGCTCCTCGAACTCGACTGGCCGAGCCGCAAGCACAACGGCGGCGGGCTCGCCTTCGGCCCCGACGGCCTGCTCTACATCGGGCTGGGCGACAGCGGCGCCTCGCACGGCATCGGCAAAGCGGTGCGCTGGGAGGCCTTCGACGTCCCGCGCGAGGCGCTGACCTGGGACCACCTGGCCCAGGACACCGAATCGCTCTACGGCAAGGTGCTTCGGATCGACGTGGACCGCGGTTTTCCCGGCTACGCCATCCCGCCGGACAACCCGTTCGCCAGCAGCGGCGGGCGCCGCGAGATCTGGGCCTGGGGCTTTCGCAACCCCTACCGGATCTCCTTCGATCGCGAGGACGGCAGCTTCTACGTCACCGCGGTCGCGGAGACGCTGTGGGAAGCCGCCTATCGCGTGGAGCGGCCGGGCAACTTCGGCTGGCCGCTGATGGAAGGCACCCACTGCGTCGACCGGCTCAGGCCGCGGCAGCCGCCGGCGTCCTGCCCGGCGCGCGACGCGAGCGGCCGACCGATCGTGATGCCGGTGCTGGAGTACCCGAACATGCAGGCCTCGCACCCTGACACGAAGCTCGGCATCCGCGGCGTGGGCACCGCGATCACCGGCGCGCGCATCTACCGGGGCAAGGACATCCCGGGGCTGGGCGGCAAGCTGCTGTTCACCGACTGGAGCGCCGACTTCCGCAAGCCGAGCGGACAGGTCTTCGTCGCGGATCCCGGCGGCGCGAAGGGCCAGCCCTGGCCGTACCGGCGCGTGCTGATGATGGACAGCCGGATCATCGGCCTGGCGGAGGATGCCCGCGGAGAGGTGTACCTGCTGACGAACGAGACCTTCGGGCCGTACGGGACTACCGGGAAGGTGTTCCGGCTGGTGGCGCGCGGCGCGGGCAAGGGGCGGGATTGAGACGCGTGGCGGCGGCGTCTGCCTGACCTGCGCGGGTTGCCTCCAGATGGCCGACGGGCTGGCCGGAAAAGAAAAAGGCCAGTCGCGAGGACTGGCCTTGTTTCCTTGTTCTTGTGGTAGGCCGTGCTGGGCTCGAACCAGCGACCAACGGATTAAAAGTCCGCTGCTCTACCAACTGAGCTAACGACCCACACTTCCGGACAGCAATGGTTACCCGCTGCAACCCGAAGAGACAGAGATTATAGCCAGCGATTCCGGCACCGTCAAACCGCGGCGATCAGCCCATCCGCTCGATGCGCCACATCTGGTACTTGAGCGCGGCCACCGCGCCCGCCACGATGGCGGCCACCGCCACGAAGGAGCCCAGCGCCAGCGTGGACAGGCCGGTGATGCCCTG
>JBKHVS010000239.1:0-3410 GCA_046569945.1 Gammaproteobacteria bacterium | reverse complement strand
GCAGGTCGGTCGCCAGCGTCGCGTTGGCCGTCGCCACCGCCTGCATCTCCGGGTCGAAGAAGCACACGGCGTTGCGCCCCGCATTCTTGGCCTGGTACATCGCGAGGTCCGCCTGCTTGAGCAGCTCGCTCACGGTCCAGGGCGCGCGCCCGAACAGCGTCACGCCAATGCTGCAGGTGCTGTGGTGCAGGTGGCCAGACAGCACGTAGGGCTCGCCCAGCTTGCCCAGGATGCGCTCGCTCACCGCGTGGGCGGCGGCGCTCGGATCGAGCGGCTTGTAGTGGTTGTTCTCCAGCAGGATCACGAACTCGTCGCCGCCCAGCCGGGCCACCGTGTCGCCGCGATGCACGCACGAGCGCAGCCGCTCGGCCACCTGCTGCAGCAACTGGTCGCCCTTCTGGTGGCCCAGCGTGTCGTTGAGCACCTTGAAGTTGTCCAGGTCGATGAACATCAGCGCGCCTTCGCGCGGGCGTTCCTCGTCCGACAGCGCCCGGTGCAGCCGGTCCAGCAGCAGCTGCCGGTTCGGCAACTTGGTCAGCGGGTCGTAGAACGCGAGGTACTGGATCTTCTCCTCGGCCGTCTTGCGCTCCGTGATGTCGCGCCCCACCGCCACCCAGTGGGTGAGCCGGCGCGCCTCGTCCCACACGGGCGAGACCTCCAGGTCGACCCAGAACGGCTCGCCGTTCTTCTTGTAGTTGATGAGGTCCACGCGCGCCGGCCGCCACTGCTCCATCGCGGCGCGGATGCGGTCGAGCTCGCGCCGCTGCGTCCCGAGGCCCCTGCAGGAAGCGCGGCGAGCGCCCGATCGCTGCCTCGGGCGGATAGCCGGTCAGGCGCTCGAAGGCCTCGTTGACGAAGACGATGCGCGGGCCCGGCTCGTTGAACGGCCCGGCCTCGGTGATGATCACGATGTCGTTCAGGCGCGCGATGCTGCTCTCCAGCAACCGCAGATGTTCCTGCGCCTGGTGGCGCGCGGTCACGTCGCGCAGGTGCACGGCCAGCCCGCCGCCGAACGGATAGCCGCGCGCCTCGATGCGCGTCGACAGATGGGCGTCGAGTTCCTCGACCTCGAGCACCTCGCCGCTGCCCATGCTGCGCCGGAACGCCTCCTCGAGCCGGATCCGCACCGTCTTCTGGAAGCAGCTCCAGATGGCGCGGCCCGGCAGCTCGGCGGCGCCGCGCCCCAGCAGCTTTTCCGCCTGCTCGTTGACGTAGGTGAAGCGGCCTTCGCGGTCGACGGTGGCGAAGGCCTCGCCGCTGCTCATCGCACCACCCATGCTCACGTTGTGGCGCAGCAAGGTCCCCACCCGGTGGCCCTGGGGCGAAATCTCCTGCAGCGCGCCCTCGATCCGCACGATCCGCCCGGCGTCGTCGCGCACCGCGTGGCCGAGGGTGCGCACCCACAGGCGCCGCCCGCGCAAGGTGAGGATCTGCATCTCCTCGTCGAAAGGCTCGCCGGTCGTGGCGCAGGCGGCGACGAGCGCATCGATCTTCTCGCGCCACTCGGGCGCGTACCGTGAAAACGCCTCGCTGCGCGGCGGCGTGTAGCCCGGCGGGGCCTCATGGATCGCGGCCAGCTGCTCCGACCACTCCAGCCGGTCGCGGGCGACGTCCAGCGTCCACACGCCGACGAACGCCGCCCGTTCGAGCAGCTTCAGCAGCGTGCGAACCTGGTCGAGCCGGGCCTTGTCCGTCTGGTCGGGTGCGAGCGTCATGTCTGGGTGCCGATCGTAGGGCCGCCCGGGATTCTCCGCTGTCCACGGTAGGCAGCCTCCTACGCCTCGACGGGGGCTCGTCCGGATGTGCGGCGGCCACCCGAGCCGTAGAGTCAGAACACCTTCCCGCCCGACCCGATCCCGAACCGAGCTCCCGTGCACCTCCAAGCCTATGTCATCGAGGACAACCCGACGATCCGCGAGAACCTCGTCGGCACGCTTGAAGAACTCACGTCCGTCCGGGTCGCGGGCACGAGCGCCACCGAAGACGAGGCGATCGGCTGGCTCGCAGCCAACGCGGACGGCTGGGACCTGGTCATCGTCGACCTCTTCCTCAAGCAGGGCAGCGGCATCCACCTGGCCGAGCGCATCGCCCGGCGGCGGCCGTCGCAGAAGATCGTCGTCTTCAGCAACTACATCAATCCGAGCGTGCGCAAGCGCTGCGCCCAGATCGGCGTCGATGCGGTGTTCGACAAGTCGACCGAGATCGACGCCCTGGTCGATTACTGCGCCCACCAGTGCTTTCGGATAGCGCAAGCCCATCGCGAGGCGGCGTGAGCCGCCAGCCGGCGATTTGTGACACAGGCGCGCGGGCCGCCAGCCCTAGCGCCACCGCGCTGCCGGCGCCGCCGGCCGGTCGATAACCCGGCTTGGCCCACGGACATGTGGGCGCCGCAAGACGAAGCTGGGCGGGATCGCGACCATAGGCGCCCGTGACGTACCCCGACCCGCCCGTCTCCCCCTGCTGCGACATCGAGCAAGGCTGCGTGTTTTCCAAGGCGCTGCTGGCGCGCACCGCCACTTGCGAGCTCGCGCGGCGCCTGTGTGCCGACGAGCACGAGGTGCTGGCGTGCAGCTCGCCGGCCGCGCGCGAGCGCTGCGGGTCGCTGGCCGCGCTGCTCCACGAGCGGGCCCGGGCCGCCCTGCGGCTGCCGCCGCCCGGCAAGCCGCTGATCCACGTCCATGCGCTGCGGCTGCAGTGCAGCGGCCTCGCGGCGCTGCAGCAGGTGGTGGTCGCGCCCGACGCCGACGTGAACCGGATGGTGTCGGGCGCGCAGCAGCGGCATGGCAGCCTGGCGCAATTGCCGTGGGAGCCGCTGGTGGCGGCGGCGGCGACCTGGCAGCCGGGCCGCCGCGCGCGCCGGCAACCGGGGACCACGTCCGGCGAGTGACGCCAGCCGCACGCCGCCTCGTGCCCGGCGCCTCCTGGCACCGGCGGGTCCGGCGTCCGTCAGCCCTCGATCCCGTGGCGCGAGAGCCTCGCGCGGCCGAGCAGCGCCAGGCATCGCTCGCGCAGCGCGCGCAGGGCGGCGCGTTGCCGTCGCAGCAAGTGCGCGACGCCGTCACCGGCGCGGCGGCACAGCGCCTGCATCAGCTGCGAATGCACCAGCACGATGTCCATGATGCTGGCGGCGAGTTGCGGCAGCGCGCCGGTGCACGCGCCCATGCCGGCGAGCTGGCGGTTCAGGAGCCGGTAGCGCGCCGCGTCGACGCGCCCTTGCTCCACCTGCTCGAGATCGGCTTCATAGAGTTCGAGCCGCGCCAGCAGCTCGAAGGCGAGCGGCGAAGGATCGATGTGATGAACTGACGACATGACGGAATCCTGACGGTCCGAAGACCTCCATTTGCACCAATGCAATGCCGCTTGGAGCGCGCCGGGCGCCCAGGGTTCAGCGATCAAGGGAAAGCCCTGAG
>JBKHVS010000238.1:0-3426 GCA_046569945.1 Gammaproteobacteria bacterium | reverse complement strand
TCATCGACACCGTCGGCCACAGGCGTGCGGGCATCCTCGCCACCACGGCGCACCAGATCGCGACCGAAATCCGCACCGCTGCTGATGCGCTCGGTACCGCGGCAGTGGGCCCCGGTCAGCGACACATCCTCGCCGCCCTGCCGGAGCAGGAAGTCACCATCGACGTCCTCGTCGAGAAGTACGCCAAGGGGGACGAGCGAACTCCCCACGAGATCCGGGAGCGGGTCGCCAAGGCGCTGGCCTCGGTCGAGAAGGCCGAGGAGCAGGAGCGATGGGCGAAGGAGTTCCTCTGGGCGATGGAGAACGGGTTCATCCCGGCCGGCCGCATCAACTCGGCCGCCGGCACCGATCTCAAGGCCACGCTGATCAACTGCTTCGTGCAGCCCATCGGCGATGCGGTCTGGGGCTACGCCGAAGACGGCACGCCGGGCATCTACGCGGCGCTGCAGGAGGCGGCCGAGACCATGCGCCGCGGTGGGGGCGTGGGCTACGACTTCTCCGCCATCCGTCCGCGCGGCGCGCTGGTCAAGGGCACGCACTCGCGCGCCTCGGGTCCGGTTTCGTACATGCGGGTCTTCGACAAGTCCTGCGAAACCCTGGAGTCGGCGGGGTCGCGGCGTGGCGCGCAGATGGGCGTGCTGCGGGTGGACCACCCGGACATCGAGGAGTTCGTGCACGCCAAGCGTGACGGCTCGCTGTCGAACTTCAACATGTCGGTGGCGGTCACCGACGCGTTCATGACCGCGGTCGACACCGACGGCGAGTTCGAACTGGTGCACGAGGTGCAGCCCTTCGAGGCGGTGGCGGGCGCGCAGCGCGAGGACGGCAAGTGGGTCTACCGGACCATCCGTGCCCGCGACATGTGGGACCAGATCATGCGGTCCACCTACAACCATGCCGAGCCGGGCGTGATCTTCATCGACAAGGTCAACGCCGACAACAACCTCGGCTACACCGAGTCCATCGCGGCGAGCAATCCCTGCGGCGAGCAGTTCCTGCCGCCCTATGGCTGCTGCGACCTGGGCAGCCTGAACCTCACGCGTTTCGTGTCGGACCCCTTCGGTGACAAGCCCGTCTTCGACTTCGAGCGCTTCAGCCGCGTGACGGGTCTGTCGGTGCGCGCGCTCGACAACGTGCTCGACCTCACGCTGTGGCCGCTGCCGCAGCAGGACCGCGAGGCCAAGGAGAAGCGCCGCGTGGGCCTGGGCTTCACCGGGCTGGGCAACGCGCTCACCATGCTCAAGATGCGCTACGACAGCGCCGAGGCGCGCGCCTTCGCGTCCAAGGTTGCGCAGACGATGCGCGACGCGGCCTATTCCACCTCGGTGGAGCTCGCCAAGGAGCGCGGCGCCTTCCCGCTGTTCGACGCCGACGGCTACCTGGCCGAGCCGCATTCCGCCTCGCGCCTGCCGGCCAAGCTCAAGGCCGAGATCCGCAAGCACGGCATCCGCAATTCGCACCTGATGTCGATCGCGCCCACCGGCACCATCTCGATCGCCTTCGCGGGCAACGCGTCCGGCGGCATCGAGCCCGCGTTCTCCTGGACCTACACCCGCAAGAAGCGGATGCCCGACGGCAGCAAGCGCGAGTACGAGGTCGAGGACTTCGCCTACCGCCTGTACCGGCACATGGGCGGCAACCCGGCGTCGCTGCCCGAGTACTTCACCGCGGCGATGGAGATCAGCGCGCTGGACCACATGCGCATGAGCGCGGCGGTCCAGCCCTACGTCGATTCCGCCATCAGCAAGACCGTCAACGTCGCCGAGGACTATCCCTACGAGGAGTTCAAGGCGCTGTACCTCGAGGCCTGGAAGGCGGGCCTAAAGGGCATCACCACCTACCGGCCCAACGCGGTCATCGGCTCGGTGCTGTCGGTGGGCGGCACGCCCGCGGCCACGCCGGAGATGCCGCAGGACCTGGGCGGCGACGCCAACCGCCGCCTGCTGCTCGACAAGGTGCCGCAGCCCGCGCTGTCGTCGCTGCGCTGGCCGGGCCGTCCCAAGCTGCCCGCGGGCAACCTGGCGTGGTCGTACATGGTGGAGTCCACCGACGGCCGGGCCTCGTTCTGCATCTTCATCGGCCAGACCGACGAGCCGATCACCCGTCGCGACGGCACCATCGCCACGCGCAGCGTCGCCTTCGAGACCTGGGTGAACGGCAACGAGCAGCCGCGGGGCCTGGGCGCGCTGGCCAAGGCGCTGTCGATGGACCTGCGCTCCAATGACCGGGCCTGGCTGAAGATGAAGCTGGACCACCTGTCGCGCACCCGCGACGAGAAGCCGCTGCAGCTGGCGATGCCCCCCGGCGGCGAGCTGGCGTTCAAGCCGGGCGTGGTGGCGGCCTTCGCCGACATCGTGCGCTTCCGCTGCGAGGAGCTGGGCCTGTTCGACGCGCTCGAGGAGCAGCCCACGCCGATGGTCGACGCGATGATCTTCCGCGCCGAGCCGAAGTCGGGGCCGCTGGGAACGCTGTCCTGGACCGCCGACATCTCCAACGCGGCCACCGAGGACGAGTTCGTGCTGGGCGTGAAGGAGCTGCAGCTGCCCGACGGTTCGCGCCGCCCGTACTCGATCTGGCTCGCCGGCGACTATCCGCGCGTGCTCGACGGCCTGTGCAAGCTGCTGTCGCTGGACATGCGGGTGATCGACGTGAACTGGATCGGCCTGAAGCTGCGCAAGCTGCTGAGCTTCGGCGAGCTCAACGGCGCCTTCTGGGCGCAGGTGCCGGGCGAGCAGCGCCAGCAGGTCTGGCCGAGCACGGTGGCCTACCTGGCCGCGCTCATCCTGCATCGCTACAAGGTGCTTGGCCTGCTCGATTCCGAGGGCAGGGCGATCGGCGGCGCGGGCGCGCTGGCCATCCCCGACGCTTCGCCGGCGGGCAAGCCGCTGCAGTCCGCGATCATGGCGGGGCTGGCCTGCCCGTCCTGCGGCGCGCATGCCTACATCAAGAAGGACGGCTGCATGTTCTGCACCTCCTGCGGCCACCAGGGCGAGTGCGGCTGATCGAAGCCACGCCTGGGCGCAGCGCTTGAGCCCGCCCCCGCCGCTCGTCGAGCCGCGGGGGCTTTTCTTTTCCGCCCGTCTGCGCGGGGCGCGTTTGCCTCGCCCGGCGGCCTGCATTGAGGCGGGACGATGAAGTGCATCGCTTTGCGGCACGTGGCTTTCGAGGACCTCGGGATCTTCGGCCCGGTGCTCGAGGCCCGCGGCTACCGGATCGAGTATCGCCAGGCGGGCATCGATGTCGGCGAGCTGCGGGCCCGGACAGTCGAGGTGCGGCAGCAGGCTGCTTGCGCCGGCAGGCGCATGCTGGAGCTTTGGCTGGATGGGCTCGCTGCTGCTTCCGGAACACGCGGTCCCGCGGCCGTCATGTCCGCCGACCCGGGATGATCCAGAATCCCGGATCGAGCACATCTTTCCCCGAATCGAC
>JBKHVS010000237.1:0-3471 GCA_046569945.1 Gammaproteobacteria bacterium | reverse complement strand
GGGCAGGCATCCGTCCGGCGCGTGGCGGTCTATGGCGAAGGGGGCGGCCGCATCGCCTCGCGGAGCCCGAGCGCGCCCAGCAACGCGGCGAGCGCGATCAGCGCGATCCCGGTGTGCCGCTGGTCGTCCTGCAGGTAGTTCACGCACAAGCGCTGCGGCGCATCGAGGTAGAGCAGGCCCGCGGTGCCCGTCATCCAGGCCAGGTTGCCCAGCACCCAGAGACGCAGCTCGGGGTCGAGGCGGCCCCAGCCGTCGGCGATCGTCCAGCCCGCCAGCCACCAGGCGCAGTACTTGGCTGCCGCGACCGCCGGCGTCAGCAGGGCCAGATCCAGCAGCGTGGGAATCATCCAGACGGCGGTCACCGCGCTGAGCAGCGTCGCCCCGGTCCAGCCGCGCCAGTCGAGGTGCCGGCACGCCAGCGACAACGCCCGCATCGGCCCGCTGCCCGGGCACATGCGCCGTGCGGCCCAGCCCGCGGCCAGCAGCGCCGGGAACTCGACCAGCATGTGCAGAAGCATCCGGCTCTCGATGACGTGACGCAGGGCCGGCCAGAGCAGGAGCAGCGGGAGAAAGGCGATTCCGGCGATCCCGTCGCGGCGGGCCGGCAGTGTCGGGCTGTTCATGGCCGATCCTGCCGAGCGACGTCGGTGGCCGCGCGCGGCGCGGTGAGTTGGCGAGCGGCCTCGAGCGCCTCCGGCCAGCGGTCGAAGGCGAAGACGGCCCGCAATCTCCCCTGGCCGTCGAGCAGGTGGATGTCGCCGTTGTGCACGAAGCCGCCCATCCCGTCGGGTATGGCGATCACGCCCAGGCCGCCGAGCAGCGCCTCGGCGTCGCGCGCGGTGCCGGGCACGGCGAACGACCATCGTTGGGGATCGGCGCGCAGGAGCGCGGCCTGCGCCGCGAGGCGAGAAGGGTCGTCGTAAGCGACGTCGAAGGAGATCGACACGAGGCGGATGTCGCCCTCGGGCGGGTCCGAGGCAAGCGCCCGCTGCATCTGCTGGTACTCGTTGCCCAGCGCGCGGCACACGCCGGGGCAGCGGGTGTAGACGAAGTCCACCAGGTAGGCCGTCCGGTTCGGGGAGGCGCCGTACCGGCCTGGCGAGTCGTCCCGCCAGAGCGGCTGGGCCGGTTCCCGGGCGAAGCGAAGCGGGACTTGCGGTGCGCGCAAGCTGCCGGTGGCGATCAGTCGCTGCCGTCGGCCTTCGAAGGTCCAGACTTCGAAACCGAAGCTGAGCTCGTGGACGATCCAGGTCGCGCCGGCGAGGATCGCCAGGCACAGCACGACGCTCAGGCGGCGCCCGTTCACTCCGGGGCGGCGAGCTCGGCGTCGCCCTTGAACGGCTCGGTGCGGCCGGCCGTGTCCTTGCGGACCGCGGCCACGGTCGGCGTGTCGATCGCGCTGGCCTGGTTCCCCCACTGGCCACGGATGTGGGTGAGCACGGCGGCGATCTCGGCGTCCTGCAACTGGGCCCCGAAGGCCGGCATCGCGCCGTCGTAGGTCGTCCCCTTGACGGTGAGCGGGCCGGCGATCCCGTGGATCACGATAGCCACGAGCGTTTCGGCCTTGCCGGTGACCCACTCGGCGCCGGCCAGCGGAGGGAAGGCGCCGGGCAGGCCGGTGCCGCCGGCCTGGTGGCAGGCGGCGCAGCGTGCCGCGTAGACCGCGGCGCCGTCGATCGCCGCGCCCGCGGGCGCCGCGGCGGGGCCACGCAATTCGGCGAGCGTGCGGCCGTCGCCGAGCTCGGGCGCCTCGTCGAGCGAGGCACGGGAGATGTACAGGATGCCGAATCCCAGCAAGGCCGCGGTGAGCAGCAGCACGAACCAGGGCATCGGGTTGGGCGCCTCGCTCGGCTCGGGATTCTCGCGCGCCTGCTGCGGGCGAACGTCGGACTGCGTCATTGCGCTGCAACCCCCGGATAGCTGCGGTCCAGCGACTGCAGGTACCGGACCAGGTCCACGGCTTCCGGGCGCGCCACGACCACGCTTCCTGCCGGGGCCAGGCCCGCCGGCAGGCTCACCACCACGTCGTCCCTGTCGGCGCGGGCCTTGATCTCGAACAGGAAGGGGTAGCTCGGCATGATGCTGTCCGGCACGTAGGCGCGCGGCTGGAACAGGTGGCCGAGATGCCAGGCCTCGCTGGGTTGGCGCACGCCGATGTTCATCAGGTCGGGTCCGGTGCGCATGGTTCCCAGCAGATGCGGCTGGTCGTAGGCGTAGTCGCCGGCGACCGTGGCCCGCCCCCAGCCGCGCGCGTGGTCCGGCGCGAAACTTCTTGCGCGCGGCTGCTGCGAATGGCAGTAGACGCAGCCATTGGCAATGTAGACCTCGCGCCCGCGCAACTCGGCGCTGCTGTAGGGCTTCAGGCCGGGGAGCGGCGGGGTGTCGCGGACCTGGAGGTAGGGGAGCACGACCAGCGCGCTGGTCGCCAGCGCCAGCATCACCATCGCTCCGGAGACGAGCTTGATCTCGTTGTTCATCCCGCGGCCTCGTTCTCGACGACCTGCCCGAAAGGCCGGCGGAAGAGGGCCGGCTTCTCGCGTTGCGGCCCCGCGTTCAGCACCAGCAGCACGAAGTGGGCCGCGAAGGCCAGGTGTCCGGCCACCATCAGCGCGCCGCCGACGCTGCGGCCCTTGAGCCAGGGAAGGGTCACCGTGACCGATTCCATGAACGGCCGGGCGGCGTCGAGCATTGCCTGCCCCTGCAGCCAGCCGGCAGTGGTCAGGCTCACGAAGTAGACGGCGAAGCCGATGGCGACGAGCCAGAAGTGCGCGGTGATCAGCCAGGGAAAGGGCCACTCGCGCGCGGTGATCCGCGGCATCGTGAAGTAGATCGCGCCGAAGAACACGAAGCTCACGAAGCCGTAGAGCCCCAGGTGGGCATGCGCGACCGTGTAATGGGTGAAGTGGGTCACCGCGTTGACGCTGCGCAGCGCCTCGAACGAGCCCTGCACCGAGCTCGCGGTGTACATCAGGCCGCCGACCCCGATGAAGCGAAGCGTCGGCGAGAAGCGCAGCGCCGACAGCCGCCCCTGCAGCGTCTGGTACTGGTTCACCGTGAAGGCGGCCACCGGGATGATCATCATCATGCTCTGCACGATGGACAGCGTGATCATCCACTCGGGCACCGGCCCGCCGATCAGGTGGTGCCCGCCGACCTGCCCGTAGAAGAAGGCGAGCCCCCAGAAGCCGAGCAGCGACAGGTTGTACGACTGGATGGGCCGCCCGATCACCTTGGGCAGGAAGTAGTAGACCGAGGCGAGGGCCAGCGGCGTGTAGAAGAGGCCCAGCACGTTGTGGCCGAACCACCAGTTCATCGCCGCCTGCTGAACCCCGTGGTGCAGGCCCGGGGTCTTGGCCACGACGAAGAGCACCGGGAGCCAGAAGAGCGCGCAGGCCATGTACCAGACCGACACGGACAGGTGGTCGACCTTGCGGTTGACCAGCGTGAATACCAGCGGCAGGCCGATCAGCG
>JBKHVS010000236.1:0-3479 GCA_046569945.1 Gammaproteobacteria bacterium | reverse complement strand
AGCTCGCCGCGCACCCGCCAGCCCTCGATGCGGCCTTCCCGGCCATAGCGCGGCTGCGTCAGGTAGCGTCCGGAGCGGACCTGCAGCGCGGGATCGCGCTTGAGCTCGGCCAGCGAAGACTGCAGCACCGGGTTCACCGCGGCCTGCAGCGCCGACGGCTCGGGGCCGTCGCGCTCCACGAAGAAGACCGCGACCGCGATGTCGTCGGTGACCTCGCGCTGCGCCTGCGCGTCCACGCGCAGCAGCGGGCCCGCGGGGGCCTGCTCGGCGGCGCCGGCTGGCGCAATCGACAGCGCGGCGCTGGCGGCCAGGGCGGCGAGGATCGGCCGCCAGGCGGCGCGGCGCGCTGCAGCGGCCCGGCAGCGGGGCGGGACGGCCGTGGCGATCGGCACGGGGGCCGGGGCGGGGGCCGGGGCGGGGGCTTTCTTCCGGGGCATGCGGCGCTCCTGGGGACGGACTGCCCATGTTAACGGGTGCGGCGTCGGTACAATCCCGCTGCCATGTTCACTCCAGCCGATCACGATTTCATGGCCCGCGCGCTCGAGCTCGCAGCGCAGGGCCTGGCCACCACCACACCGAACCCGCGCGTCGGTGCGGTGATCGTGCGGGAGGGCCGCGTCGTCGGCGAGGGCTGGCATCGCCGCGCGGGGGAGCCGCATGCCGAGCTGCTCGCGCTGGCGCAGGCCGGCGGCCAGGCGCGCGGCGCCACCGTCTACCTGACGCTCGAGCCCTGCAGCCACTTCGGCCGCACGCCGCCCTGCGTCGACGCGCTGATCGATGCCAGGGTGGGGCGCGTCGTCGCGGCGATGGAGGATCCCAACCCGCGCGTCAACGGCCGAGGGCTGGAGCGGCTGCGCGCCGCCGGCGTCGACGTGCGCTGCGGCCTGCTCGAGCAGGAGGCGCGCGAGCTGAACGTCGGCTTCGTGTCGCGGATGTCGCGCGAGCTGCCCTGGGTGCGCATGAAGGTCGCGGCCAGCCTGGACGGCGGCACCGCGCTGCGCAACGGGCGCAGCCAGTGGATCACCGGCGAGGCGGCCCGCACGGACGGCCACGCCTGGCGGTCGCGCGCTTGCGCAATCCTCACCGGCATCGGCACGGTGCGCGACGACGATCCCGAGCTCACGGTGCGGCTGGTGCCGGCCACCCGGCAGCCGCTGCGGGTGCTGGTCGACTCGCGCCTCGAAGTGAGCCTGGACGCGAAGCTGCTGCATGCCGGCGGCCCGGTGCTGCTGGTCTGCGCGGCCGACAACCCCGACAAGGAGCGCGAGCTGCGCGACCGCGGCTGCGAGATCCTCAAGCTGGCCAACGCCGCCGGCAAGGTCGACCTGCCGGCGCTGATGCGCGAACTCGCCCGGCGCGAGATCAACGAACTTCACGTCGAGGCGGGCGCGCGGCTCAACGCGTCGCTGGTGCGCGAGGGCTGCGTCGACGAACTGCTGGTCTACCTGGCGCCGTCGCTGCTGGGCGACGCGGCCGGGATGTTCGCGCTGCCGCCGCTGGAGGACCTCGACGGCCGCATTCCCCTCGTGTTCCGTTCCGCGGATCGCGTGGGCGACGACCTGCGCATCGTCGCCCGCTTCGCAGGGCGCGACTGAAGCGCCCGCGGCGCGTCCGCGGGCACTGGCCGCGCCTCCCCACTGCCGACGGGCCAGGCTGCGCCGGCTTGTGGCAACCTTATGCATCCAACCGAAATCTGGCGGGAGCGCCCATGCCAAGCACCCTCGAAGCACTTCAAGCCGAGATTCTCAGCCTGTCGCCGCTGGATCGCGCGAAGTTGCTCGACCGTCTGATTTCGAGCGTGGACGCTGATGCCGAGGCAGAGGCGGAATGGGACGCGCTTGCCGAGGCTCGCGAGCAGGAGCTGGGTTCTGGCAAGACGCCTGCAGCTTCGATCGAGGTCGCTCTGGCGAGTCTGGAAGCGCGGTTCCCTGGATGAGGATTTCGATTCATCCGGATGCAGAGCAGGATCTTCGGGAGGCTGCGGAATTCTATGAGCGCGAAGGGTCGCCGTTGGTGGCGGCCCGCTTCGTTCGAGAGTTCAGACGCTTGATCGAACTGTTGGGCGAGCATCCTCACATCGGTTCGCCAAGGGCTCGCGGGCGTCGCGGGTTCTCAATGAGCGTCTTCCCGTACACGCTCATATACCGGGCCACGCAGGACGAGATCGTCATTCTCGTCGTCAAGCACGACAGTCGACGACCTGGGCACGGTAGCAAGCGTTCGTAGGCGTGCGCGGGCTCGGCGCATCGCTCATGCTAGCCGGGCGTGGCCCCTCCCTCGAGCGGATTGCTTCCGGCCGCTGGCCTTTGGCGGTCAGGTTAATGTTGAACGTAACGCCGGGTTGTTGCTCCGGCACGGAGACTCTACGAATGTTCACCGGAATCATCGCGGCCGTTGGCCGGATCGAGCGCGTCGAGCCGCTGGGCGACGGCGTGCGCCTGCTGGTCGACGCGGGAACGCTGGGCCTGGACGACGTCGCGGTGGGCGACTCGATCGCCATCCAGGGCGCGTGCATGACCGCCACCAGCGTCGAGGGCAGGCGCTTCACCGTCGACGTCTCGCGCGAGAGCCTGAACCACACGGTGGGGCTGGAAGCGCCCGGCGAAGTGAACCTCGAGAAGGCGCTGACCCTGGCGGACCGCCTCGGCGGCCACCTGGTTTCCGGGCATGTCGACGGCCTGGCCGAGGTGGTCTCGTTCGACGAGATCGGCGAATCCTGGCGGCTGGACCTGCGCGTGCCGCCGGAGCTGTCGAAGTACTTCGCCTACAAGGGCTCGGCCACGGTCAACGGCGTGAGCCTGACCGTGAACTCGGTGAGCGACGGGCCTGCCGGCGCGGTCATCAGCATCAACCTGATCCCGCACACGGTGCAGCACACCACGCTGGGCACGCTGGCCGCCGGCTCGCGCGTGAACCTGGAAGTGGACCTGATCGCGCGCTACGTCGAGCGCATGCTGGGCGCGGGCGTGGCGGTGCCGGCGCGCTGAAGGCAGGGGCTCCGCGGCCGGCTGCCGCCCGCGGCCTGCGGCTGCGCGGCCTCCGCTCCGGGCCTCTCCGGGCCGCTCCGGGCCGCTCCGGGCTGCTCCGGGCTGCTCCGGGCCGCTCAGCGGCCGCGCGCCGCCAGGTAGCGCTTCATCACCTCCATCGACTCCGGATCGCGCATCGCGCCGATCGTGATCTGGGCGTCGCGGAAGCTCTCGCCGGTGGACCCGCCCTGCTCGGCCACCGCGTTGACGTGCCGCTTGGTGTTGGTCAGCGTGTAGGACGACTTGGTCACCAGCAGGTCGACCAGCTCCTGCACCTGGGCGTCGAGCCGGTCCTCGGGCGCCACCCGGTTCAGGAAGTGCAGCGCGTGCGCCTCCGTCGCGGTGAACGGCCGGCAGGTGAGCACCAGTTCCTTGGCCATCGCCGGGCCGAGCTCGCGCACCAGCCGGGGGATGCCGCCCCAGGCCAGCGGGATGCCCAGGTCCAGTTCCGGG
>JBKHVS010000235.1:0-3487 GCA_046569945.1 Gammaproteobacteria bacterium | reverse complement strand
AGCTCGCCGGCGCTGCCGTGCGCCCAGGCCCCGAGGCGCGCGGCGTCGGCCGCCGCCAGACGCTGCGCGAGCAGCGCGGCGATCACTCCTGCCAGCACGTCGCCGGTGCCGGCGGTGGCCAGCGCGGGGCTGCCTGCGGCGACGATCGAGAAGCGCCCGCCGGGCAGGGCCAGTACCGAGCCCGCGCCCTTGAGCAGCGAGATCGCGCCGGTCTTCGCAGCGAGCGCAATCGCGTGGCCGATGCGGTCGGACTGGATGGCGCGCGACGAGGTGCCGAGCAGTCGAGCCGCCTCCAGCGGATGCGGCGTGAGCACCGAGGGCGCTTCGCGCGTGGCGAGCAGGCGGGCCAGCGCGGGGTCGTCGGCGACGAGGTTCAGGGCGTCGGCGTCGAGCACCAGCGGCAGCTCCGAGCGCAGCGCGCGCTCCAGCGCGTCGCCGGCCGTCGCCGAGCGGCCGAGCCCGCAGCCGATGCAGATCGCGTCGATGCCTTCGTGCCCGGCGTCGAAGGCGCGGGTCATCAGCTGCGGCTGGCCGGGGTCGAAGACCGGCCCGTCCGGCGCGGCCACGAAGACCTTGCCCGCGCCGGCGGCCTGGGCGCCGCGCGCCGCCAGCAGCGCGGCGCCGGCAGTGCCGGCCGCGCCGCCGACCACCAGCACGCTGCCGAAGCTGCCCTTGTGGCTGTCGCGAGCCCTGGGGCGCAGAAGCCGCTGCGCCAGCGCGCGCCCGAAGAGCTCCCCGTCCGCCTCGGTGCCGTGGGCCAGGCCGAGGCTCGCAACCAGCACGGCCCCGGCGTGATCCAGCGCGGCCCCGGTGTGCAGCCCCGGCTTGTCGCCGATCATGGTGACGGTGAGACCGGCGCGGATCGCCGGGGCGTCCCGGCCCCCGACGACCGCGCCGGTGTCCGCGTCGATGCCTGAGGGAACGTCGATCGCGATCGTCTCGCACTGCGGCGCCAGGTCGAGCAGGCGGACGGCTTCGGCGGCTGCGCCCTCCAGCGCGCGGCCCAGGCCGATGCCGAACAGGCCGTCGAGCACGAGCGGCTGGCGGTCCAGCCAGGAGGGGAGCTCGGCGAGCGTGCCGACGGCGCCGCCGCGGGCATGCCACTGCTGCCAGACGGCGCGGGCATCAGAGGCGGACGGCTCGGTGTCCGAAAGTGCAAGCGCGTGGGCCGGAAATCCGCGCTCGCGCAGCTTCGAGACTGCGAGCAGCGCGTCCCCGCCGTTGTTGCCCGGGCCGACCAGCGCCACGATCGGCGTGGCCCGCGGCAGGCGCCGCGCGCTGCGCGCTGCGGCCTCGGCCACCGCGCCGGCCGCGCGCTCCATCAGCACGCCGCCGCCCAGCCGGTCGATCCATTCACGTTCGAGGGCGCGGATGGTGGCAGTGCGGAACAGTGCGCTCATCGGGATCGGGCTGCGGTTAGTATGCGTGGCACTCGCCGGCAGGCGCCGGCCCATCGAGGAAGCCCCGGTGCGGGGCGCAAAGCGCGAGCCCAGCGATTATGACCACGAATTCCAGCCACGACCAAACCGGCGCCGGCCGCTGGCAGTTCTGGATCGACCGCGGCGGCACCTTCACCGACATCGTGGCGCGCCGGCCCGACGGCGGCCTCGAGACCGCGAAGCTGCTGTCCGAGGACCCTGGCCGATACGAGGACGCCGCCGTCGAAGGCATCCGCCGCCTGCTGCGCCTGGCGCCGGGCGAGGCGATCGACGCGGCGCGGGTGGAGGTCGTGAAGATGGGCACTACCGTGGCCACCAACGCGCTGCTCGAGCGCAAGGGCGAGCCGCTGCTGCTGGTGGTCACGCGCGGGTTCAGGGACGCGCTGCGCATCGCCTACCAGAACCGCCCGCGGATCTTCGACCGGAACATCGTGCTGCCCGAGCTGCTGCACCGCGAGGTGCTCGAGGCGGACGAGCGGATCGGCGCCGACGGCAGCGTGGTGCGGCCCCTGGACGAGGAGGCCGCGGCGGCAGGCCTGCGCGCGGCGCGCGCGCGCGGGCTGCAGGCCGTCGCCATCGTGCTGATGCACGGCTACGCGCATCCGGCGCACGAGCGGCGCCTTGCCGCGCTCGCACGCGCTGCGGGCTTCACGCAGGTCTCGGTGTCGCACGAGGTCTCGCCGATGATCCGCTTCGTGGCGCGCGGCGACACGACGGTGGTCGACGCCTACCTGTCGCCGGTGCTGCGCCGGTACGTCGCCCGGGTGGCGCAGGCGATGCCCGGCGTGCGCCTGCAGTTCATGCAGTCCAGCGGGGGGCTCACCGACGCCGCGGCCTTCCAGGGCAAGGATTCGATCCTGTCGGGTCCTGCGGGCGGGATCGTGGGGATGGCGCGCGTCAGCCAGGCCGCGGGCTTCGACCGGGTGATCGGCTTCGACATGGGCGGAACCTCCACCGACGTGTCCCACTTCGCCGGCGAGTTCGAGCGCGCCTTCGACACCCAGGTGGCCGGGGTGCGGATGCGCGCGCCGATGATGAGCATCCACACGGTGGCGGCCGGCGGCGGCTCCATCCTGCATTTCGACGGCGCCCGGATGCGGGTGGGGCCGGACTCCGCGGGCGCGGACCCCGGTCCGGCCTGCTACCGGCGCGGCGGGCCGCTGACGGTGACCGACGCGAACGTGATGCTGGGCCGCATCCAGCCCCGCTGGTTCCCGCACGTATTCGGCCCGGACGGCGGGCAGCCGCTGGACGAGCAGGTGGTGCGCCTGCGCTTCGAGCAGCTGGCGGGCGAGATCACCGCGGCCACCGGGCGGAGGATGTCGCCGGAGGCGGTCGCCCAGGGCTTCATCGACATCGCGGTGGCGAACATGGCCAACGCGATCAAGAAGATCTCGGTGCAGCGCGGCTACGACGTCACCGAGTACACGCTGACCACCTTCGGCGGCGCCGGCGGCCAGCATGCCTGCCTGGTGGCGGATGCGCTGGCGATGCCGCGGGTGCTCGCGCATCCGCTCGCGGGGGTGCTCTCCGCCTACGGCATGGGGCTCGCCGAGCAGGCAGCGATGCGCGAGCGCTCGGTAGAGCGCAGGCTGGACGCCGACGGGCTCGAGCATGCGCGGCGCGCACTGGACGAACTGCAGGCGGCGGCCGAGGCCGAGCTGCTGGCGCAGGGCGAGACGCGCGCGGCGCTGCGCGCCGAGCGCCGGCTGCTGCTTCGCTACGAGGGCACCGACACCGCGCTGCCGGTGGCGGAGACCGCGGCCGACGACTGCTCGAGCCTGCAGCAGGCCTTCGAGCGCGCCTACCGCCGCCGCTTCGCCTTCCTGCTGGCCGGGCGGCCGCTGGTGATCGATTCCGCGGTCGCGGAGGTGCTCGGCGCGCCCGGCGAGGGCGGCTCGATGCCCGGCCTCGGCGAGCAGCCCGGCGCCGGCGAGCAGCGCGGCACCGGCCTGGCCGAGCGCGCTCGGGTGCGCATGTACGCCGAGGGCGGCTGGCGGGAGGTTCCGCTGTTCCCACGGGAGTCGCTGCGGCCCGGCGACTCCATC
>JBKHVS010000234.1:3241-3492 GCA_046569945.1 Gammaproteobacteria bacterium | reverse complement strand
CGAGGAGAAGCGCGGCCAGACGCGCCCGAGAGGCGTGGAACACGGCGTCCGGCGCAACCGGCGCAGCTGGCTCGAGGAGCGCGCGGCCGAGGAGGCCGAGCTCGGCTACACGCGCCAGCCCTATTGCCTGGTGGTGGGCGGCGGCCAGGGCGGCATCGCGCTGGGCGCGCGCCTGAAGCGGCTCGAGGTGCCGACGGTGGTCATCGACAGGCACCCGCGCGCTGGCGACGCATGGCGCGCGCGCTACAAGT
>JBKHVS010000234.1:0-3231 GCA_046569945.1 Gammaproteobacteria bacterium | reverse complement strand
CTGCACGACCCGGTCTGGTACGACCACCTGCCCTACCTGCCCTTCCCCGACCACTGGCCGGTGTTCACGCCCAAGGACAAGATGGGCGACTGGCTGGAGGCCTACACGAAGCTGATGGAGCTGAACTACTGGAGCTCCACCGAGTGCCGAAGCGCGCAGTGGGACGAGGCGGCGCAGGAATGGGCAGTCACCGTGGACCGGGCAGGCGAGACCGTCGTGCTGCGTCCGAAGCAGCTGATCCTGGCCACCGGCATGTCGGGCATGCCCGAGGTTCCGAAGTTCCCCGGCGCCGAGCGCTTCCGCGGCGAGCAGGTGCACTCCAGCGAGTATCGCAGCGGCGAGGCCTACAGGGGGCGGCACTGCGTCGTGGTCGGATCGAACAACTCCGCGCACGACATCTGCGCCGACCTGTGGGAGCACGAGGCGCGGGTGACGATGATCCAGCGCTCCAGCACCCTGGTCGTGCGCTCCGAGACCCTGATGGACGCGGGCTGGGGCAGGCTCTTCTCCGAGGACGCGCTTCGGCGCGGCATCACGACCGAGCGCGCCGACATGACGCTCGCCACGATGCCGTTCCGCGTGATGACCGAAGCGCAGAAGCCGGTGTATGCGGAGATCGCCCGCAAGGACGCGGAGTTCTACGAGCGCCTGCGCAAGGCCGGCTTCATGCTCGACTTCGGCGAGGACGGCTCCGGGCTCTCGCTGAAGTACATGCGGCGCGGCTCGGGCTACTACATCGACGTCGGCGCCTCGGAACTGGTCGCCAACGGCAGCATCGCCCTGCGCAGCGGCGTCAACGTGGCGGAAGTGCGCGAGCGCTCCGTGGTGCTCGACGACGGCAGCGAGCTGCCCGCCGACCTGATCGTCTACGCGACCGGCTACGGATCGATGAACGGCTGGGCCGCGAAGATCATCTCGCAGGAGGTCGCAGACCGCGTCGGCAAGTGCTGGGGACTCGGCTCGGGCACCGCGAAGGTCCCCGGCCCCTGGGAGGGCGAGCTGCGCAACATGTGGAAGCCGACGCAGCAGCCGGGGCTCTGGTTCCACGGCGGCAACCTGCAGCAGTCGCGCTTCTACTCGCTGCCGCTCGCGCTGCAGCTCAAGGCCAGGATGGAAGGCCTCGAGACGCCGGTGTGGGGCATGGGAGCGGTCCACCACACCAGCTGAGGCGCTGGGCGCGCAGCGCGCCCCGGATGGCCGACCCGGCGCGCTATCATCGACCGATGGCATCGTCGCAGATCACCCCTGACCCGGCGGAGCCCGCGCCGCCTGCCCCCTGGCGCCCGGAGGCTTCGGTACGCGAGCGCGCCGGGGCCTGGTGGCAGGCGCTGCGCTTCGCCGCGCTGACGCTGGCAACGGCGCTGTCGCCGGAGGCCTACGACCGCGAGATGCGCCGCGCGACTGCCCGGCAGATCGTCCTGTCCGCCTGGCCGTCCCTGCCCGGCTTCCTGGCGGCCTGCGCGGTGCTCAGCCTCGTGCTGGTCCGCATCGTGGTGGACACCGCCCAGGCCTATGGCCTTTCGCAGTACGCGCTGGAGCTCGCGGTGCGCGTGCTGGTGATCGAGGTGATCCCTCTGCTGGCGGCGCTTTCGGTGGCACTGCGCTCCGGCGCGGCGATGAGCACGCACGTGGCGCTCAAGCACGTGCGCGGCGATTTCGAGGCGATGCGCGCCCGCGGCCAGGATCCCGTGCGGCATGCGTTCGCGCCGCGCGCCTTCGGCAGCGTGGTGGCGGTGATGCTGCTGGCCTGGCTCAGCAGCGCGATCGCCCTGCTGATCGCCTACCTGGTCATGTACGGCTTCTCGCCCTGGGCGCTCGGCCCCTACCTGCGGATCGTCGGCCAGGTCTTCGCGCCGGTGGTCGTCACGGGCCTTGCGCTCAAGACCCTGTTCTTCGGCCTGGCGGTCGCCGCAATCCCGGTCAGCGCGGCGCTGTCGATCCCGCGCGCGCAGCGCTCGGTTCCTGCCGCGGTGCGCGACGGCATGGCCCGGCTCGGCGTGGCGCTGGTGGCGATCCAGATCGGTTCGCTCGCCGTGATGTACGCCTGAACCATGGACGAGCAGCGGCCAGACAACGCCACCGACCGGCGCATCCGGTTCCGGGCCACGCTGCTGCTGGTGCTCACGCTCGCGCTGGCGGCCGGGTTCACCGGCTTCGTCCTCTATTCGCGCGGAACCTTCGAGAGCACCCAGACGCTGGTGCTGATGGCCAGCGATTCCGAGGGCGTCAGCGTGGGCGCAGACCTCAGCTTCTCGGGCTTCCCGGTCGGCCGGGTCCGGCGCATCGAGCTGGCGCAGAACGGCCAGGCGCGCATCGAGATCGACGTGCCCCGCAGCGACGCGCGCTGGCTGCGCGCCAGCAGCGTGTTCACCCTCGAGCGCGGCCTGGTCGGCGGCGCCCGGCTGCGCGCCTTCACCGGCGACCTCGACGGCGCGCCGCTTCCGGACGGCGCGGTGCGTCCGGTGCTGCGCGGCGACACCACGGACGAGCTGCCGGGGCTGATCGCCAACCTGAACAAGGTCCTGGAGAACGTCGAACGCATGACCTCGGAGGCCTCCGCGCTGAACGCCGGGCTCGCCCGCCTGAGCGAGATGGCCGAACGGGCCGGCGGCCAGCATGGCGTGCTGACGGTGCTGCTGGGCAGCGAGGACGAGGCGCGCAAGGTGCTCCAGTCGATCGAGCGCACCAACAGGCTCCTCGCATCGATGGACGCAGTGGCGACGCGCCTGGATGGCATCGCGCGCAAGGCGGACGCCAGCCTCTTCGGCAGCGCGGGCCTGGTCGACGAGGCCCGCGCCGCGGCCGGCCAGCTCAACGCGCTGCTGGCCGACGCGCGCCGCACGCTGGAGAAGGCCGACGCCACGCTGGCCGAGGCGCAGGGAATCGCGGCCAACACTCGGGCGGCGACCGAGGACCTTGCCGGCCTGCGCGCGCAGGTCCAGGAGAGCCTGCGCAAGGCCAGCGCGCTGATCGACGAGATCGACCGGAAGTGGCCCTTCCGCCGCGACACCGAGCTGCGGCTGCCATGACGCGCCGCACACGCCCGCTGCTCGCGCCGGCGCTGGCTGCCGCCGCGCTGCTGCTGTCGGCCTGCGCCGGCAGCCAGAACACGCGCGTCGGCGCCGAGATGATCCTGCCGCCGCAGGCGCCGCAGATGAAGATGCAGACCCAGGAGCTGTTCCTGATGGCCTCGCACCTCAACCCGGACGTGCTGCCCGACTATCCCGCCGA
>JBKHVS010000233.1:0-3502 GCA_046569945.1 Gammaproteobacteria bacterium | reverse complement strand
TAGTCGAAGCGCGTGAGCACCACCGTGTGGAAGGCGAGCACCAGGTAGGGCACCGAGATCCAGCGGTGCAGCCACGCGAACACATGGTAGGGAATGCGCCGGACCAGCGCGATGACGATCAGGGCCGCCACCGCGTAGAAGGCCCACTCGCCCAAGGTCTCGGCCAGTCCGCGCTGGTCGCGCAGCCACTGCTTGATCGGGCCGAGCTGCACGGCGCCGGCGCCCCGGCGTTCCGGGCGGACCAGCCAGCCCCAGCCGACCATCCACTTGGTGCCCTGCGCCCACCACCAGTGGAGGACGGCGAGCACCAGCGCGGCGATGCCCAGCCACTTGTGCAGCCGGTACATCTTGTCGAGGCCGTCCAGCGGGGGCTCCAGCCGCCTGGGGCGCACCGCCAGGACCATCGCGGCGCTCATCGCCACGATCGCCACCACGCCCGTGTACTGGACGAAGGGCGTCCGGAAGGCGAACCAGCCGGCGGAGGGCAGCGGCAGGGCGTCGGCCGCGAACCACAGGGCGGTCGGCAGCAGCAGGATCGCCCATAGGGCGATGCGGATCTTCTTCATCGGCGGGGAACGCGGGGCGCAGCGCGAGGCGTGGCGAGACGGGCGAGAATACGCCTTCACGCGACGCTCCGGCCCCGATCGGCGGCCGGGGCGCGCGCCACCGGACCGAGGAAAGTACACATGCGAATGCTCCACACCATGCTGCGGGTCGGCGATCTCGACCGCTCCCTGGCCTTCTACACCGAGGTGCTCGGAATGCGCCTGCTGCGCCGGCACGAGTACCCGGACGGCAAGTTCACGCTGGCCTTCGTCGGCTACCAGGACGAGAAAGATGGCGCCGTGCTCGAGCTCACCTACAACTGGGGAGTGGACCGCTACGAGCTCGGCACCGCCTACGGGCACATCGCGCTCGAGGTGCCCGACGCGAAGAAGGCCTGCGACGAGATCCGCGCGCGCGGCGGCAAGGTGGTCCGCGAGGCCGGCCCGATGAAGCACGGCAGCACGGTCATCGCCTTCGTCGAGGATCCGGACGGCTACAAGGTCGAGCTCATCGAACGCAAGGCGGCCTGAGCAGCGCGCTGCGCCCGAGTTCCGGCGCAAGCACCGGAGTGCGCAGGCCGGCGATCGCGTCCAGACTCCGTCCTGTCGCAGGCATCCGCAGGGAGGGACCCGATGAACGCATCCGACCGCCGCGCACCGGCTTCGTCCGCAGCATCGCGCGCGGCCCATGATCCGTCCGGGGCTCCGGACATGGCCCTGGACCCGTCCGGAGCACCGGACATGGCCCGGGATCCGTCCGGCGCGCCTGACGCCGCCAGCGATCCGCGCTGGGCGGCGGTGCTGGCCCGCGATCCGGTGGCGCACGGCGGCGCCTTCGTCTACGCGGTCAGGACCACCGGGGTGTATTGCCGGCCCGGCAGCGCGTCGCGCCTGCCGCGCCCCGAGAACGTCGAGTTCTTCGACAGCGCCGAGGCGGCCGAGGCGGCGGGCTACCGCCCCAGCCGCCGCGGCGGCGCCGATCGGGAGTCGGTCGCGGCGCGGCACGCCGCGGTGGTGGCACGGGCCTGCCGGCGGATCGAGGCTGCCGAGGCTCCGCCGGCGCTGGCCGTGCTCGCAGCCGAGGCGGGGATGAGCCCGCACCATTTCCATCGTGTGTTCCGCGCGCTCGCCGGACTGACCCCGCACGAGTACGCTGCGGCGACCCGCGCGCAGCGGGTGCGCGAGCAGCTGTCGGGCGGCGCCGCGTCGATCACCGACGCCATCTACGGCGCCGGCTTCGGCTCGAACGGCCGCTTCTACGAGGCCAGCGACCGCGTGCTCGGGATGCGTCCCCGCGACTATCGCGCCGGCGGCGCCAATGCCGTGATCCGCTTCGCGGTGGGCGAGTGCTCGCTGGGCTCCATCCTGGTGGCCCGCAGCGGGCGCGGCGTCTGCGCCATCCTGATGGGCGACGATCCGCAGGCGCTGGTCGAGGACCTCCAGGACCGCTTCCCGCGCGCAGAGCTGGTCGGCGGCGACGCGGCCTTCGAGCGCGAGGTTGCCAGCGTGGTCGGTTTCGTCGAAGCGCCGCGCCTCGGGCTCGCGCTGCCGCTGGACGTGCGGGGCACGGCCTTCCAGCAGAGGGTCTGGCAGGCGCTGCAGGAGATCCCGCCGGGCGAGACCGAGACCTATGCGGGCCTTGCGCGCCGCCTGGGGCGGCCGGCAGCGGTGCGCGCCGTCGCGCAGGCCTGCGCCGCCAACCCGCTGGCGGTGGCGATTCCCTGCCATCGCGTGGTGCGCAGCGACGGCGGTCTCGCCGGCTACCGCTGGGGCATCGAGCGCAAGCGGGAACTCCTCGAGCGCGAGCGGCGCGACGCGGCGCGGGCCGCCCCCCGGGGGCGCCCGTAGCGCACCGCCGGTCAGCGCTTGTAGCGTTTCGGCACGAAGGGCAGCGGCGTGACGTGCACCGTGGGGCGCCGCTCGCGCACCACTGCCCGGAAGGCGCCGTCGGGCGAGGCGCGCAGCGCGCCGGTGTCCATCCAGGCCAGCATCACCGGCCGGGCGAGCGTCGGCGACACCGTGCCGCTGCTGACCTCGCCGACCTCGCGCCCGTGCTCGTCGACGATCTTCGCGTGCGCGCGCACCGGCACAGGCTCGTAGGACTCCAGCCCGACCAGCCGCCGCCGCACGCCCTCGGCGAACTGGCGCAGCACCCGGTCGGCGCCGGGGAATCCGCCAGCCTTCGGCGCGCCCGCCCGCCGCGCCCGTGCGATCGCGAAGGCCAGGCCGGCCTCCACCGGAGTGCTCGACGCGGAGATGTCGGCGCCGTGCAGCGGCAGCCCGGCCTCCAGCCGCAGGGTGTCGCGCGCGCCCAGGCCGGCGGGCGCCACGTCGGAGTCGTCCAGCAGGCGGCGCGCCACCGCTTCGGCCGCCGGGGCCGGCACCGAGATCTCGAAGCCGTCCTCGCCGGTATAGCCGGAGCGCGTGACGAAGCAGCGTGCCCCGGCCAGCTCCAGCTCGCCGCTCTGCATGAACAGCAGCGGCGCCGCGCGCGGATCCAGCCGTGCCAGCACCGCCTCGGCGGCAGGGCCCTGCAGCGCCAGCAGCGCCGCGTCGATCCACTCGAAGTCGAGCCCCGGGCAACGTGCCGCGAGCAGCATCAGGTCGCGCTCCCGGTTGCCGGCGTTCACCACGATGCGGACCTCCCCGTCCAGGTGCGCCAGCATCAGGTCGTCCTCGATGCCGCCGTCCTCGTTGAGCAGACAGGTGTAGCGCTGCAGTCCCGCCGGCCAGTCGTCGAAGTCGACCGGCAGCGCCGCTTCCAGCTCCCGGTGCAGGGTGGAGAGCCGGCCGTCGCGCGGCGTCGCGCGCAGCTGTCCCATGTGGGAGACGTCGAACAGGCCCGCGCGCTCGCGGGTGTGCAGGTGCTCGGTCTTCAGTCCGGCCGGATACTGGATCGGCATGTCGAAGCCGGCGAACCCGCCCATCCTGGCGCCGAGCTCGCGGTGCAGGGCGTC
>JBKHVS010000232.1:0-3516 GCA_046569945.1 Gammaproteobacteria bacterium | reverse complement strand
ACGGCGAGACCAGCCAGAAGCGGCCGTCCGGCTCCATCACCACCGCGCCAGCGGCGGCCTTGAACCCGTACGGTCGGTCGAAGGGCGGCTCGGACACCGGGGACGTCGCGGCCAGCGCCTCCCAGCCTTGATGCGTGCGGGGCGCTTCGGTCCAGCGCTCGACGGCCAGGCCGTTGAGGACGGGCGGCATCGGCCCGCCGGGGACGAGCGTCGCCGCTTCGTGCGCCGACGACCAGGTGTGCAGCGGCGTGGGGGTGCTCGGGGAACGGAGCCGGAACGGCTTGCCGTCGTCGTCCGGCTTCGGGTGAAGGTGGGTCAAGGTGGGCCTCGGGTTGGTGGTGTCTGGTCTTGTTGCCTGAGTGCCTGCGTGCGTGCCTGCGTGCGTGCCCCGCGCCCCGGGGCTCGGCGCACGGCTGTCGCATTGTCCATCGGACCAGGCTCACAGGATGAGCTCGACCGGCCCGTGCCGTGGCGAGGCGGCCGGAGCGCGCCTACCGCGGCCCTTCCACCCCAAGGCCGGGGGGTGCCTACCGCAGCGCTTCCCCGTCGCGGCCGGTGCACGCAACGCACGCATCGGAATGCCCCATTCCCCCGCCGTGGCGGCCCCCTTCCTCCCCGGTGCTAGCATCGTCCCGCGCCGGCCACCCGGGCCGGCTCGGCTTTCAACCAACGACGAGGAGATCCGCGATGACGCTGGGCGTGGTGGCAAAGATCAAGGTGAAGGACGGTCAGCAGGCCGCCTTCGAGGCGGTGGCCAGCAAGCTGGCCAAGGCGGTGCAGGCCAACGAGCCGGGCTGCCTGCTCTACACGCTGAACAAGACCGACGACCCGGTCACGTACGTGTTCATGGAGCGCTACAAGGACGAGGACGCCGTGAAGGCGCACCGCGGCTCCGACCACTTCCGCTCGCTGGGCAAGGAGATGGGCGCGTTCATGGACGGGCCGCCGGAGATCTTGAGGCTCAACGAGCTGGCTTGAGCGCCTGAGGCGCTGCGGGGGCGGACTGGCGCACAAGGCTTCGACCAGTGCGCCGCCCCCTCCGCGTCTGAAGGAGATCCAAGATGCCTGGGTCCGCCACTTTGGAAGCTGAAGTCACGCATGTGTCCAGGCACGGGTTCTGGCTGCTGCTGGGCGACGAGGAGCTGAGCGTTCCCTTCAGCGAGTTCCCGTGGTTCAAGCAGGCCACCATCGAACAACTCTCCGACGTTCAGCGTCCCACGGCCAATCACCTCTATTGGCCGCAACTCGACATCGATCTGGCAGTCGACTCCATTCGCAATCCTGCGGCGTTCCCGCTCGTGTCGAAGGACGCTGGCTGACGCTCGCGGTGTCGAATCGGCAGGACCGATGCCCGATCCCACCCCCGCCACTGAAGACCTCGCGACCTTCCTGCGCCGGCAGGATGCGGACGCGCTCGTGGGCCTTCTTCTGGAGCTCGCCGAGAGCCATGAGCCGGTGCGAGAACGGCTGGCCCGGCTGCAGCTGTCCGAGCAGCCCGACGCGCTCGCGGCGGAGTTCCGCAGGACGCTGACCGGCTGGCGGCGCTCGCGGCGTTTTCACGGCTACCGCGAGTCGCGCGAGCGCGGTCACATGTTCGAGGGCTGGCTCGACGAGGTCGCCCGCGAGCTCCTGCCGCGCGACCCGCGTGCGGCGCTCGCGCTCTTCGAAGCCTTCATCGAAGCCGACACCTCCTGGTTCGATCATTCCGACGATTCCGACGGCGCGATCGGCCAGGCGGTGCGGGCTGCCTGCCGTTACTGGCTGACGGCCGCCGCCCGTTGCGACCCGCCGCCCGGCGGCTGGGCGCGCCGGCTGATCCGGCTTCGGGAGGCCGACCAGTACGGCGCCCGGGATGAACTCCTCGGGTCCGCCGACCTGCTGTTCGACGAGCCTGCGCTGCGTTCGCTGGTGGCGCACTACGACGCACAGATGTCCAAGGTGCTCGCCTCGGCGGCTCCGGGCGCCAGTCTCCCCATCGAGGTATACGGGGTCTCGGCCGCGCTGACCCTGCTGTCCGAAGCCCTGCGGGATCCGGATGTCCGGGTGCGGGCCGTGCTGCGCTACAGCCCCGAGCCGAACCCGCTGCAGCGGGAATCCTTCGCACAGGCCTACCTTGAGGCGGATCGGCCGGCTGACGCGCTGCCCTGGCTGCAGGGAGCCTGGGGGCATCAGGAGGACCGGCGGCTGAGCCTGATGGTCGAGGCGCTCGACCGCCTCGGCCGGCGAGACGAAAGCGCCCGGATCTGCCGGCAGCTCTTCGAGCGGACCCTGGCGGCTTTCCACTTCCGCCAGTGGCTCGAGCGGCTGCCGGAGTCCGAGCGGGCGGCCGCGCGCGCGGATGCGCGTCAAAGGGCGCTGGATCACGCGGACCCGGCGGTGGCGGCGGCGCTGCTGCTGGAGCTGGGCGATGCCGACTCAGCGGAGGCAAGGCTGATCGCGGCTCATGAGCGCTTCGAGGGCGCGAGCTACGCGGGCCTCACCCCGCTGGTGGAGGCGCTGCGTGCCCAGGGATGCCTGCGCGGCGAGACGGTCGTGCTGCGCGCGCTGCTGGTGGACATCCTGGACCGTGCGCAGACCCGCGCCTATGGGCACGCAGCCCGGTACTGGTCACGCCTTGGCGAGATCGCCTCGGCCGGCGCGGACCTCTCGCCGCTGCCCGCGCATGCGGAATTCGAGGCCGGGATTCGGTCGCGTCATGGACGCAAGGTGTCGTTCTGGGGGCGGGTGCAGGGGACGCGCGACGCAACCTGACGCAGGGAGAGTGCGGCCGGAAGGGCGAACGCCAAGCGACGCCCCTGGCAGACTCCACCAACGCCATCCGACCGAGGCCGCATCACCGACTTCCGAACACGTCGGCAAACTGAGAAAGTTCCAGGCACGCCCACCCGCGGAGGTATGATCATACGGTTCCTCATACTGATCAGCTCATGGCGACCACCGAGCGCGTCACCATCACGTTGCCGAAGGACCTGGTCCGCGACATCGACAAGCTCGAACGCAACCGAAGCCGGTTCATCGCGCAGGCCGTGGAGCACGAACTGCTGCGCCGCCGACGCGAGCAGCTCCTTCTCTCCGTGCAACATCCGCACCCCGATGTGGCAGGGCTTGCCGATGCCGGCCTGGGGGAATGGGCTGCAGGCCTTCCGGACGAGGAGGGGCTCCTCTTGGATCCCGACGAAGGCAAGCCGGTGCGGTGGATCGAGGGTAAGGGATGGGTCGAGGGGTCGGCGTGAGGTTCGAACGAGGCACCGTCGTCCAAGTGGAACTCGATCCGACCGTCGGTCACGAGCAGCGGGGCATCCGCCCCTGCATCGTGGTGAGCGATCCGGTGGTGAACGCCGGCCAGCGTTTCCCGCTGATCGCCGTGGTGCCGGTCACCGGCACACCGGGCCGGGGCGCGCTATATCCCTCGCTGTCCCCTGGGCGCAGCGGATTGACGAAGCCGTCGTGCGCACTCATCGATCACCTGAGATCGATCGACAAGCGGCGCATTCGTCGGGTCTACGGGCGTGTCCA
>JBKHVS010000231.1:0-3533 GCA_046569945.1 Gammaproteobacteria bacterium | reverse complement strand
GGGCACGCGCGGCACGTCCTGCCGGCGGCTGATGCGCGCGCAGACGTCCTCGTCGAAGCTCTGGATGCCGATCTCGAGCTGCACGGCGCCCGGCGGGAAGGCAGCCAGCGGCTGGCGCAGCTCGTCGGGCAGGCGGTCGGGGATCATCTCGAAATGAACGAAGAGGCCCGGCCGATAGCGTTCGAGGAAGACCTCGAGGATGCGGCGGCTCGATTGAATCGAGAGGTTGAAGGTGCGGTCGACGAACTTGAAGCGGCGCGCGCCGCGGGCATGCAGGTCGCGCAGTGCGTCGAGGATCGCGTCCAGCGGGAAGGGCTCCGCGGTGCGGTCCAGCGCCGACAGGCAGAACTCGCAGCGGAACGGGCAGCCCCGGGAGGCCTCGACGTAGAGGAAGCGGTGGCGCAGGTCCTCGTCGCCGTAGAGCGCGTACGGAAGCGCCAGCGAATCGGGGGCGGGTGCGCCGCCGGAGACCACCCGCGCTGCCGGCGGGCGGCCCGCCAGCACCTCCTCGCACAGCCGCCGGAAGGCTGCCTCGCCCGGGCCGGTCACCACGTGGTCGGCCAGCGCGCAGATGCGCTGCCCCTCGTGCTCGTGGCTGACCTCCGGCCCGCCCAGGATCACCGTCACCCCGGGCGCCACCGCTCGCAGCTGCGCAACCAGGCGGGTGCTCTCGGCCACGTTCCAGATGTAGACCCCGAGACCGACGATGCGCGGGCGCCGCTCCAGCACCCGCTCGAGCATGTCCTCGGTGCGGGCACCGGACACGAACTCCAGGATCTCGGCGCGCTGCGCCAGCCCGCCGAGGTTCGCGTGCAGGCAGCGCAGGCCCAGCGATGCGTGCTGGTAGCGGGCGTTGATCGTGACGAGGAGGATGTCGCTCATGGAGGTGCTCGCGCGGCGGCCGCGCATCCGGCAGAATCATACGCATGGACTCCTCATCGCACGCGCACCCGGGTTCGCAGTTCTCCGAGGCCGAACTGCGCGTGCGCGCGCTCGAGACGTTGCTGGTCGAGAAGGGCTACATCGATCCCGCGGCGCTCGATGCGCTCGTCGAGACCTACGAGCACCGGGTGGGCCCGCGCAACGGCGCGCGGGTGGTGGCCCGCGCGTGGACCGATCCCGCTTTCCGGGACCGGCTGCTGCGCGATGCCACCGAGGCCATCGGCGCCGACGAGACCTTCGGTTTCCGGGGCCGGCAGGGCGAGCACATGGTCGCCCTGGAGAACACCCCGGGCGTGCACAACGTGGTCGTCTGCACGCTCTGCTCCTGCTATCCGTGGCCGGTGCTCGGGCTGCCGCCGGTCTGGTACAAGTCGGCGCCCTATCGCTCCAAGGCGGTGGCCGATCCGCGCGGCGTGCTGGCCGACTTCGGCGTGGAACTGCCGGCCGGGGTCGAGGTGCGCGTCTGGGACTCCACTGCCGAGATCCGCTACCTGGTGGTGCCGATGCGCCCCGCCGGCACCGAGGGCTGGAGCGAGGAGCAGCTCGCGGCACTCGTCACGCGGGACTCGATGATCGGCACCGGGCTGGCGCGCCTGCCGGCCGAACTCGAGGGGGCAGGGAGATGAACGGCGCGCAGGATCTCGGCGGCATGATGGGCTTCGGCCCGGTGCTCCCCGAAGCGGACGAGCCGCCCTTCCATGCCGAATGGGAGCGCCGCGCGTTCGCGGTGACCCTGGCGATGGGCTTCACCGGCCGATGGAACATCGACATGGCCCGCCATGCCCGGGAGAGCCTGCCGCCGGCGAAGTACCTCTCGAGCAGCTACTACGAGATCTGGCTCGAAGGGCTGGTGAAGCTGCTCCTCGAACGCGGACTGGTGACGAGCGAGGAACTCGCGGCGGGCCGCAGCCTCGCGCCGGCGGTCGAGGGCGTGGCGGCATTGCCGGCGTCCGGCGTCGCCGCGGCGCTCGCACGGGGCGGCCCGACCGAGCGTGCCGCGGCCGCCCCGGCGCGCTTCGCGCCCGGCGACGCGGTGCGGGCCCGGGTCATCCATCCGCAGCACCACACCCGGCTGCCCCGCTACCTGCGGGGCAAGGCGGGCCGCGTCGTCGCGGTGCACGGCGCGCACGTCTTCCCGGACAGCAATGCGCAGGGGGCGGGCGAATGTCCGCAGTGGCTCTACTGCGTCCGGTTCGAGGGGGCCGAAGTCTGGGGGCCGGAGACGACGGCATCGAGCATCTGCGCCGACTGCTGGGAGTCCTACCTGGAGCTGCCGGCTCCATGACCGTCCCGTCCGCGCAGGACCTGCCGCAGCCTCCCGGCGCCGGCTGCGGCTCGGGGGAGCCGGTCTTCGCCGAGCCCTGGCAGGCTCAGGTCTTCGCGATGACCGTCGCGCTCCACGAGCGCGGCCACTTCTCCTGGCCGGAATGGGCCGGCCATCTCGCTCAGGCGATCCGGGACGCGCAGGCCCAGGGCGACCCCGACGACGGCAGCACCTACTACCGGCACTGGCTGGTGGCGCTGGAGCGGCTGCTGGTCGACAAGGGACTGGCGCAGCCGCTGGCGCTCACGGCCCTGCGGCAGGCCTGGCGGGTGGCGGCCGAGGCCACCCCCCACGGCCGGCCGGTACAGCTGGGGCCGGGCGCCAGGGCGATCCTCGGGGGGCGGTCCGCAGGCACGCCCGGGAGCGACCGCCGCTGAAGCGATCGCGCCCTGGACGTGGCCCGGCTCGCAGGGGGCGGCGCAGGCTCAGTGCTTGCGCATCATGTGGCCGCCCGCCGGGGCCGCCAGCGCCTTCACCGGCGCCTGCACCTCGAGCGTCGATCGCTTGCCGTCCTTGCCTTCGACGGTCAGCGTCAGCGGAACCATGTCGCCGTCCTGGAGCGGCTTCTTCAGGTCCATCAGCATGACGTGATAGCCGCCGGGCTTGAGCTCCACGGTGCTGCCTGCAGGCAGGTCCAGCCCGGTGATGGCGCGCATGCGCATGACGTCGCCCTCCATCTTCATCTCGTGGATCTCGACCACGCCCGCCACCGGCGAGGCGGCGGACACCAGGCGCGCGTCGGTCGCGGACTGGAGCAGCATGAACGCGCCGCTGGCCTTCTGCTGGGCGACGGTGCCGCGCACCCAGGGATCCTTGACGGTGACCTGGGCGAAGGCGGCGGAGGAGACGGCGAGTGCGGCGGCAAGCGCCAGGGTGCGGATCTTCGGTTTCATGTTCGTGTTCCCAGATGGGCAAGGCGATGCGCGGCTTCGTGCCGCGCGGCAGGAATCGGAGCCTCTCAGGGCTCCAGGGGGCGGCCTTCAGGCCCGCGCCGGCGGTCCGCGCGCGGGCAGCGGCGGCCAGGTGCCCTTGGGCGGCGCGTCCGGCCCGGGCGCCAGCCGCAGCGGCCGGCGGAAACCGGGCAGCCCGATGAACGGCCCGTGGGCCGCAGGCAGCGCTGCGGGACCCGTCTGGCAGTAGGGGCAGGCCGGCCCGCCCTGATGCGTGCCAGGCGGGGGCGCATCGTCGAGCGGTCCCGGGGGGAAGCCGCCTGCGCCGCAGATCGCGAGCGACAGCGCCTGGTCGAGGCGCGCGGCGCCCGCTTCGA
>JBKHVS010000230.1:0-3600 GCA_046569945.1 Gammaproteobacteria bacterium | reverse complement strand
TCTTCGGCATCAATGCGAGCATGGACCACTTCGTCGGCAGGCGCCGCCGCTGAAGCGAGCCCCCGGGGCTCTGATAGATTCGCCGGAATGCGCCTTCCCGACGAAGCCCCGATCGCCGCGATCGCCACGCCCCCCGGGCGCGGCGGCATCGGCGTGGTGCGCGTGTCCGGGCGCGACGTGGCCTGCGTGGCGCGGGCGCTGCTGGGCGAGGACCGCGCCGCGCGGCTGGCGCCGAGGCACGCGGCCTACGGACCCTTCCTCGCGGCCGACGGCAGCGAGATCGACCGCGGCATCGCGATCCACTTCCCGGCGCCGCATTCCTACACCGGCGAGGACGTGCTCGAGCTGCAGGGCCACGGCGGCCCGGTGGTGATGCAGCTGCTGCTGCGCCGGATCCTCGAGGCCGGCGCCCCGGTCGGCCTGCGGCTGGCGATGCCCGGCGAATTCACCCAGCGCGCCTACCTGAACGAGAAGCTGGACCTGGCCCAGGCCGAGGCGGTGGCCGACCTCATCGACGCCACCACCGAGCAGGCCGCGCGCTCGGCCACCCGCTCGCTGGCCGGCGAGTTCTCGCAGGAGATCCACGCGCTGGTGGAGCAGGTGATCCACCTGCGGATGCTGGTGGAGGCCACGCTGGACTTCCCCGAGGAGGAGATCGACTTCCTGGAGCGCGCCGACGCCTTCGGCCAGCTCGAGCGCATCCGCGCCACGCTGGCCGGCGTGCTGGCGCGCGCGCGCCAGGGCGCGCTGCTGCGCGAGGGGCTGAACGTGGTGCTGATCGGCCGGCCCAACGTGGGCAAGTCCAGCCTGCTCAATGCGCTGGCAGGCGCCGAGGTGGCGATCGTCACGCCGCTCGCCGGCACCACGCGCGACCGCGTTGCCCAGGCCATCCAGGTGGAGGGCGTGCCGCTGAACGTGAACGACACCGCGGGGCAGCGCGATACCGCCGACGAGGTGGAGCGCATCGGCATCGCGCGCACCTGGGACGAGGTGGCGAAGGCGGACGTGATCCTGCACCTGCAGGAGGCGGGGCAGGGGGGCGCGGCCGTGGCGGCGCCCGCCGGCGCGCGCGTCGATCCGAACGCTGCGCGAGGTGCCGGCGCGGTCGGCGCCGATGCGATCGACGCCGACATCGCCGCGCGGCTGCCAGCCGGTGTGCCCATCGTGCGCGTGCTCAACAAGATCGACCTGGCCGGGGAGGGTGCCCGCGTGGAGCGCGTGGGCGGCCGGCCGTCAGCGGTGTGGCTGTCGGCGCGCGGGGGCGAGGGCGTGGAACTGCTGCGCGCGGCGCTGCTGGAGCTGGCCGGATGGCAGGGTGCCGGCGAATCGCAGTTCATCGCGCGCGAGCGGCACCTGCAGGCGCTGCGCGCGGCGTCCGGACACCTGGATGCGGCGGAGGAGAACGCCCGCAGGCGAGGGGAGCAGCTGGAGCTGTTCGCCGAGGAGCTGCGGCTGGCTCAGGAGGCGTTGAACGAGATCACCGGGGAGTTCACGCCGGATGATCTGCTGGGGGTGATCTTCAGCCGGTTTTGTATCGGGAAGTAGCACGGGGTTCCGCAGGCTACCTGGCTGCGTCGTCGGAAGTGTCCAGGCACGCCGCGATGGTCAATAGGTCTTGACGGGAAGTGCGATCTTGACCTGGTCGATGGCTTCGTTGGTCATGTTCCCGGCTGTGTTGAGTCCTCGCTCGGGCCCGCGTCGCTGAAGAGGGCGATGTAGGGTGCGTAGCGAAAGCGCCGGTTGCGTGCGTAGCCTGTCATCTCGCTCAGTACGTTCAGATTCACCAGACGGGAGACCAGGCTGTTGGCGGCCGCATAGGTGGTGCCCGTCATCCTCTGCACGTCGCCCACCGCGACGATCGGGCGGTCGAACAGCGACTCGAGCACCCTGTGGCCGTTGCCGGCGGCACGGCCGAGCTGTTCGGTGATCGCCGACCGATGCTGCTCGCGCAGCTGGAGGATGCGTCGTGCCGTCTCCGCGGCCTCGCCAGCCACTTCGATGACGCCCCGCAGGAAGAATGCGAGCCATGCCTCCCAGGCTCCGCGGTCGCGCACCGCCTGGAGGTGCTCGTAGTAAGCCTGCCGGTGCTGCTTGAAGTAGTGCGACAGGTACAGCACCGGCTTGTGAAGAACGCCGGCCTCGGTCAGAAGAAAGGTGATCAGCAGCCGCCCGACGCGGCCATTGCCGTCCAGAAAGGGATGGATGGTCTCGAACTGCACATGGGCCAGCGCGATCTTGACGAGCGGGGGCAGCGTGTCGTCCCCGTGCAGGAATCTCTCCAGTTCCCCGAGCGCCTCCGGGACGGCATGGTGCGGCGGGGGCACGAACGTCGCCGTGTTCAGCGTGCAGCCGGTTGGGCCGATCCAGTTCTGGCTGGTGCGCAGTTCACCGGGCCGCAGCCGGCCACCGCGCACGCCACGCATCAGTTCGGCATGGATTTCGCGGATCAGCCGCACCGACACGGGGAGTTCCGGAAGTCGGGCGAGGCCATGGTTCATCGCTCGCACGTAGTTGACCACCTCGTCGACGTCGCGAGGCAGGTGCTCGTCGAAGATCTGTGCTTCGGCGGACAGCAGATCCTGCAGCGAGCTCTGCGTCCCTTCGATCTGGCTGGAGAGGACGGCCTCCTTGCGCACGTACATGAAGACGAAGAGGTCCGGGTTCGGCAGCGTCAGCACGGAGCCGTCCAGCCGCCCCATTGCGCGGTCAGCCGCCGACAGCAAGCCTGGCAGCTCGCCCGTCAGGTCGAGCGCGGGGTGCGGCGGCAGCGGCGCAGGGATGAAGGCGCGGTATCCCGTGGGCTGGGAGATGTACCGTCCTGCTCGCGTCGATGCCTCGGGGTGGCTTGCCATCTGTGTCGCTGCCTTTCACATGGAGCCGAAGCAGACGCATATGATATTCTGCATTTAACAAGGAGGGGGTTCTGGTCCTTGTATCTGGCTCCAGGAGGTATGGCGGCGCTTCACTGGCCAGCCGCGTTCGTCCGCTCGTCCGTGCAGATGTGGAATGCGACTCCATAGATGCGAGGTCGGCATTGCGACAGCGCGTGGTGGCGGACCGGAATTCGTAGCAGCCTACGCGGGACCGGTGGAAGCCGGAGGAGGTGAGCTGTGAGGCCGCGAACGCCCCGGCACGCTCCCCAGCGCGTACTCGAGGAAGGCTCTCGCCGGCGGGGACAATGCCCGCGCCGCCGGATGCACCAGATGCCACTGGCTGTCGATCGGAAAGCCCTTCACGGGCAGCACCGCGAGGTTCTCCCGCTCCGCATCCTCCACCGCGTGCATCGACACGATCGCCAGCCCGAAGCCGGCGGCCACCGCCTTCTTCACCGCCTCGTTGCTGCCCAGTTCCAGCCGCGGCCGCAGCACGATGTCGTGCTCTGCGAAGAAGCTCTCCGCCGCCTGGCGCGTGCCCGAGCCGGGTTCGCGCAGCACGAACTCCTCGTCCGCCAGCGCTTCGATCGGCACCGCGCGTCGGCCGGCCAGTGGATGGTCGGCGGCCGCGATCACCACCAGCGGGTTGGCGAGGAAGGGCGTGGCGGTCACCGGCGGCGCGGCGGGCGGGCGGCTCATGATGTAGAGGTCGTCGCGGTTGTCCGCC
>JBKHVS010000229.1:0-3618 GCA_046569945.1 Gammaproteobacteria bacterium | reverse complement strand
TCAACGACTTCTACGCCAAGACCGTCACGCTCTACGAGACGCAGTTCGGCGGCCTGCGGCTGATCATCCTGGCGATGGTGCTGCTGTCGGTGGTCAACAGCGTGAACATGGGCGCCTTCGAGCGGCTGGGCGAGTTCGGCACGATGATGGCGCTGGGAAACCGGCATGCCGACGTGGTGCGGCTGATCGTCACCGAGAGCGCGCTGCTGGGGGTGGCGGGGTCGGTGCTGGGCGTGGTGCTTGGGGTGATCCTGGCGCTGCTGATCTCGGCGATGGGCATCCCGATGCCGCCGCCGCCGAACGCCAACGTGGGCTACGTTGCGTCGATCCGCGTGGTGCCCTGGGAGCTGGCGCTGGCCTTCGGGATCGGGGTGGCGGCCACGGTGGCGGCCTCCTTCGTGCCGGCGCGGCGCCTGCTCAAGGTGCCGGTGGTGGACGCGTTGCGGCAGAACGTCTGAGGGTTGCGGCTGGTCTTCGCGCCTGCGGGGCGCTGCTGGCCGCCCCGGCGTTCAGGTCGCTGCGAGTGCCTCGGGGCTGAGCAGGCGCCTGAGCAGCGCGGCCTCCTCCTTCGGCGAGAAGAAGTAAGGATAGAGCGAGCGCATCGACTTCGTGAGCTCACGGCGGCCGCCGTAGCGCGCCACCTGCTCTTCGCCCCAGTCTAGCGGCAGCATCAGCAGCACCGCGGGGGCGCCGACGCGCGGGCAGATCCGCTCCGGGCCGTGGGCCTTGAAGCCGAGCATCCGCCGGTAGAAGAGGACGTGGCGGGGATTCACCTCGGCCAGCAGGTGTGAGGCGCCGAAGCGACGGCGCGCGAACAGGTAGGCGACATGGAACATCATCGCCAGCAGGTCCAGCGAGTTTTCGGTGCGGTCGATGGCGAAGCGGGTGAACTCGCAAAGGATTGCGCCCGAGCCGCGAAGCTCGTTGATTTCCTGCGGGTAGAGCGATTCCACACTCATGCCCGCGGGGGAGTCGATGCCCACCGTGATGGTGGCCACCGCGCGGTCGTCGTCGTAGGCGATCAGCGTGAGGCGGTTGGGGTCGTCCGGGAGGGGGGCGCTCGAGTAGCCTCGCCAGCCGTACATCTTGTGGATCAGGTAGCTGGCATGACTGCGCCTGCCGTGGGTGTCGGCGGTGCGGATCGCGAAGCGTCCCGATGACGTGGCGGGCAGCTCGACCAGAGGCCGGGCGTCGGATTCGGCGAGGATGTGGGCGCCTTCGACCGACTCGAGACCCGGCAGGTCAGCGCCGGCGGCAGCGGCGAAGGCCCCTGCGTTGAAGGAATTTTCCAACGGCTTCCATTCCCTAGAGCGGCCGGGAATGGGAAAGATTGCACGCTCCCGGCAACGGAAGTGTAGCGTAAAGGAAGAACTGGATTGACTTCAAACCGGCAATTTAGTACCCGTCGTCGGTTCTGGCCCGTCGAGGCCTTGACATCTGGCTGGAACTAACCCAGGGAGCGCAGGCGCCCGCAGATGCCGTCTTCCTCGTCCGCGGAGAAGGCCAGCGGGTAGAGTGAGCGGACCGATCCGGCGAGTTCGCGGTGTCCGCCATAGAGCGCGATCTGGCTCTCGGTGTAGGAGAGGTCGAGGCGCAGCAGCACGCCGGGTGCGTTGACCCGCGGGCAGGTGCGCTGCGCGCCGATCACCTCGAAGCCGAGCATCGCCTTGTAGAAGCGCACGTGCCTGGGGTTCACCTCGATGAGCAGGTCGGTGCAGCCGTTGAGCCTGCGCGCGTACATGTAGGCGATGTGGAAGAGCATCGCAAGCAGCTCGCGCGACTGCTCGTTGCGGTCGACTGCCAGCTTGGTGAACTCGCAGAGGACGGCGCCGGTGTCGCGCAGCGCGTCCACTTCGCGCCGGTAGAGGGTGTCGACGAGCAGGCCGCGCCAGGAGTCGAAGCCGACCGACAGCGTGCCCAGCGCGCGCTGACCGTCCGAGGCCACCAGCGTGATCTGCTCCGGGGTGGCCTGGCAGTCGGCGGTGGCGTAGCCGCGCCAGCCATACATCTTCTGGATAAGGTAGCTCGCGGTGCTGCGCCGGCCCTCGGTGTTGGCCAGGCGGATGCGGAAGCTGGTCGGCGCGGAGGGCGTGGGCCGCGGCTTTAGCGCGATCGGCGCCATCCGTGATTCCTGCGGCATTGCCCAGTTGAAATCCGACCCCGCGATGATGGTGTCGCGGTCCAGGAAATCGTTGTCGGCTACACAGGTCATTGCGGTCATGGCGGCTTCTACCTGATCAGGGATCTCTCGCTGCAGTCTCTCGAATGTTGTTGATCTTTGATTCGAGGATGCGCCCGCTGGTGCGGTGCGTGACAGGGGTTCCTGACGGTCGGCGGATTCGCTCGCCCCGGCGGCGGCCCAGGGGCGGGCGGGTCGCCGCTGGCCGCGCACTGGTCATCAGAGCCGCTTCAGGTACTCCTTGGTGAACATGCGCGCCGGCAGGCTGCGCGCGGCGAGCCCGGAGTAGTCGAGCACCGATTCGTCGCCTTCCTTCAGGGCGTCGGTCATCACGAGCCGCGTGGGGCGAACGCGTCCGCCGAGCGTCTGGTAGTTCTCGAAGCGGCAGGTCTTGAGCAGCTTCCCGGACATGGCGTGGAACTCGGCCCGGTGCGGGTGCAGGTCCGAGGCGCGGACCCAGTAGCGGATCTTCGGGTAGGTCATGCCGCGCTCGGTGGCGGTGAGTTCGAGCACGTGGTGGTCCTTGCCGTCGATCTTCTCGGAGCCCACCAGCCGGGCATCGTAGTCCTTGGCGAACTGGGTGCGGGCGAGATCGCCGTTGGCCACCTGGCCGGTGAGCCGCTGGGACAGCGACAGCCGCACGGGCTGCGACACGCTGGGCAGGAACATCCAGAGTTCCCGCCCTTTCATCAGCAGGTTCTGGCCGCGCTCGACCTCGGGCTCGAGCGTCTGCACGATGGTGTCCTCGCTGTCGCGCGAGAGGATGCGATAGCGGCGCACTTCCTGGGCCTCGCCGCGGATCGTGGAGCTGACGCGCACCTCGACGGAGAAGGCGTCGCGCGGGAAGCGGATCTCGTCGGCGCGGCGCACGATCTCGCTGGCGCGCTCGCGCGCGGCTGCGTCGTCCTGGGCGGGTGAGGCGCCCGTGGCCGTAGCGGTCGCGGGCGCGGGCGCCTCGGCAGACTGGGCGCCGGCGCCGAGCGCAGAACCGACAAGCAGGGCTGCGATGGCCGCCCTGATGGGGCCGTTGATCGGTTGATGCATCGCTGGTCTCGGTCTCGATCGGTTACATTCGGGCAACGCCGGGCGCGAGGATGCTGCGCCCGGTCTCGCGGAGTGGCGGATGGCCCTGGTTTCACTGGAACACGTGTCGCGGCAGTACCGGCTCGGAGGGCAGGTGGTGTCCGCCCTGCGCGACGTCAGCCTGGACATCGCCGAGGGGGTGTTCCTGGCCATTGCAGGGCCGTCCGGAAGCGGCAAGTCTAGCCTGCTCAACCTGGTGGGGTGCATCGACAGCCCCACCGCCGGTCGGATCGTGATCGACGGCCGCGACGTGAGCGGGCAGACGCCCGACCAACTGGCGGAGTACCGGGCGCGCAAGGTCGGTTTCATCTTCCAGACCTTCAACCTGTTCCCGACCCTGACGGCGCTGGAGAACG
>JBKHVS010000228.1:0-3622 GCA_046569945.1 Gammaproteobacteria bacterium | reverse complement strand
TCGGTCGGCTTCAACGGCAGCTTCCGGCTGCTGCGCCGCTGAGCCCCGGCGGGAGACAAGGATGAGCAAGACCACGGCACCGGGCGCCGACGCCCACGGGAGGAGAGCCCCCGCACCGGGCGCCGACGCCCAATCGGCCAGGACCGTCGCCCCGGGCCCTGCGATGCGCCCCGCCGGCCGGATCGTGGCCGACGCGCTGGCGGCGCAGGGCGGCGACACGGTGTTCGGCGTGCCGGGCGAGAGCTACCTGCCGGTGCTGGACGGCCTGCACCGGCACCGCGACCGGATCCGCTTCGTCACCTGCCGCCACGAGGGCGGCGCGGCCTTCATGGCCGACGCCTACGGCAAGCTCACCGGCAGGCCCGGCGTGCTGATGGTGACCCGCGGCCCGGGCGCCACCAACGCGTCGATCGGCATCCACACCGCGCACCAGGACTCCACGCCGATGGTGGTCTTCGTCGGCCAGGTGGGCGGCGGTTTCGCCGACCGCGAGGCCTTCCAGGAGATCGACTACCGGCGGGTGTTCGGTCCGCTCACCAAGTGGGTCGCCCAGGTGGACCGCGCCGACCGCATCCCGGAGTACGTCGCGCGCGCCTTCCAGACCGCCACCAGCGGCCGGCAGGGCCCGGTGGTGCTGGCGCTCCCCGAGGACATGCTCGCCGGAGAGGCGGCAGTGGCGGACGCGGCCCGGCACGTGCCGCTGCAGGCGGGCCCTTCGGCCGCGCAGATCGAGCGGCTGCGCTCGATGCTCGCCGCGGCGTCGCGGCCCTTCCTCCTGCTGGGCGGCAGCGGCTGGACGCCGCGCGCCTGCGACGACCTGCGGCACTTCGCGCAGGCCAACGCCCTTCCCGTGGGCTGCGCGTTCCGCTTCCAGGACCTGTTCGACAACGAGCACCCGAACTACTGCGGCGACGTGGGCATCGGGCTGAACCCGAAGCTGGCGGCGCGCATCCGCGAGGCGGACCTGGTGCTGGCGGTCGGCCCCCGCCTCGGCGAGATCACCACCTCCGGATACACGCTGTTCGAGGCGCCGACGCCGCGCCAGACGCTGGTGCACGTGCACCCGGGAATCGACGAGCTCGGCCGCGTCCACCAGGCCGCGCTGATGGTGAACTCCGGCATGCCGGAGTTCGCCGCCGCGCTGCGCAGCCTCCAGGTCGATCCAGCTGCCTGGACGGGCTCGGTGCAGTCTGCGCGCGCCGACTACGAGGAGTGGCAGCAGCGCCCGCCGGCGATCGCAGCGCTGGAGCCGGCGCTCGATCCCTGGGCAGCGGTGCAGGCGCTGCGCGAGCGGCTGCCCTCCGACGCCATCGTCACGAATGGCGCCGGCAACTTCGCCACCTGGGCGCACCGCTTCTGGCGCTACGGCGCGCTGGCACCGCATTCCAGCGGCCAGACCCGCTGCCAGCTCGCGCCGACCTCGGGCGCGATGGGCATGGGCGTGCCGGCCGCGGTGGCCGCGGGCATCGTGCAGCCCGACCGCACCGTGGTCTGCTTCGCGGGCGACGGCGACTTCCTGATGACCGGGCAGGAGCTCGCGACGGCCGTGCAGCACGAAGCCGGCATCCTGGTGCTGGTCTTCGACAACGGCATGTACGGCACCATCCGGATGCACCAAGAGCGCGAGTACCCCGCCCGGCAGATCGGCACCGCCCTGGCCAATCCTGACTTCGCCCGCCTGTGCGAGGCCTTCGGCGGCTTCGGCGCGCGCGTCGAGCGCACCGCGGAGTTCGCGCCCGCGCTGGACACCGCGCTGGCCTTCATCCGCGAGCGGCGGCGCCCGGCCCTGCTCCACCTGCGCATCGACCCGGAGGCGATCACGCCCAACCTGAGCCTGTCGGCAATCAGGGAGAGCGCAATGCGCAAGCCAGGGGCCGCGGCTTGAGCCGCCCCGCAGGCGTCGACGCTGGCCCGCCGGAGGCCCCGGCGCGCGCGTTCGTCGGCAGCGGCCCGACGGGCGTCCGCCGGCGCCCCGGCCTGCCGCGGCCGATGCGCTAGTCTTCGCGTCCATGCCCGAGCTCTTCGACATCCGGACGCTCTTCCTCGCCGGATCGCTGACCAGTTTCCTGAGTGCCACGATGCTGTTCGTGATGCGCCGTCTTCACCGGCGCTCCGAGCCGGCCGTGCGCTGGGGGGCGTTCGGGCTGGTGCTTTCGGCGCTGGCGATGCTGTGCGTGGCGCTGCGCGGCCTGCTGCCCGAGTTCGTGTCCTGGGTCGGCGCCAACACCCTCGGCCCGGCCGGCATGTTCGTGCTCTACGAGGCGGTTCGCCGGCTCTGCCACGCACGCCCCCGGCCGCTGCTCGCCGCGGGCGCCACGGCGGCGATGTTCGCGTTCCAGGCCTGGCTCGGCGACGATCCGGCCCAGCAGGCCCCGCGCCTGCTCGCCACCGCGAGCGCACAGGCGCTGACCGCCGCGCTGATGGTTCCGCTGCTGCTGCGCCGCGTGGGACGCGATCCGGCCGGGCCGGTGAGCGCGGCGATCGCGCTGGCCCTCGCCTTCGTCGTCGCCAACGGCGCGCGGGCACTATGGATCCTGCTCAACGGCGTGAGCATGACCGCCGACGGACGCTATGCAGCCGGGGCGCTGCAGGCGGGCATCGGGACGCTCTTCGTGCTCGGACCGATGGTCCAGGCGATGGTGGTGATGTCCTGGGTGAACGGCCGCGTCGCCGCCGAGCTCCGCTCCCTGGCCAGCACCGACCCGCTCACCGGGCTCGGCACCCGCCGCAGCTTCTTCTCGGCGGCCCGCGAGGCGCTGGCCCGGGGTCTGCCGGATGACCGCGTCGGCGGCCTGCTGATGATCGACCTCGACGACTTCAAGCGCATCAACGACCGGCACGGCCACCGGGTCGGCGACCGCGCGCTCGCGCACTTCGCAGCGACGCTGCGCCGCGCGCTGCAGCCCGGAGACCTGGCGGGCCGCTACGGCGGCGAGGAATTCTGCGCGCTGCTGGCGCGCCCTCGGGCGGAAGACGTGGCCCGTACCGCGGAGTCGATCCGCGCCGCGGTGGCCGGCGCGCAGTTCGAGCACGAAGGAGAGGCCATCGCGCTGAGCGTGTCGATCGGCGTGGCGACCGCCGCGGATGCTCTGGAGTTCGAGCCGCTGCTGGCGATCGCCGACCGCCGCGTCTACCTCGCCAAGTCGATGGGCCGCGACCGCGTCGTGGCGGCGGACCCGGAGCAGGCGCAGGAGCGCCGAAGCGGGCAGGACCGTCGACGGTGGGCCCGCGAAGGCGAGCGTGCCGGCCCGGCCGCGGAGACCGGGGCAGACGCGCCGCCCGCCGATGGGACGCGGACCGGGCACGCAGCCGCGCAGTCGGCGCCGGCTGCCGCCGACTGACGCGACCCGCCCGGCGCCGCGCCGGCCTTCACTCCTCGCGCAGCACCTTGCGGGAACTCACCTCCTCGATCGCATCGGCGAACTCGTCGACGTCCTCGAAGCTGCGATAGACGCTGGCGAAGCGCACGTAGGCGACCTTGTCGATGCGCTTGAGTTCGCGCATCACCAGTTCACCCAGGCGGCTCGACGCCACCTCGCGCGCGCCGCTGGCGAGCAGCTTGTCCTGGATGCGCTCGAGCGCGGCGTCGACCTGCTCGGTGCTCACCGGGCGCTTGCGCAGC
>JBKHVS010000227.1:252-3646 GCA_046569945.1 Gammaproteobacteria bacterium | reverse complement strand
CATGCTGGAACTGGCCCATGCGCGCCACGGGCGCCTGCCCTGGGCCGCCCTCTTCGAGCCGGCGATCCGCATCGCCGAGCAGGGATTCGGGATATCGCCGCGGCTGCACCGCTCGATCGCGCGCTCCGCGCGCCGCATCTGCGCCAGCCCGGCTGCCGCCGCCCTGTTCCTGGAGCCGGGCGGATGCCGGCCGAAGGCGGCCGGCGCCGTCCTGCGCAACCCGGAGCTCGCGCGCAGCTTCCGCGCGATCGCCGCCGGCGGCGCCGACGTCTTCTACCAGGGCCCGATCGCCGGGGCGGTCTCAGCAGCAGTCCGCGCGCATCCGGCACGCCCCGGACGGCTCGCGGAGGCGGACCTCGCGGGCTACCGCGCGCGCGAACGGACACCGGTCTGCGGCGTCCATCGCGGGCACCGCGTCTGCGGAATGCCGCCGCCGAGCTCGGGCGGAATCGCGGTGCTGCAGACGCTGGCCATCCTCCAGCGCTTCGACCTCGCGGCCCATTCGCCCGGCAGCCTGGACGCGGTGCACCTGGTGTCGGAAGCCTATCGCCTCGCCTATGCGGATCGCGAGCGGCACGTCGCCGACGCGGACTTCGTCCCGGTGCCGGTGGCGGGCCTGCTGGATCCCGCGTACCTGGCGGCACGCTCGGCGCTGGTGCGCCCCGACGCCAGCATGGGCGCCCCGGCCGCCGGCCGGCCGCAGGGCGATGCCGGCCACGGCGACGAGCCGCCCCGGCACCGGCCGCCGTCGACCACCCACCTCTCGATCGTCGACCGCGAAGGCAACGCGGTCTCGATGACCAGCTCGATCGAACACGCCTTCGGCAGCCTGCTGATGGCCGGCGGCTTCCTGCTGAACAACCAGCTGACCGACTTCGCCTTCGCCGAAGCCGATGCCTCGGGGCGGCTGCTGGCCAACCGGATCCAGCCCGGCAAGCGCCCGCGCAGCGCGATGGCCCCGACGATGGTCTTCGGCCCGGACGGCCGACTGGAGGCGGTGGTCGGTTCGCCGGGCGGCAGCGTCATCATCCAATACGTGACCAAGACCCTGCTCGGCCTGATCGACTGGCGGCTGGACCCGCAGCAGGCGGTGGACCTGCCGAACTATGGCGCCCTGGTGTCGGCGACCACGCTGCTCGAGCGGGGCACCCCGATCGAGGCGCTGGCGCCCGGCCTGCGCGCGCGCGGGCACCGGGTGGTGGTCACCGACCTCAACAGCGGGCTGCATGCGATCGCACGGGACGGCGACGGCTGGGCGGGCGGCGCAGATCCGCGGCGCGAGGGCGCCGCAATGGGCAGTGCGCGGCGCGAGGGCGTGGCGCCGGGAGGCGCGCCGCGATGACCCGGCCCCCGGTGCTGCTGCTCGGCCCCACCGCCTCGGGCAAGAGCGCGATCGCCATGGCCCTGGCCGGCGACATTCCGCTCGAGATCGTCAGCGTGGACTCGGCGCTGGTCTACCGCGGCATGGACATCGGCACCGCGAAGCCCAGCGCCGAGGAGCGCAGCGCCGTGCCTCACCACCTGATCGACCTGATCGAGCCGACCCAGAGCTATTCGGCCGCGCAGTTCGCGCAGGACGCCGGGCGCCTGATCGGCGAGATCCGCGGCCGCGGCCGGCTGCCGCTGCTCGCCGGCGGCACCATGCTCTACGCGAAGGCGCTGGTCGACGGCCTGCACGACCTGCCTGCCGCCGACCCCGGGCTGCGCGCCCGCCTCGACGACGAGGCCGCGCGGCTCGGCTGGCCGGCGCTGCATGCCCGGCTCGCCCGGGTCGACCCCGCCTCGGCGGCGCGGATCGAGCCCATGGACGCGCAGCGCATCCAGCGCGCGCTCGAGCTGTTCGAGATCAGCGGCGAGCCGATGTCCGCGCTGCTCGCGCGCCGCACCCGCACCGCCTCCGGCGAACGCTTCCTGACGATCGCGCTGGAGCCCTCCGACCGCAGCGTGCTGCACGAGAGGATCGCTGCGCGTTTCCTGAGGATGCTCGACGAAGGCTTCCTCGACGAGGTGCGGCGCCTGCGCGCGCGCGGCGACCTGCATCCCGGGCTGCCCTCGATGCGCTGCGTCGGCTACCGTCAGGCCTGGGAGCACCTCGACGGGCTCTGCGACCGCGACACGATGATCGCGCGGGCGGTGGCCGCCACCCGGCAGCTCGCCAAGCGCCAGCTCACCTGGCTGCGCAGCATGCCGCAGCGGCAGGTGGTGGACTGCCTGGCGCCGGACGCGGCACGGCAGGTACGGACCCTGGTGCTTCAGTCGAACGAGAAGCGGTAGAGCAGGTCGACCGCCGACTCGCTGCCGGTCTGTGCCCGCAGCGACAGCCGGCGGGTGATGTCGTACTGGATTCGCAGCAGGTTCCAGACCCCGTGCAGCCCCTGCTCGTAGGTCAGCAGCACGCGCGAGCTGAGCCGCTTGCCCAGCGCGAGCACGTTGCCGGACGCGCCCGCCGCCTGGGCACTCGCGCCCGCGGCGCCGACCTGGCCCGGGATCGGCGGCAGCGCCGAGCCATAGCCGCCGCCGCCGAAGCTGGAGGGCAGCAGCCCCTGGCCGCCGGTGCTGCCGCTGCGGATGGTCAGCATGTCCAGCCCGAGCGCGTTGGCGAGCCCCCCGGCAAGCGCGCCGTCGTTGTTGCCGAACAGCGTCGCCGCCGCCGCCTGCAGCGCGGCGCCCTGCCCGCCGGAACGGGCGTCGTCGAGCGGCACGCCCAGCACCAGCCAGGACAGCTTCTCGGCGTCCGGCACCTCTGGCCGGGNAGTCAGCCTGACCTGCGGCGACAGCGCCGTTCCGGTCACCGCGACCCCCGCCTCCACCGCCTGCTCCCGGCGCAGCGCGACGATGTCCAGCTGGGGATTGTCGAGCGGCCCGTTGAACACCACCCGCCCGCGCGTGATCTGCAGCTCCTGCCCGTAGGCGCGATAGCGGCCCTCTCGGATCCGCACCGTGCCGTACGCGCGCGGCGCCTCCGGCAGCGCGCCGCGCAGGTTCAGGCTGCCGGCCAGGCGCGCATCGATGCCGCTGCCGTGCACGCGCAGGTCGTCGCCGAGGTCCAGCGTGACGTCCGAGGAGATTCGCAGGCTGCTGCTGCGCATCGCCGCAGGCTGCGGCGCGCCAGCAGCGCCCCTGCCACGGGCGCCGACGATCACGACGTCGTCCGGAAGGGTCGGCGCATCGCCGCCGGCGACCTCGATCCGGCCTTCGTCGGCGCGCAGCTGCCCCTTGATCTCGAAGGCTCCCGCGGTGCTCGAGGCTTCGCCGCGCCCGGACACCACCACCCGCTGCCCCGGCCCGATCAGCACCGCGAAGCGGTCGGCCAGCAGGTCGAAGCGGCCTTCGAGATCCGCCACGCGGATCTCGCCCTTGAGTTCCACCGACCCCGCGCCCGGCGCCGGCCCGG
>JBKHVS010000227.1:0-233 GCA_046569945.1 Gammaproteobacteria bacterium | reverse complement strand
TTCATCGAATCGAGGCGGAAGCGCTCGCCGTCGAAGCGGCCTGCAAGGGTGCCGTCGCGCAGCCGCCAGCCCATCGCATGCTGCTGCAGCCGCAGGCCGCTGCCCTCGATGTCGCCGACCAGCCTGGGCTGCTTCAGCGTTCCGGTCACCCGCCCCGCGAAGCGAACCCGTCCGTCGACCGCCCACGCCGGCCCGATCAGCCGGTTCGCGACGACCAGCGTTTTCCAAGATTA
>JBKHVS010000226.1:0-3654 GCA_046569945.1 Gammaproteobacteria bacterium | reverse complement strand
TGACCGCGTCGCGCTTCTTGAGCTCGCGCAGGTCGCAGGCGTCCGGTCGCTGCGTCGGATCCTCCCCCTCGGGGAAGATCTTGCCCTTCTGCACCTTCTGCGTGCCGGTGGTGGGCAGCGCATCGAGGAACACCACCCATCCCGGCGCCTTGAAGTAGGCGAGACGCTGCATGCACCAGTCGAAGAGCTCGCGTGCCAGCGCCGCGCCGGCCTCGACGCCCGGCATCGGCACCACGCAGGCCATCACCTCTTCGTCGCGCAGCGCATCTGGCACGGCGATCACCGCCACCTGCGCCACGCGCTCGTGCGACTGGAGCACCGCCTCGATCTCGGCGGCAGCGATGTTCTCGCCAGAGCGCCGGATGATGTTCTTCTTGCGGTCGACGAAGTACAGCATTCCGGACGCGTCCTGGCGCACCACGTCGCCGGTGTGGAACCATCCGCCCCGCCAGGCCTCCTCGGTGGCCTCGGCGTTCTTCAGGTAGCCGGAGAAGAAGCCGCGGCGCGGGTTTTCGCCGCGCCTGCGCACCGTCAGCTCGCCCTCGGTTCCGGCGGGAAGCTCGCGGTCCTGGTCGTCGACCACGCGGGCCAGCATGTCGCCGGTCGGCCGGCCGAAGGCCCGCGTGTCGACGTGGCGGGGCTCCTCGGCGGCGATGAAGCCGCCCCCGGTCTCGGTCATCCCCCACAGCTCGAGCAGGGGGAAGCCGAAACGCTGCTCGAAGGCCGCGTGCAGCTGTGGCTCGACGCCTGCGCCCACGGCGAAGCGCACGCCGTGGCGGCGCTCGTCCGGATGGGCCGGCTGCTTCAGCAGGATCGGCGGGATCACGCCGAGGTAGTGGACGATGGTGGTGCCGGTCTCGACGAGCTCGGACCAGAAGGTGCGCGGATGGAAGCGGTCCGGCATCACCACGCAGTTTCCCGACAGCATCATTCCCATGAAGGAGAAGATGCCCGCGTTCATGTGGAACAGCGGCAGCGGGTTGTAGGTGCGCTCCCGGGCTTCGCGGATCGAGGCCATCGCCCCGTAGTTCAGGTAGGTCTCGCCCACCGCGAAGTGGTAGTCGTTGCTGAGCATGCAGCCCTTGGGCCGCGCCGTGGTGCCCGAGGTGTAGAGCAGCGCGGCCTCGGCGGCCCGGCCGGGCCGTCCCGGCATCGCCGCGCAGCGGGCGGGCGGCAGCTGCGCCGGCAGGGGCTCCACGCAGGCCACCGGCGGCGTCTTCGCAGCGTGGCGCGCCACCTCGCCGAGGTCGCGCGCCCGGGAAGCGATCGTCACCACCAGCTCCGCCTCGGAATGGTCGAGCAGGTAGAGGATCTCGTCGGCCCGGTAGTCAGGGTTGATCGGAACGATGGACGCGCCCAGCGCGTTGAGCGCGAGGAAGTGCAGGAAGTGGTCGGGACGGTTCTCCAGCAGCATCGCCACGCGGTGGCCGTGTCCGTAGCCGGCCTGCGCGTAGAGCGCCTGCAGCGCCGCCACGCGCTCGGCGGTCTCGCGATAGGAGAGCGTCAGCCCATCGGGCAGGTAGTCGCGTTCCGGCGATGCCGGCACCATCATCATCGGCTGGTCCGGCCAGCGCCTTGCCGAGGCCTCGAAGGCCTCGTGGACCGTCGTCGGGTTCATCGCGTCTCCGTCGTCATGATCATCGTCCTTCTTGCGGGTCGTCGCCGCGCTTGCCCGCAGGCGGCTTTGCCTGCGGCCCTCGCGGATCAAGATACCGGATGCCGGTCGCGTGGCTGCTTCGGAGCCGCCTGCCTGGTCGCCAGATGCGGCGCATGCTTGCGGATCGCGGCGTCGCAGACCGCATAGCCCCAGTTCATCAGCCGGTCCTGTTCCTCCTCGGTGAAGCGGTTCAGGCGCGTGCGGATCTGCGCCAGCTCGTGGCTGGTGCGGGCGCTGACGGGAATCGCGTCGGCCAGCCCGTAGTTCGCGATCTCCGTGTCGATGCCCCAGTAGGCGCCCTTGGCGCCGCCATGCTGGTGCCGGAACGCATCGATCAGCATGCGCCGGCGCAGCGCCAGCGCCTGGTTCAGGCCGATGTCGCGGATCCGGCCGAGCTGGTCGGCCAGGTAGCCGCCCGAGGCAGGGTCGAACTCGAAGGGCTTGCCGGCGTCGCTGACCAGCACGGTCTCGTAGCGGCCCCAGACGGTCTCCAGGCCGAGGTTGTCGTAGACGCCGCCGTCGGCGAGATGCTGGCGCCGGCGGTAGTCCTCGTCGTCCCAGAGGCTGGCGCCCTTCGTCTTCCTGAACAGGGACGGATCCGAATCGACGACGATCGGCGCCAGCACGGGCGGGAAGGCGCTGGAGCATCCCACCGCGAACGCGACGTCGAAGTCGTGCTGCTCCATCAGCCCGATCCGGTAGTCGCCGCAGTAGGGCTTGGAGAAGCGGAAGGTGACGCCCGTGGCGTAGTTGGTCGAATTGAAGACGAAGCGCGGTCCGCTGTCGCCGAGGTCGCGCAGCTTCACGTCCAGGCCCAGCCGCTTCCGGTAGCAGCGGATCAGCTCCTCGCCGGCCGTGCGGAAGGGGTTGATCGCGCCGCCGAGCACGACGCCGACGTCCACGGTCTCGCTGGTGAAGGCGCGCAGCGGCTCGATCACCGCGTCGTCCAGGTTGCGGATGAAGCCGTCGTGCGCGTCGACCTGCAGCGAGGGCCATCGCGTGGCGAGGACGCCTGCGACGATCGAGCCTCCCGACACGCTGGAGACGCGCGCCAGCCTGGACAGGATGCCGAGCTGGTTCAGGCGCACCAGCGCGCCGCAGTGGAACAGCACCGCGCGGAAGCCGCCGCCCGACAGGGCGAGGCCGGCGCCGGGTTCACGGGGTTCGGATCCGAAGGGCATGAGGGTCTCCTCGTCTTGGTTGCGCCGCGGGCCGGGCGGTCAGGCTTCCAGCCGGATCTCCTCGTAGAGGCGGTCCTGCGGCATCGTGTGGGTGCTGTGCAGCTCGCTGCTCGCCGACAGCTCCGACAGCAGCGTGGCCCGCGGAACCTCGGTGCGCGCCCCCACGCTGCCATGCTTTCCGGGCAGCGTCGAGAGCAGCGTCTTCAGCCGGCCGGGCGTCCTGCGCTTCCCCTTCCTGGCGAAACCCGCGTAGAGGCTGCGCGGCGTCGCGTTCAGGCTGCCATGGTGGCCCACCTTGTACAGGGCCACGTCCTCGAGCAGTGCCCGGTATTTCGGGTTGGACAGCGCGTACTGCCAGTTCTCGATCTGCGCGTCGCCCGGGAACAGCAGCTTGCCCGCGGGTGTGTCGAACAGCAGGATCAGGCTGGTGTTGTTCATCTGCCTGTCGAGGGCCCGCACGATCTCCAGCGTCTGCTCCGCCTGGGCGTTCTTCAGCCGCCACGCGAGCCAGCGCGCGGACATCGGCAGCTTGCCCGCGCGGTGCGCCACGAACCCGGGGAAAAGCGGCTCCCGTTCCCCTGGGCCGAGGGCCTCGTCGGCGAAGCGGCGCAGCTGCAGCCGCCAGTACGCGGACGGACCGGAATCGAGCTGCCAGTACTCCTGCGGATCGCGCGAGCGCTGGCGGCGGATCGCCTCGGTCTGCCTCAGCGTGGGCGGGCCCAGCACGTGCGTCCGGACGCCCGGTAGGATGGAGCCCAGGCCGGACGGACCGCCGTGCCAGGTGTGGACCACCCTGGGCGCCATCGTCGCGAGGTT
>JBKHVS010000225.1:0-3654 GCA_046569945.1 Gammaproteobacteria bacterium | reverse complement strand
ACGCCAACGTCCGCAAGGGCCTGGACAATGTCAACGCCAGCAACCGTCCCTGACCGGCCCCGGCCGCCGCGGAGCTTCGTCATGGACGCCTCGTTCGCATCCGCATCCGCGCGCGGCCGGGCCGCCCAGCGCGGCCAGGCTCTCGTGCTGAGCCTGGTCCTGCTGTTCGCCGGCGCGCTCGGCTTCTACTTCATGTTCAGCACCGGCCAGGTGGCCTCCACCCGGCAGCGGCTCGACAACGCGGCCGACGCCGCCGCCTGGAGCGCGGCACTGTGGCGGGCGCGAGTGATGAACTACCACGCCTATGCCAACCGGGCCATCGTGGCGCAGGAAGTCGCCATCGCGCAGGCGGTCACGCTGGCGTCCTGGGCGAAGTACTTCGAGAGCTTCACCACCACCGCCTCGGTGCTCGCCACGCCCTATCCGCCGGTGGCGGCGGTGCTGCAGATGGGCGCAGATCTCGCGCGCACCGGCCGCGAGCTCACCGAGATGGCCTCCGGCGAAGAGGTGCTTGCGCGCAGCGCCTACAAGCGGCTGCTGGCCACCAGCCAGGAGGTGCTGCATGCCTCGGTGGACACCTTCGGCCTGGGCGCCGTGGCCAACGAGGTGGCGCGCGCCAACGACCCGCGCTTCTTCGCCTTCGCGCTGCCCGACGAGGGCGAGTTCAAGGGGATGACCCGCCGCTACGCGGACGAGGATCGCTCGAGGCTCAAGGGAGTGGTGGATGACTCGCTGGACGGCTTCGTGGCCGGGCCGCGCGGCATGGACCTCACGCTGTGGCTGCTGCCGAGCAGCTGCTTCGGCAACCCGCTGGTGTCCCCGGCGAAATGGTTCCAGCAGCTGCACAAGCGGGGCGGCACGGTGATGACGCCGGCATTCGAGCGCTGGGAGGCGGCCGACACACACTCGCTTCACGATTGGCGCCCCAGCAGCGGCTTCTTCGGCTTCAAGGGCTGCAACCAGCGCGAGGCCCTCCCGCTGGGCTGGGGCGCGGCACAGGCCACGTCCGGTCCGGCCGAGGCGCCGCCGGAGCGTCCGTCCACCGACGACGGCACCTGGAGCTTCCCGCAGGAGGGGCCGCTGAAGGGCAATCCCGGGGACGTGCGACACAACGCCATGGCTACGGCACTGGCCGAGGCGGGTATCGCCGGCAGCGGGCATCCCGGCTTCGAGGCCTACAACGGCATCGAGACGGTGCGCGAGCTCGCCTACGAGGCGCTGGCCAATCCGCGCTTCCCCTCGAGCCGCGTGGCGGTGCTGGCCCGCGCCGAAGCGGGCGACGTGCACACGGCCAACGTGCTCAACGTCGGCGTGGGCCGGCTGCGGCTGGCCGAGAACTACGCCGGCCGGCGGCTGTGGTCGGTGGGCGCGGCCGAGGTCTACTTCCGGCGGCCCAGCGGCGCGCCGGAGCGCCTGGAATACGCAAGTCTCTACAGCCCGTACTGGCAGGTGCGGCTGGTCGAACCGAGCGCTGCGCAGCGTGCGCTGGCGGACAACTATGTGCGCTGACCCCCGTCCGCGTCCGCACGCAGTCGCTCGGTACCGGCAGGCCCGCGGGCAGGCCCTGGTCGAGGCCCTGGTGGCTGCCATCGTGCTGGTGCCCTTCGCGCTTCTAATCGTCTGGCTGGGCAAGGTGCAGACCCTGCAGCAGGCCAGCGTCGCCGCCTCGCGCATGCTGGCCTTCGAGTGCGCCGCGCGCCCGCAGGACTGCCGGGACGGTGCAGCGCATCCCGAGTTGGTCGACGAGCTGCGCCGCCGCGCCTTCTCGCGCGCCGACGTGCAGCCGCTCACCGAGGACCGCCTCGCCGACGACGCGCCCGCCGCCGAGCGCAACCCGCTGTGGGTGGACCGCGCCAACCGCCCGCTCATCGAGCGCTTCTCCGACATCGGCGCGCGCATCGACCTGCAGTCCTTCGACGCCGGGCTGTCGCTTGCCTCCTCGCAGGGCGGGGGCGGCGTGGCCGATGCAGCGGGCTTCCTGGCGGAGCACGCCGGCCCGGGCAGGTTCGGGCTGGGGCTGCGCGAGGGCCTGGTGGCGGCGCGGGTGCAGGCGGGCATCTCCGCAAGCTCCGGCGCTTCGGACTTCCTGCGCCAGCTCGACTCCATCCCGCTGCGCATGCGGGCCAGCACCGCAATCCTCACGGACGCCTGGAACGCCAGCGGACCCTACGGTGGCGCTGAAGACAGCGTGGAGACCCGCGTCGCGCAGGGCGCCACGGTGCTCGCCGCCTGGGAGGCGAGCGTCGACGCGCGCCATGCGCTCACCCGCGGCTTCATCGGGCTGATGGGCGCGATCGGGCTGGAGCCCCAGGCGGACGAGTTCCGCTACCACGAGGTGGACGTCGATCGCATCCCGGCGGACCGCATCGGGACAGTGGGCGCAGAGGAACAGGCATCGCCTGGTCTGGAGCTCACGCCATGAGCCCGATCCTGTCGATTGCGCTTGCCTTCTCGCTTGCCGCCATGGCGCCCCTGTCCGCGGCGTGGACCGGTTCCGCGCTGGAGCTGCCGTTCCGGGCGCGGCTGGAGCCGGTGATCGAGGACGGCGAGATCGAAGGCCGGCGGGTGCGGGTGGCGCGCTTCTCCACGCCGCTCGCGGCGGACGAGCTGGCACGCGTGCTGCGCCGCGAATGGCGCGGGCCGGAGGGCGCGGATCTCGTCGAGACGCGCTTGCCCGGCTGGCGCGTTCTGTCCTCGTGGAGCGCAGAGGGATTCAGGACCCTGCAGTTCCGTCCTGCCCGATCAGGGGGCAGCGAAGGGGTGCTGAGCGTCTGGCCGGCCGGCGGCGCGGATGGCGTCTCAGGTGCGGGCCGCTCGGGCGCTGGTGCGGGGTTTGGCTCGGCCGGGGCTGCGCTGCCGGGGCCCGAACTGCTCCCAGAGGGAAGCGCCGTGCTGCGCCGCTTCTCCGCAGTGGACGCGGGCCGGCGCGGACAGACGCTGGTGGCCGTCGCCGAGGGCGCGCCCTCATGGCTGGCGGAGGCCATCGGGCAGCGGCTGGCGGCCCGCGGCTATGCGGCGGATCCGGTGCTGCACTCGGCCGGCTCGCGCGGCCAGGCCAGGCGCTTCAGGCGCGCCGATGCGGAGGTGGTGTTCACCGTGTCCCCGGCGGGAGCGGGCCGCAGCGGCGTGGTTCTGCATGCGACAGGGGCCGCGCCATGAGTCGCCGCCTGTCTCCAGCCCCGCGCCAGCGCGCCCAGAGCTCAGTCGAGTACCTGATCGTCGTCTCGCTGCTGGCGCTTGCGCTGGCCATCGGCCCGGACAGCGCGCTGGAGCAGCTCTTCCGAGCCTTCGCCGACCACTACCAGAAATTCACCTACGCGATGTCACGCCCATGAAACCGCTCGCCTTCCTCGCCCGTCACCGCAACCTGCTGCTGCTGGCCGCTGCGCTCGGCCTCGGCGCGCTCGCCGCCTTCGGGGCACGCGGCTACCTCAACGAACAGCTGGCCATCGAACGCGAGCGGCTCGCGCCACGCCAGCCCTCGATCCAGGTGGTGGTCGCCAAGCTGGACCTCGCACGCGGCGAGACGGTGAGCGCCGAGAACATGGCGGTGCGCGACATGCCTCGCGAGTTCCTGCCGGCCGGAACGGTCACCCCCGACCGCTTCGACGCGGTGGCCGGCACCCGCCTGCTGCAGCCGATGCGGGCCGGCGA
>JBKHVS010000224.1:0-3762 GCA_046569945.1 Gammaproteobacteria bacterium | reverse complement strand
AGTCATGAAGATCGGCGAACTCGCCGGCGCCACCGCAACCCGCGCCGAGACCATCCGGTTCTACGAGCGCGAGGGGCTGCTGCCGCCCGCGGCCCGCACCGACGGCAACTACCGCGTCTACGGCCAGGCGCACGCCGAACGGCTGTCCTTCATCCGCCACTGCCGCGGCCTGGACATGTCCCTCGGCGAGATCCGCCTGCTGCTGCGCTTTCGCGACGCCCCCGAGGAGGACTGCGGGGACGTGAACGCCCTGCTCGACGAGCAGATCGAGCGCGTCGGCCGGCGGGTGCGCGAGCTGCGCCAGCTCGAGCGGCAGCTGAAGGCGCTGCGCGAGCGCTGCCGCACGGTGCACGACGCCGGGCACTGCGGCATCCTTGCCGAGCTGGACAAGGCGGCCCGCGCCGATTTGACACCCACCCTCCCCTCCGTGGCACCCTAGGCCCCAGCCGGTCGAACGCCGCGGGAGACGCCTCCCGCCCGATGACGCCACGCCAGGAGCCGTCCTTGGAACACCCCGCAGACCTCCGCTACACGGCCAGCCACGAGTGGCTGCGCGACAACGGCGACGGCACCGTCACCGTCGGCATCACCGCCCACGCCCAGGAGGCGCTGGGCGAACTGGTCTACGTCGAGCTGCCCGAACCGGGGCGCCGCGTGGGCGCAGGCGAAGCCTGCGTGGTGGTGGAATCGACCAAGGCCGCCTCCGACGTGTACGCGCCGGCCGGCGGCGAGATCCTCGAGGTCAACGCGGCGCTCGCCGACGCGCCGCAGCTGGTCAACGAGGCGCCCTACGCGGACGGATGGCTGTTCCGCATGACCCTCGACGATCCCGCCCAGCTCGATGCGCTGCTGTCGGCGGCGGACTACGCCGCCGGCCCCGGTGCCGCCTGAGGCTCACGCAATGAGCCCGGACCGCTCCCTCGCCGGCGGCGTCCGCGCCCTGCTCGGCAGCGACGAGTTCCACGCCCGCCACCTCGGCCCGGGTCCCGCCCAGGAGGCGGCGATGCTCGCGCTGCTCGGCTTCGGCTCGCGCGAGGAGCTGGTCCGCGCAACGGTGCCGGCAGCGATCCTGATCGACGGGCCGCTTGCGCTGCCCCCGCCCGCGACCGAGGCGGCGGCGCTGGCCGAGCTGCGCGCGCTGGCCCGCCGCAACGAGGTCTGGCGCTCCTGCATCGGCGCCGGCCATCACGGCACCCTCACGCCGGAGCCCATCCGCCGCAACGTGCTCGAGAACCCCGGCTGGTACACCGCCTACACGCCCTACCAGGCGGAGGTGGCGCAGGGCCGGCTCGAGGCCCTGCTGAACTTCCAGCAGATGGTGGTCGAGCTCACCGGCCTTCCGGTGGCCAATGCCTCGCTGCTCGACGAGGCCACTGCCGCAGCAGAAGCGATGGCCGTCTGCCGCCGCGCATCGAAGAACCCGTCGCAGCGCTACTTCGCCGATGCCGGCACCCATCCGCAGGTGCTCGCAGTGATGGCCACGCGGGCGCACTGGATGGGGCTGGAGCTTGCCGTGGGCGACGCGGAGCGGGACCTGGACCCGGCCGGCGTGTTCGGCGCGCATCTGCAGACCCCGGACACCGAAGGCCGGCTGCGCGATTTCTCCGCCACGATCGAGGCGCTGCATGCAGCGGGCGCGCTGGCCTGCGTGGGCACCGACCCGCTGGCGCTTGTGCTGCTCAGAACTCCCGGCGAGATGGGCGCCGACTTGGCGATCGGCTCCGCGCAGCGCTTCGGCATCCCGATGGGCTACGGCGGCCCGCATGCGGCCTTCAGGTCGGCGCGCGCCGACCTCGTGCGCATGCTGCCCGGCCGCATCGTCGGGGTCTCGAAGGATTCCGCCGGCAGGACCGCGCTGCGGATGGCGCTGCAGACCCGCGAGCAGCACATCCGCAGAGAGAAGGCGACGAGCAACATCTGCACCGCGCAGGCGCTGCTCGCGAACATGGCCTCGTTCTACGCCGTGTATCACGGACCCGAAGGCCTGCTGCGCATCGCGCTGCGCGTGAACGCGATGGCCCGCCTTCTCGCGCGGCTGGTGGCCCACGCCGGAACGCAGGCGCCGATGCCTGCGCACCGGCAGTTCTTCGACACCCTGGTCTTCGAATTCGGCCCCGGCGGCACGGCCGTGCAGGCTGCGCTGGCGCGCGCGCAGGCGCTGCGCATCAACCTGCGCAGGCTGGACGCCGGGCGCATCGGCGTGAGCCTCGACGAAACCACGGGCATCGTCGACGTCGACGACATCGCATACGCGCTCACCGGAATCCGCAGCGATGCGACGGCGCTCGAACGCGCGGTCGACGACACCGGGGCCGAGCCGGAATCGGTGCCTGCCGCGCTGCGGCGGCAGGCTCCGGTACTCGCGCATCCGGTCTTCTCGATGCACCGCAGCGAGACCGCCTTCGTTCGCTACCTCAAGCGGCTGGAGAACCGTGACCTGTCCCTGGTGCACTCGATGATCCCGCTGGGCTCGTGCACGATGAAGCTCAACGCTGCCGCCGAGATGGCGCCGGTGAGCTGGCCGGAGTTCGCCGATCTCCATCCGCTGGCGCCAGCGTCCCAGGCGCAGGGCTACGACGAGATGCTGCGCCAGCTCGGAGGATGGCTGGCCGAGATCACCGGTTTCGCTGCCGTCTCCTTCCAGCCGAACTCAGGCGCGCAGGGCGAGTACGCAGGCCTGCTCGCCATCCGGAGCTGGCAGCGGGCGCGCGGGCAGGGCCATCGCGACGTATGCCTGATCCCGTCGTCGGCGCACGGCACCAACCCGGCCTCGGCGCAGATGATGGGCCTGCGCATCGTGGTGGTCGCCTGCGATGCGGCCGGCAACATCGACACCGCCGACCTCGGCGCGAAGATCGCGCAGCATCGCGACCGGCTGGCCGCGCTGATGGTCACCTACCCGTCGACCCATGGCGTGTTCGAGCCCGGCATCCGCGAGGCCTGCGCGGCGGTGCACGAAGCCGGCGGCCAGGTCTACATGGACGGCGCCAACCTCAACGCGCTGGCCGGCCTGGCCCGGCCCGGGGCGATCGGCGCCGACGTCTGCCACCTCAACCTGCACAAGACCTTCTGCATCCCGCACGGCGGCGGCGGGCCCGGAATGGGTCCGATCGCGGTCGCCGCCCACCTGGCGCCGCACCTGCCCTCCGATCCCTTCGACACCGGCGCCGCGATCGCCGCCGGCCGCCCTGACGTGCAGGCGCCGGGCTCGGTGTCCGCTGCGCCCTTCGGCAGCGCGCTCGTCTGCGCCATCTCCTGGATGTACATCCGCATGATGGGCGCCGACGGCATCCGCAAGGCGAGCGAGTTCGCCATCCTGAACGCGAACTACGTCGCGCGGCGGCTGCGCGACCGCTTCCCGGTCCTCTATGCAGGACAGCAGGGCCTCGTGGCGCACGAGTGCATCCTGGACCTCAGGCGCCTGAAGCCCGAGTGCGGCATCAGCGCCGAGGACGTCGCCAAGCGCCTGATGGACTACGGCTTCCACGCGCCGACCCTCTCCTTCCCGGTGCCCGACACGCTGATGGTCGAGCCCACCGAGTCAGAACCGAAGGAGGAGCTCGACCGGTTCTGCGACGCGATGATCGCGATCCACGGCGAGATCGAACGGGTGCGCTCGGGCGCGCTGGACCGCCTCGACAATCCGTTGCGCAACGCCCCGCACACTGCAAGCGCGATCGCTGCGGACTGGCCGCACGGCTACTCGCGCGAAGAGGCTGCATTCCCGCTGCCCTGGGTGCGGCAGGCCAAGTTCTGGCCCAG
>JBKHVS010000223.1:0-3766 GCA_046569945.1 Gammaproteobacteria bacterium | reverse complement strand
GCGCTGCAGGGCCCGGCGCCGGTGCCGAAGAGCCCGGCGCCCGTGCTGCTGCGGGGGTTGCCGCGAGGGTGTCGTCCATCTCGCGGTCGAGCTCGGCCTGGAGGCTGGCCATGGCCGGCCGGCCGGGCGCCGGTTGCGGCAGCAGGCTCTCGAGCAGCGAGAAGTCGCGTGGCGCGGAGGCGCGGTAGGGGGCTGCCGCCTCCTGCACGGCGAGCCGGATGGCCTCGGACTTGCTGCGCAGGCCGCGATGGCGCATCAGTGCCTCGAGCGAGGCCTCGAACTCGGCGCTGACGTGCAGGTTGATCTGGGGCATTGCAGGTTCATTAAGTACAGAATGTACAGAAACAGACTACGCGGCCGCAAAGGACCGGTCAATCCTTCTGTCGCTCTCGGCCGCGCCACCTACGCTTCCCGCATCACCCGTTCGTGGAAGATCCGCTCGTCCATGGTCTTCAGGTCCTCCGCCACCACGATGCCCGGCGGGCAGTGTGCGAGCACCTCGCGCTCCAGGTCGATGCCGGGCGCGATCTCCACCAGCGTCAGCCGGCCGCCGATCACCCGGAACACCGCCCGCTCGGTGACGTAGAGCACCTCGGTGCCCTGGCGCTCCGCATAGGGTCCGTTGAAGGACAGGTGCTCGACCTGCGGGACGATCTTGCGCGCGCGGCCCTCGCTGACGATGCGCAGCCGGCCGTCGCCGGTGGCTACCTGCAGTCCGCCCGCGGTCAGCGTGCCCATGAACACCAGCCGCCGGGTGGACTGGGTGATGTTGATGAAGCCGCCCACGCCGGCGACGATGCGCTCGGCGCCCTTGCCGAACATGCTGACGTTGACGTTGCCCTGCACGTCGAGCTCGGCCAGGCCGAGGAAGGCCATGTCGAGCCCGCCGCCGTCGTAGAAGTCGAACTGCGCCGGCTGATCGACGATCGCCTCCGGGTTCTCGCTGGCGCCGAAGGACAGGCCCTCGGCGGGCGTGCCGCCGATGGGGCCGGCCTCCACCGTGAGGACGAAGCCGCCCACCCCCTCCTCGCGCGCCACCGCGCCGATGCCCGCGGGGATGCCGATGCCCAGGTTCACCACTTTCGGCCGCGCCCGCTCGAGCTCCAGCAGCGCGCGGCGCTGGATGATCTTGCGCATGTCGAGCGGCAGCCGCGCGCGCGGCGCGGCGGCAGTTGCCGGCGGCTTCGTCTCCCCGGTGTAGAGCGGGTTGTAGTACTCGCCGAAGGTCATCGAGTGGGTCTCGGGATCCTCGCCCGCGACCACCACGTAGTCCACCAGGATTCCGGGGATGCGCACCAGCTGCGGGCTGGCGTGCTCGCGGGTGAGGCGCTTGACCTGGACGATGACGATGCCGCCGGAGTTGCGCGCCGCCTGCGCGGTGGCCAGCAGCTCCTGGTGGAAGGGCTCGTGCTCGGTGGTGACGTTGCCACGGTCGTCGGCGGTGGTGCCGCGCAGCAGCGCGACGTCGATGCGCATCGGCTTGTAGCGCAGGTATTCCTCGCCGCCGATCTCGATCAGCTCCACCAGGTCCTCGGTGGCGGCGGCGTTGAGCTTGCCGCCGCCATGTCGCGGGTCCACGAAGGTGTGCAGCCCGACCCTGGTGATGACTCCCGGCCTGCCGCCGGCGATCGCGCGGTACAGGTGGGAGATGACGCCCTGCGGCAGGTTGTAGGCCTGCGCGCTGCCGTCGACCGCCATCTTCATCAGCCTGGGGGCGGTGCGCCAGTGGCCGCCGACGATCCTCCGGGTGAGCCCGGGATGGCCGAAGTGGTTGACGCCGCGGTGGCCGCGGTCACCCTGGCCCGCCGAGTACACCAGAGTGAGGTCGCGCGGCAGGCCCTGCTCGAGGAAGCGGCGCTCGATGGCCGCAGTGACCGCCTCGGCATGGCCGGCGCCGACGAAGCCGGCGCTGGCCACCGTGGCGCCGTCGGGCACCAGCGCCGCGGCCTCGGCCGCGGTGACGATCCTCACTCAGGCGCCCCAGGTGATCTCGCGCTCCGCCGCGGCAGCGTCCTTGAGCATCTGGATGAAGGGCCAGGCGCGCTGCCCCAGGCTGACGACCGGGGTGCGATCCTTCTCCTCGCCCTCTTCGTCGTCTTCGCGGGCCGCCTCCGCGGTGCTTTCCTTGGCGCGGCGCTCGGCTTCACGCTCCGCCTCGACGGCGGCCTCGAGCGCGCGGATCGCGTCCGGCATCCGGTCGGGCAGGATGATTCCCTGCGCGCCGGGCTCCTTGCCGATGATGGCGAGGATGCGCTCCGCCACCTTCTGGGTCATCACCACCGTTCCGGTGGCGCGGCACTTGAACTCGTAGATCATGGCTGGGTCTCCTGTGTAGGCCGGCTGCTACCATTATCCGATGAGATTCCTGCTGGCCGCGCTCGCGGCGTCAATGGCGGCCGCGTGCTCGCCCGAATACAACTGGCGCGAAGTCCGCTCCACCGAGCAGGGTTACCTGGTGATGCTGCCCGGCAAGCCTGCGACCATGACCCGCACCATCCGCCTCGATTCGCTCGAGGTGCCCATGACCATGCAGGGCGCGCGGGTCGGCGAGGCCTCCTTCACCGTGGCGGTCGCAGCGCTGCCCAGCGACGATCCCGCCACCCGTGCGGCCGCCGTCGCGTCGATGCGCGCCGGCATGCTGCAGAACATCGGGGGAACCGAGCGCGAGGCGGTGGCGGTGCGCGTGCCGGTGGTCGACGGCGCCGGTGCGCGGCTGGGTGACGAGCACGGGGTGCGCGTCGATGCGGACGGCCGAGTGCGCGAGCAGAAGGTGACGATGCGCGCCGGCTTCGCGAGCCGCGGCGACCGCGCCTACCAGTGGGTGGCGCTGGGCCCGTCGCTCGACGACGAGCAGGCGCGCACCTTCCTCGGCTCCTTCCGGCTCACGCCCGCAGTTCCTTGAGCCCGAATCCGAATCCGCTGCGTGGCCGCCCGGCGGTCGTCGTGTTCGCGTGCTTTGCCGCGGGCTACTTCCTGTCCTTCGCGCTGCGTTCGGTGAACGCGGTGATCGCGCCGGAGCTAACCCGGGAATTCGGCCTGACCAACGCGGAGCTCGGCTCGCTGTCGGCGGCCTACTTCCTCGGCTTCTCGCTGCTGCAGCTGCCGCTGGGCATCTGGCTCGACCGCTTCGGCTCGCGCCGGGTCGACGCCTCGCTGCTGCTGGTGGCCGCGGCCGGCTGCGGCGTGTTCGCGCTGGCCACCGGGCCGACGATGCTCTGGATCGGGCGGGCGCTGATCGGCGCCGGCGTGGCCGGCGCGCTGATGTGCTCGCTGCGCGCCTTCCGCTTCTGGTACGCGGCCGAGCGGCAGCAGCAGCTCGCCGCCTGGATGCTGGTGGCCGGCACGCTGGGCGCGCTGGTCACCACGGTGCCGGTTCAGCTGGCGCTGCCGCTGCTGGGCTGGCGCGGCGTGTTCTGGGTCTCGGCGGCGCTGCTGGCCTGCGCCAGCGCGGCGATCTTCTTCCTGTTGCCGCACGAGCCGATGCAGCCGCCCAGGAAGGGCGAGTCTCAGTGGGCCGGCTATCTCACGGTGTTCTCCACGCCCTATTTCTGGCGCTTCGCGATCCCGGCGATGCTGATCCAGTCGAGCTTCATCGCCTTCCAGAGCCTTTGGATCGGTCCCTGGTTCCGCCAGGTGCTGGGCATGGGGCTGGACGAATCGGCGCGCGCGCTCTTCGTGTTCAACACCGTGCTGATGTTCGCCTACCTGGCGCTGGGCTGGGCGGCGCCCCGGCTGTCCCGGCGCGGCTGGTCGACGCTGTCGGTGG
>JBKHVS010000222.1:0-3828 GCA_046569945.1 Gammaproteobacteria bacterium | reverse complement strand
CATGCCGAACATCGCATACAGCGGCGAATCGATCCGGCCCGCGGCATCCGCCATCACGTACTCCACCGGCAGCAGGTCCTTGCGGTAGCGCGGCTTGTCGCGCTGCGCAGGCGTGACCCTCACGAACTCGCGCATCTGCACGGTGCGTCCGTCGGCGGCGCGCAGCGGCAGGCGCAGCACGGCCTCCAGGTCTGCGATGTCGGCGTCCGACAGCCGCAGCAGCGCCGGCGCCGGATACTTGCTGCCGTCGTGCAGGTAGGTGACAGGCTGGCCGGCGAGCGCCAGAGACAGCGTCGCGACGATGTCCTGCTGGCTGATGCCCGCCTGCGCGGCCTTGCGGCGGTCGATCACCAGGCGCGACTTCGGCGCCACGGCGATCAGCGTGGAATCGATGTCGACCACCCCGTCCGTCGCCTCGAAGACCTTGCGCACCTCGACGGCAAGGGCCTCGCGCGAGGCCGCGTCCGGGCCGTAGACCTGGGCGACGATCGGGCTCATCACCGGCGGGCCGGGCGGCACCTCCACCACCTTCACCGACGCGCCGTGGCGGGCCCCGATCTCGGCGAGCGCGGGCCGCACCCGCTGCGCGATCTCGTGGCTCTTGGCGTCGCGGTGCGCCTTGTCGACGAGGTTGACCTGCAGGTCGCCCATCTCCGCGCCCGAGCGCAGGTAGTACTGGCGCACCAGGCCGTTGAAGTTGATCGGCGCCGCGGTGCCGGCATAGGCCTGCACGCTGGTGACCTCGGGCGCCTGCGCAAGCGAGCGCGCCAGCTCGTCGAGGACCGCGCTGGTGCGCTCCACCGGGGTGCCCACCGGCATGTCGACCACCACCTGGAACTCCGACTTGTTGTCGAAGGGCAGCATCTTCAGCACCACGAGCTGAGCCACCGGCAGCGCCACCGAGCCCACGATCAGCACCAGCACCGCGAGCCAGAGCACCAGGCGGTTGCGTCCGCCGCGCTTGGGGTCGAGCAGCGGGCCGAAGACGCGCTCGGCCATGGGCATCAGCCTGCCGCCGGGCCCGCCCTGCGGGTCGTGCGCGGCATGCTTGCCCAGCCAGCGCGCCGACATCCAGGGCGTGAGCACGAAGGCGATCGCCAGCGAGATCAGCATGCCGAGGCTGGCGTTGATCGGGATGGGCGCCATGTAGGGGCCCATCAGCCCGCTCACGAAGGCCATCGGCAGCAGCGCCGCGATCACCGTCAGCGTGGCGAGGATCGTCGGCCCGCCCACCTCGTCGACCGCGCGCGGGATGATGTCGAGCATCTTCGCGTGGGGGTCGAGCGCGCGGTGGCGGTGGATGTTCTCCACCACCACGATCGCGTCGTCGACCAGGATGCCGATCGAGAAGATCAGCGCGAAGAGCGACACCCTGTTCAGCGTGAAGCCCCAGGCCCAGGACGCGAACAGCGTGGCGGTGAGCGTGAGGATCACCGCGATGCCGACGATCGCCGCCTCGCGCCGGCCCAGCGCGAAGAAGACCAGCGCCACCACCGATGCGGTCGCGAACAGCAGCTTCTTGATCAGCGTCGAGGCCTTCTCGCCGGCGGTGGCGCCGTAGTCGCGGGTGACATCGACGTCCACCTCGGCCGGGATCACCGTGTTGCGCAGCACTTCCAGCCGCTCGCCGATGCGCTCGGCCACCGCCACCGCGTTCTCGCCGGGCTTCTTGGTGAGCGACATGGTCACCGACGGGCGCTTGTCGAGGCGCACGCTGCCGTCGTCGCCGCGCACCACGTCCGCATGCCAGACGTAGCGGGCCGGCGACGGCTGCCCGTCCTCGACGCGGGCAAGGTCGCGCACGTAGACGGGCTTGCCGCCGCGCACCGCGACCAGCAGTTCGGCGACCTCGGGCGCGCTGGCCAGGAAGTCGCCGGTCTCGATCGCGACGGTGGAGTTGCCTGCGATCGATTCGCCGAGCGGCTGGCCGATGTTGGCCGCCGCGAGCGTGCCGCGCAGCTCGGCCAGCGTCACCGAGTAGGCATTGAGCTTCTGGATGTCGGGCTCGACGCGCACCACCCTGCCCGGCCCGCCGACCGTGGCCACCTCGCGCACGCCGGCGACCCGCTTGAGCTCGGCTTCCATCGCGTGGGCGACGCGTTCGAGGTCCGCAGCACCCTGCCGCTCGTCGCGCGAGTGCAGCGAGAGCGTGACGATCGGCACGTCGTCGATCCCCTTGGGCTTGACCACGGGCGGCATCACGCCCAGGCCCTGGGGCAGCCAGTCCTGGTTGGCCTGCAGCACGTCGTGCAGCCGCACCACCGCCTCGGAGCGCGGCACCCCTACCTCGAACTGGACGGTGAGCACCGCCATGCCGGGGCGCGACACCGAATAGGTGTGCTCGATGCCGGCGATCTGCGAGAGCACCTGCTCGGCCGGCAGCGCCACCATCGACTCGACGTCGTCCACCGACGCGCCCGGGAACTGGATGAGCACGTTGGCCATGGTCACGTCGATCTGCGGCTCCTCCTCGCGGGGCGTGACGAACACCGCGAAGAGGCCCACCAGCAGCGCGACCAGCGCCAGCAGCGGCGTGAGCTGCGCATCCTGGAAGTAGCGCGCGATCCGGCCGGACACGCCGAGCCGTTCGGGCGCGGCGGGCGCCGGCGCGCCGGGCGTCTCCTCCCGATCCTGTGCCGGTCCGCTCATTTCGCTTCCCCGGCGGCGCTCACCAGCCCGGCGACGCGTGCCGCGGCGATCGGATCGAGAGCGACGCGCTCGCCTTCCGACAGGCCCGAAAGCACTTCGATCTCGTTGCCATGCGTGCGTCCCAGCCGGACCTGGCGCAGCAGGTAGCTGCCGCCCTCGCCGGCCACGTAGACGCCCCGCAGGTCGCCCCGGCTCACCACCGCGGCCAGCGGCACCGCGACCCGTCCCGCGCCCGCGGTGGGCTCGCGCAGGGCGGCCAGGGGCAGTCGGACACGGGCGAAGAGCCCCGGCGTGAGGCCCGCCGTGCCGCGCTGCAGGTCGAGCCGCACCAGCTGGGTATGGCTCACCGGGTCGGCTGCCGCCACCAGGGTCGTCCGCGACACCTGCGGCCGGCGCGCCTGCTCTGGCGCGTCGGGAATCTCGACCTCGGCGCCGGCCGAGGTGTCCAGCCGCGCCGCGACGCCGGCCGGCACGTTGACCGCGACGCGCAGCGCGACCGGGTCCTGCAGGTGCATCAGGGGCTTGCCGGGCATCGCGGTGTCGCCGAGCTCGGTGGTCACGCTGCTGACGATCGCATCGAAGGGAGCGACCAGGGTGTGCCAGCCGGTCTGCGTCGCGGCACCGGCGGTCTGAGCCTGCAGCGCCTTGACGGTCTCGGCCGCGGCGCGCTGCTCGGCCTCCACGCGATCGAGCGTGCTGGCGCTCAGGAACTTCTGCGCGACCAGCTGCCGGGTGCGCTCGAGGCTGCGGTCGGCGGCGGTGAGCTGGGCCCGCGCCGCAGCCAGCTGCGCCGCGCTGGCCGCCTGGTTCTGCACGGCGGCGCGCGCGTCGATGCGCGCCAGCAACTGGCCCGCCTTCACCGCATCCCCGGCCTTGACGGTCAGCGCAACGATCTGGCCGGACACCTGTGAGGCGATCACGGTCTGGCGCACCGACTCCACCTGGCCGTCGGCGAGATAGGTTGCCCCTGCCTGCAGGCTGCGCACCTGCGCGGTGGGCAGCTGCGGCCGGTCCTGGGCGACGGCGGGCCCGGAGAGAACCGCAGCGGCGAGGATGGCGCAGAGCGCCAGCGCCAGTGCGGAGCGTGCGAATCCCTGGCGGAAGTGGGTGGAACTCATCGGCGAAGCCTCCCGCAACGAAACGGTTTGCCGCACGGCGCGGCGTCCGATCAACTATATC
>JBKHVS010000221.1:0-3905 GCA_046569945.1 Gammaproteobacteria bacterium | reverse complement strand
AGAACATGGCCGAGGACGAGGTGATCCTTGCAGCGCTGGCGGCAGCGGGCCTCGACGGCCCCGCGCTGATGGCCGCTGCGCAGGATCCCGACGTCAAGCAGCGGCTGATCGCCAACACCGAGACCGCGCATGCACGCGGCGCCTTCGGCTCGCCGACCTTCTTCGTCGGTGACGAGATGTGGTTCGGAAAGGAACGGCTGGGCGACGTGGAGGAGGAGATCGCCAGGGCTATCGCGGCCTGATCGACTGGGGCAAGATGGGCCGGTCGTCACGCCACCAGGAGCGAGCACCATGATCACCGGCATGCCCCGCATCGCCATCGCCACCGGAGATTTCCAGGGGATCCTCGACACCTTCCGCAACAGGCTGGGCGTCCCCGTCATCGACGCCTCCGATGAAACCCTGCCGACCCTGGGCGCACGGATCGCGATGTGCGTGCCCGAAGGGGGCAGCAACATCGAGCTGATGAGCCCCGAGGTGCCGGATGCGCCGCTGTGCCAGAGCCTGCAGCGCTTCCTGGACCGGCGCGGCCAGGGGCTGTTCGCGCTGATGCTCGAGGCGCCGGACCCCGATGCCGAGGCCGAAGTGCTCGCCGGGCGCGGCCTGAACGTGCTGCCGCTGATGGAAGGGGCGGGCGGGCGCGACATCCACCCCAACTCCACGCACGGCGTGCTGATCCGCGTGTATCCGGTGAAGTCCTTCGACCGCAAGGCGCCGCCGGGCACGCCTGCGGCGCCGCTGTCCGGCGTGCAGCGAGTGATCATCGCGGTGAAGGACCTGCAGGCGGCAGCGCAGGTCTACGGCGAGCGCCTGGGGCTGCGCGCGGATCCGCCGATGGCGGACGAGATCCGCGGCGTGGAGCGGGTGCTGGTGCACCCGCCCGCCGGCGGCGTCATCGAGCTGGTGTCGGTGCGCGACCGCACGCGTCCCTTCGCCGCGGCAGTGGCTGCGCACCTGGAGGCCAATCCCGAGGGGATGTACGCGCTGGTGCTGCATGCGCCGCATCCGCGCGCGATGCTCGAAGGGCTGGTGGCGCAGGGCGTCGACGCGCGCGTCGCGGCCGACGCCGCGGACGTGGTCGAGATCGGGCGGGGCTCGATGTTCGGGGCGCTGCTGCGGATCGAGCGGGGCTGAGGATCGGGCAGAGGGCCTGCGAGCCCGGCCGCTTCGCCGGGCGCCGAGGTGCCGGAGGTGCGGACGTGAGCCACAAGCACGAGCAACTGCTTAAGACCGTCTTCCACGACCCCATCAGCGGCAACATCCACTGGCGCGAGGTGGAGTCGCTGCTGGGTCACCTGGGGGCGGAGATGGAGCCGCTGTCCGGTGCGCGCATCCGCGTGCTGCTCAACGGCGCCGAGGGAATCCTGCACCGGCCGCATCACTCCAACGTGCTGGACGTGCACGGGGTCAAGCACCTGCGCGAGTTCCTCGGTCATGCGGGCGCCACGCCTTCGATGTACGCGGCCGCCCGCGAGGCGGGGCGCAAGGACTGACCGGCGCGCAGCAGCCGGGGATGCGCCGGCCCCGGCGCGTCTGCCGAGGGGTCAGGCTGGCGGGCGCTAGCCGACGCGCCTGAGCGCAGCGTCTTCCGGGTGCAGCAGCAGCGCCTTCGCGGCCTCGATCCGCAGGGCGAGTTGCACGGATTCGTCGCGCATGACCCGGAGGAGGAATTCACGAGGCTCCAGCGAGCCGGCGGCCCGGGCGTTCTCGGCCTGGCTTTCGCTGCGCACCGCGGGGGCGACGCCGGATGCCGTTCGCTGTGCCGCTCCGGCGGCCGTCGCTGACTCCGCCGGCGCGAGCTGCGCGCGCGCCGCGTCGAAGTCGTCCCGGCCGATGCTCTTCAGCCGGCACAGCAGGTCCGCCTGACCGTCGATGCCGGGCGCGATGTCGAGCCAGGGGGTTTCCGTGAAAAGCGCCGCAAGGTCTGGCGCCACGAACGCCGACCAGCGGCCCTCCTCCGCCTGCTCGGCCGGCGCCAGCGCCGCATGCGCCGCGGCGGCGGATGGCGCCGAAGCTTCGGTGGGCATCATGCGCACCCGCGCGGACGGCAGGTCCGGCAGGTAGCGCAGGCGCTGCGCCTCGAGGAAGGCGTGGGCGTCACGGACCGGAGCTGGCTCGGCAAGGGAGAACCAGACCTGCAGCCCATCGGTTCCAGAGACCGCGACCGCGGGCGCCGGAAGCTCCAGGTCGGTCTGGACGCCGCGCCAGACCCTGGCGAGCGGCTCCCAGTCCGCCGGCCGGGCCACCTCGAGCACCAGCGCGCGGGTGCTGCCGCGGGCGTCGACCAGGCCCGCGGACGCGGGGTCGGCGGCATGCTCCGCGGCAGGGCGTGGAAGGTAGAGGCGAAGCAGTTCGGATTGGAGCCGGTTCATCGCGCGGGACTTCCTCAGCCGAACTCCGCAACCCTCTGCTTCACCGCCTTCAGCGCGCTCATGTTCGCGTCCTTCAGCGCCTCCATCGTCGGCGCCTCGACGCTGATGTCGCCCAGCGCCGCCAGCGCCACGTGGGCGTCGTCATGTCCGTCGACCTGCTTCATACGGGCCAGCCAGACGCGCACGTTGGGGAAGGGCTCGAAGTCGAACAGGTTGGTGAACTCGGGCTGCAGCTGGCCGATCTCGACGTAGGCGGCGAAGTCGGCCAGCGTGAGCCGATCGCCGGCGAGGTAGGGCGATCGGGCCAGCCAGCCCGTGTCGATGGCGCGCAGCGCCCGCGTGAGTCCGCCGCGCGCTGCCTGCTGCATTTCCTCGGGGATGTTCAGGTCCTTGCGGACCTTGGGCGCCACCAGCCCGATGGACGCCTCGCGCACGTTTCGGTGGTGGTAGTGCAGGTACCAGTCCACCAGGGCGCGCTCCCTGGGGTCCGCGGGATAGACGTCGGTCCAGCCGTGCCTGTTGCTCAGGTAGCAGAGGATGGCGTGCGCCTCGCCGAGCACGAAGCCGGTGTCGGGCTCCTCGAGCATGGGAATGGTGCCGCCGGGGTTCCTGGCGAGATAGGCCGGGCTGCGGCTGCCGCCCTCGCTCTTCGAGCCTGGGCTGACGGGCACCATCCTGAACGGCATCCGCTTGTAGAGCAGCAGCCACATGACCGCGCGAACGGGCTGGGAGAAGGGGATGCCGTGGAGGAGGATGGGTTGCGCTTGCTGGTTCATTTACTTGCCTTGGGAAGAAATGGTTGTCGGACGATGCGGGTGCGTTCAGGCCTGGTGGGCGCAGCCGAACTGTGCAGCAAGCGCATCGAGCGCCTTGTCGAAGGTCCAGAGCCGGGTTCCGGGCCGCAGCAGCACCGACGCGAGGAGTGCCGCATCGACCAGTCCGATCCCCTGGTCGTGCAAGCCGCGCCGCTCGATGAAGTTCTCGAGCTCTTCCAGGGTGGCCAGGGGCAGCATCTCCATCTGCGCCAGCCATGCCAGCGTCTGCGCCCTGCGCGGTGGCGTCCCGAGCGCAAGCTCGAGCCGCACCCAGGGGTGCATCACGATCAGCCCCTCCTGCAGCAGGGCTTGCAGCGCAGTGGTCCTGCCGCGGAAGTGCCGTATCCAGACCGATGTGTCGGCCAGCAGCTTCACGCGTCGCTCTTTGCAAGGCGCCGGCGCGGAACGTCCGGCATGTCGGGGGCCTGCCCGGCCAGCGCCGCCAGCCGGCGCGCGGCCTGCTGGCGGATGAACGCCAGCAATGCTTCCCTGAAGAGGGCGCTCCTTGGCATTCCCGGTTCGGCAAGCGCCAGCGCCTGCTCGACGAGGTTGTCGTCGACGGTGACCGTGGTTCGCATCGGTCGGCTCCTTGATGCAGATTCGAGCACCATTCTGCATCAGTAGTGAGGGCGACGAAACCGCAGCGACCCTGCGGCGTCAAGGCTGGATCAATGCTCAGCCCTTCCAGGCCGGGGGCCGGCGCTGGGCGAACGCACTG
>JBKHVS010000220.1:0-3911 GCA_046569945.1 Gammaproteobacteria bacterium | reverse complement strand
GTGGCGCCGGCCGCCACCGAGGCCAACAGCTATTTCGGCGGCATGGTCGAGGACGGGCGCAACCCGCTCGACGCCTGGATCACCTGGCAGGTGATCGGCGTGGCGATCGGCGCGCTGCTCGCGAGCCTGGCCAGCCGAAGCTTCCGCTTCGAGGTGGACGGCGCCCGCCGGCTGTCCACGGGCGGGCGCGTGGCGCTCGCGCTGCTGGGCGGTGCCGCGTCCGGCTTCGGCGCGCGGCTCGCCGCCGGCTGCACCAGCGGCATGGGGCTGTCCGGCTCGGCGACGCTGGCGGTGGCCGGCTTCGTCTTCCTGGGCGGCTTCTTCGTCGTGGGCATCGTGGCGAGCCTGCTGCTGCGGAGGGCCTGGCAATGACCCTGCCGATGATGGATGCGGGAGCGCTCTCCGGCCTGCTGTGCGGGGTTCTCTTCGGTTACGTGCTGCAGCGTGCGGGCTTCTCGAGCCCCTGCAAGCTCACCGCGCAGCTGCGGCTCACCGACTGGACGGTGTTCAAGGTGATGTTCACCGCGATCCTGGTGGCCGCGGGCGGGCTCGCGCTGCTGGAGTGGGGCGGTGCGATCGACCCCGTGGACATCTACACGCCGACCACCTTCCTCTGGGCGGTGCTCGCCGGCGGCGCGCTGGTGGGCATCGGCTTCGCGGTCGGTGGCTACTGCCCGGGCACTTCGATGGTCGGGCTGTTCTCCGGGAAGGTCGACGCGCTCGCGTTCCTGGCCGGCCTCGTGGCGGGCACCTGGGCCTTCGCCGGCGTGTACGAGTCGCTCGAGGGTTTCCTGGTCGCGGGCGAGGGCCCGGAGGCCCAGACCCTGCCGCAGCTGCTCGGCCTGCCCACCTGGGCGGTGCTCGCCCTGCTGGTCGGCGTGGCCGCGGGCGCCTGGGTGCTCGGTTCGCGCATCGAGCGCCGCCAGCCGGCGCGCTCCTGACCTGATTCCAACGAGAGGATCCACCATGGCTTCGACCACGACTTCCCGCCGGGCGCGCCCGGCTGCCCGCTCGCTCTCGCGCGCGCTGCCGGCGCTCGCGCTGGCGGTCGCGGCGCTCGCGCCGGCGACCGCGGTGCGCGCGCAGGCGGGCAATCCCTGTGCGCCGGCACGCGCCCGTGCGCAGACCCAGGCGCAGAATCCCTGCGCGCCGGCGCGCACGCGCACCCAGACCCGAGCGCACAACCCCTGCGCGCCGGGCAATCCCTGCGCGCCCGAGCGCCGTCGCGCGAAGAATCCGTGCGCGCCCGGCAACCCCTGCGCACCCGCGCGGGGCCGGGCGAAGAACCCCTGCGCGCCTGGCAAGGACTGATCCGCGACGGTGCCCGTGGCACGGATCGACCCGTGATGCCTTCGGATGCCGGCGCCGCGCTCGCCAGGCGGCCGCGGCGCGAGCTGCAGGCCATGCTCGACGCCGCCCGCACGGCGGTGTCCGCGATGCGTACGCTCGCCCGGCGCGGTGCCTCGGTGCTCACCGAGGCGATCGCGCCCGGGGGCGGCGGCGCGCCCGCCTGCATCGAGTGGGCGCACTACCCCGACGGCGACATCTTCGATCCCCGCCAGGGCGGGCTCGCCTACTTCCACGCCCACGATGCCTCGGAGCGCGCGCCCGGCGAACTCGGCCACTTCCACCTCTTCGCGAGCCCGCACCGTGCCCCGGTGGGGATGCGTCGCCGCTTCGTCCACCTGCTCGGCCTGTCGGTGGACGCCTTCGGCCAGCCGACCCGGGTCTTCTCCACGAACCGCTGGGTCACCGGCGAAACCTGGCGCGACGCACCGGCGGTGCTCAGACTCGCGCGCCGGTTCGAGCTGGACCTGGCCCGGCCGTCGCGCCCGCTGAACCGCTGGCTCGGCGCGATGCCGCTGCTCTTCCGGCCGCAGCTCGAGCAGGTGCTCGCGCAGCGCGACGCGCGGATCGCGGCGCGCGCGCTGGCGCTCGATGCCTCCGGGGGGCGGGCCGCCCGCCGGCAGGTGCTGGAGGACCGGACGCTGCACGTGGTCAGCGAATGCGCGGTGTGCCTGCCCTCGCAGGTGCGCGCGATCGAGGCCGCGCTGGACTCCGGGTGAGGCACCGCCGCGGGCCGGCGGGCAGCACGCAATGAGCAGACGATCGAACACGTTCAAAGGGAGACGAGCATGAGACTGATCTTCGCCAAGGCCGCTGCGGCAGCCCTCTGGTTCTTCGCGCAGGCCGCACTGGCCCTGCAGGTTCCCGGGCCGCTGGTGGACGTTGCCTGGGTCGCCGGGAACATCGACAAGGTGCGGATCCTCGAGTTCCGCCCCGACCCCGAGACCTTCACGACCGCGCCCCGGTACGTCACCGACAGGAAGACCGGCAAGCGGGTGCTGTCCGAGATCGGCGGTCACCTGCCGGGCTCGGTGCCGGTCGACTTCTCCAGGCTGCGCGTGGACCGCATGGTGGACGGGCTGAAGGTGCGCTTCATGGGTCCCGAGCGGGCGGACTTCGAGAAGCTGGTCCGCTCCTGGGGAATCGACCGCGGCGACGCGATCGTCATCGTCTCGCTGGGCGAGAACTACAGCGACCTCAACGAGGCGGCCCGGCTCTACTGGCAGTTCAAGTACTTTGGCGAGGACAACGTGACCATCCTCAACGGCGGCACCACCGCCTGGCTCGCCGCGGAGAAGCCGGTGAGCACGACGCTGGCGCAGCCGAAGGCCGGCGACTGGACGGTCACGGAGGAGCGCAGCGCCATCCTGGCCAGCAGCGAGCAGACCGCGCAGGCCTCGGAGCAGAAGAACCGGCAGCTGGTGGATGCGCGGCCGATCGCGCAGCACTACGGCCTCTCCAAGAGCGGCGCGGTCACCCAGGCCGGCCACATCGCGGGCTCGAAGCCCTTCGCCCAGGAGCTGATCTCGAAGAACGTCGGGCCCGCTGCCTACTACCTCGATGCCGCCACCTACCGGGCGCTCTTCAGGCAGCTGGGCCTGTCCGAGAGCGAGCCCACGATCGCCTACTGCAACACCGGCCACCAGGCCACCGGCTTCTGGTTCGTGCTCAGCGAGGTGCTGGGCAACAAGGACACGCGGCTCTACGACGGCTCGCTGCATCAGTGGACGCTGGAGAAGCGGCCGGTGGTGGGGCTGGGCGGCTGAGCTGCTTGACAGCGCCGATGGCGCTGCCTAAAATCATGAACCACGGCTCATCGTTCGCTAGAAACGAGCGCCTCGGTCCGGCCTGCCCACGATCCGTGGGCGCGCGCCGGCATCCGGAAATCCAAACGAGGAGACAACGCTCATGTCGCATCACGGACCGAAGGCGCCGGCGCAGGGCCGGCGAACCGCTCTCAAGGCTGCCGGCGCGGCAGCGGCAGTCGCAGGCTTCCCGGCAATCGTCAGGGCGCAGGCGCAGCCGATCAAGATCGGCGTGCCCACCATCCTGTCGGGCCGCGTCGCCCAGCTCGGCATCTCGTCGCGCAATGCCGCCCAGCTCGAGGCCGACGCCTTCAACGCCGCCGGCGGCCTGAACGGTCGCAAGATCGAACTGGTCGTGCGCGACTCGCAGGGCAAGCCCGAGCTCGCGGCCAAGGTCACCCGCGACATGATCAACGGCGACAAGGTCGACTTCGTCCTCGACTGCGAGGCCTCGAGCGGCGCGTTCGCGGTGCACGAGGTGGCTCGCGATCTCGGCACGCTCACGGTCCACGTCTGCTCCGAGACCTCCTCGCTCACCGCCGATCCCAAGCTGCAGATCAAGAACGCGTTCCGCGTCGCCCGCCAGGCCGCGCACGACGCCATCAGCGCGGGCAGCTACGCCGGCCAGATCGCCAAGGAGCGGGGGCTCACCAACTGGATGACGATCGGGCCCGACTACGCGTACGGGCGGGACACCACCGACCTGTTCATGAAGTACCTGACGCACTTCAACGGCGGGGTGAAGCTCACCGGGCAGTT
>JBKHVS010000219.1:0-3956 GCA_046569945.1 Gammaproteobacteria bacterium | reverse complement strand
CTTCTCCTCGACCTCGGCCTGCAGCAGCGGCAGCTCCGCCGGTTCGATGAAGTCGGCGATGTTGTCGTTGGCGTGGAAGCGAACGCGGGCGGCCTTCAGGCGCTCGCGGATGCGCTGGGAGAGCGGCACGCCGTGATCCTCCTCGGATCGCCGCGCAGTCGGTGTGGAGTCGGTCATGTCGTGCTCTTTCAATGTACCGGCGACATCGTAGAGGGTTTCGGCGACGGCTGCCGGAGCGGGCGCGGCGCCGCGGGGGCGTTGGCGTGCGGCTGCCGGCCGCTGCGCATCCTGCACGGGTGCGCGGCGTTCCGTTGCGGGTCGCGGCGGCATCGACAAGCGCCGCCCGGGGCTCTACGGTGTGGGCACGTGCAACCTGCCCGGCCTGCCGCCGAAGCGCACGAGCTCCTGCGCGCCGCACGGCGGCCGCGCGCTCCCGGGCTCGGGCCGGGCCCACCGAGGAGTCCCGATGAGCAGCTACCTGAACCTTCGACAGATCGCCCTGGCCGCTCCGGCGCTGCAGCCCGCGGAGGAGGCGGTGCGGGCGGTGTTCGGCCTGGAGGTCTGCCATCGCGATCCGGCGGTCGCGAAGTACGGGCTGGAGAACGCCCTGTTCGTCTTCGGGCATGCCTTCCTGGAGATCGTCGCGCCGACCCGCGAGGACACCGCCGCCGGCCGCTTCATCGAGCGCACGCGCGGCGTGGGCGGGTACATGGCGATCTTCGACTGCGACGATCCGCTGGCCCGGCGGGCCCGCGCCGAGCAGATGGGGGTGCGCATCGCGCACGTGCTCGACTACCCGGGCTTCGTCGGCTCGCAGTTCCATCCGCGCGACTGCCGCGCCACCATGCTCGAGTTCGACCACAGCGACGGCGGCGAAGACCTCGATGGCAACTACTGGCCCGCCGGTCCGCACTGGCGCGACGCCCAGCGCCTGGACCTGGTCCAGGGCATCCCGCTGGTGGAGGTCGAGGGGCCTGACCCCGCGGGGCTGGCCGCCCACTGGTCGAGCCTGATCGACGTCCCCGTCCGTGACGATGCCGGACGGCCCAGGCTGGATTTCGACCTCGGCGCGGTGCGCTTCGCCCCGGCGCCCTCAGGCACCGCCGAGCACCTGGCCACCGCCTGGGTGCAGGTCGCCGATCCCGCGGCGGTGCTCGATGCGGCCGCCCGGCACGGGCTGGCCGCCGACGGCGCCGGCTTCCGGCTCGCGGGCATGCGCTTCGTGCCGGTGGCGTTCGCGCCCTGAGCTTTGCGGCGGCGGTTTTGCCCGCCGCAGCGGCGATGCTAAGTTTTGCGGCTGGACCCGCCGGGGGCAGCGCTTCGCCGCCTCCGCAACGACAAGACACAGGGACGAGGAGACGAAGGGCGATGGAGACGAACGCAGCGAGCGCAGAGACCCTGGAGGTCCGCCGCGCATCGGAGGTGGAGCACTTCGACGTGCTGATCGTGGGCGCAGGCATCTCCGGCATCGGCGGCGCCTACCACCTGAGCACGCAATGCCCGGGCAAGCGCTTCGTGGTGCTCGAGGCGCAGGACGATTTCGGCGGCACCTGGCACACGCACCGCTATCCGGGCATCCGCTCCGACAGCGACCTCTACACCTTCGGCTATCGCTTCAAGCCCTGGACCGGAGCGCCGATCGCCACGGCGGCCGAGATCCGCAGGTACATGGCCGAGGTCATCGAGGAGAACGACCTCGCGCGCCACATCCGCTACGGCCACCGGATCACCGCCGCCAGCTGGTCCGGCGAGGACCGCCGCTGGACGATCGAGGCGACGCGCGCCGCCGACGGCGCCCAGGTGCGCTTCTCGGCGAGCTTCCTCTGGATGTGCCAGGGCTACTACCGGCACGATTCCGGCTACGTTCCGCAGTGGCCGGGGATGGAGCGCTTCGGCGGGCGCATCGTCCACCCGCAGACCTGGCCCGAGGACCTGACGCTGGAGGGCAAGCGCGTGGTGGTGATCGGCTCCGGCGCCACCGCGGCCACGCTGGTGCCTGCGATCGCCGGCGACTGCGCCCACGTGACCATGCTCCAGCGCTCGCCCACCTACTTCATGACCGGCCGCAATGCCAACGAGCTGGCCGACACGCTGCGCGAGCTCGAGATCCAGGAGGAGTGGGTCCACGAGATCGTGCGCCGCAAGATCCTCAAGGACCAGGCCCGCCTTGCCAGGCGCGCCTTCGAGGAGCCCGAGACGCTCGCGAAGGAACTGATCGCGGGCGTGCGCGCGCACCTGCCGCCCGGCTTCGACGTCGAGCGCCACTTCACGCCGCGCTACCAGCCCTGGCGCCAGCGGATCGCCTTCGTTCCGGACGGCGACCTGTTCCGCGCCGTCCGGGAGGGCAAGGCCTCGGTGGTCACCGACGAGATCGAGACTTTCACCGAGACCGGCATCCGGCTGAAGTCCGGCGAGCTGCTCGAGGCCGACGTGGTGATCGCCGCCACCGGCTTCGACCTGAGCGTGCTCGGCGACATCCGCTTCACGATCGACGGCCGGCCGCTGGACTTCGGCGACACCGTGACCTGGCACGGCACGATGTTCACCGGTGTGCCGAACATGGCCTGGGTGTTCGGCTATTTCCGCGCCAGCTGGACGCTGCGCGCCGACCTCATCTCGGACTTCGTATGCCGGCTGCTGCGGCACATGGACGAGCGCCACGCCACGCGGGTGACGCCGACGCTGCGCGCCGGAGATGCGGACATGCCGCTCAAGCCCTGGTTCGACCTCGACAACTTCAACCCCGGCTACGTGCTGCGCGGTGCGCACCTGATGCCCAGGCAGGGCGACCGCCTGCCCTGGCGGCACACCCAGGACTACTGGACCGACCGGGGCGACCTGCCGGCCGCCGACCTGGACGACGGCACCCTGGCATTCGACTGAACGCTCAGGCGTTGAAGAGCACGCTGCCGCAGCCGGCGACGTCGTAGCCGGTCAGCGACTGCGCGTGCCGCGAGAAGGCGCGCGTGCGGGTGAAGGCCAGCAGGGCCTGCATCGGCGGCTCGAAGGCGCTGCGCCGCCAGACGACCAGGTCGACGCTTTCCCAGGCCAGCGGCACGAAGCCCAGCCCGTCGCGGTGCGCCGCGGCGCGGATGCCGAAGCCGGCATCCGCCAGGCCGGCCTTGACGGTCTCGGCCACCTCGGTCTCGGTGCTGGCCAGCGCTGCGCGCCCGCGCAGGCGGGCAGCGTCGATGCCCGCCTCGCGCAGCATCTTCGCCAGCAGCAGCTGGCTGCCGGCGCCGGGCTGGCGCAGCACCAGCCGGCGCCCGCGGCGGGCCAGGTCGGCCAGCGAGCCGATGCCCAGCGGATTGCCCGCGGCGACGATCAGGCCCTGCTCGCGCCGTGCCCAGTGCAGGCAGACGATCGGCAGGCGGCCGAGGCGCTGCCGCACCACCTCGCCGTTGAATCCCCCGCCTGCGGCGTCGGGCACGTGGATCAGCGCCGCGCAGGCACCGCGGGCCGCGAAGCGCTCGAGCCCCTCGAGGCTGCCGACCGTGGCCAGCGCAAGGCCGGAACGGCTTTCGCGGACCGCGCGTTCGAGCAGCGGGTCGTGGCTGCCGGCGATGGTCGCGGGCGGCTCCGCGCCGCCCGGGTCCGGCATCCCGCCGGATCGCGACGCAAGCCATGCCCGCAGCTGCGCGGGGTCGAAGAGCAGCCGGCCGTGCGCGCGGGCATGCGGCACCAGGCCCTTCTGGACCAGGTGGTACAGCGTGCGCGGCCGCATCCGCATCAGCTCGGCGGCTTCGTCCGTGGTCAGCCATCGCTCCTGCGTCATGTTTCAAGTATGCAGAATTTCCGCGCGTTCCGCGGTCCTTGCGGAGCTTGCTAGATTCGCCGGCATGCACGATCTGACCGAAAGCCTGCGGCTCGCCCTCGGCCTGCTCGCGGGCGCCGATCCCGGCCTGTGGGGAATCGTCCGGCTGAGCCTTGCCGTGAGCGGAACTGCGACCCTGCTG
>JBKHVS010000218.1:0-3987 GCA_046569945.1 Gammaproteobacteria bacterium | reverse complement strand
AAGCCTTGAACACGCCGGGTGCGCCGAATCGCCTCGCGATCGATCCGACTCCCGTTCCCGCGCCGCCCGCCCTGGCGCTGACCGGCCTCGGCCTAGTGATGCTCGCGGCAAGGACGCAACGGCGCAGGACGGCCCGGGCCATGCCTGGCTGAGGGCCGCCCTCGATTCACCAGCCCAGCACCACCTGCGCGATCAGCCCCGTGCCGATGGCGATCAGCACGTAGTCGGCGCCGGTCTGCACCCAGTGGTAGCCGCGCGGCGGCGGCGCCAGCCGGTGGCCGCGCCAGTCGCGCACCACGTAATGCGGCGTCCGGTAGTAGGCGGGCAGGTAGCGGCCGGAATACAGGTCGTGCCGCGGACCCGCGCCGCGGCCCCCCGCCCGCGCATGCGGCGGCGGACCATGGCGGTACGCGGGGCCCGCGCGGCGATGATCGTGATCGCCGTGCCAGCGGCGCTCGTGCCGGTCCTGGCCGGCGCGGTGCGAGCGGTGCGCGTCGCGGTGCGCATGCCCGCCGTCGCGCTGCCAGTGCTGGGCGCCGCGACGGTCGTCCTGGTGCCGCGCTCCTCGATCGCCGCGCTCGCCGCGGGGGTCGGCCGAGGCAGCGGTGGAGCCGAGGGCGAAGACCGCAGCTGCAATCGCCGCGGCAAGGGTGCCGTACCTGGATTTCATCTCGCGTCTCCTCTTGGAAGGTGACGCCATCTTGTGCCGCGCCCGGGTTCGTGTCGTGCGGGATTACGCGGCGTTACAGCTGCCACACCCGGGTTACAGGCAAGCTCGCACGCCGGTTCGGAGCCTCACAGGCGGCGATCGTGCAGAATCCCCAAGGCATGCGCCCCCTCGCCGCCGCTCCCGGATCCCTCGCCGCCCTGGCCATCGCGCTGGCCGCCACCTACCTGGCCGAGCGCTACCAGGCCCCCCAGCTGCTGTTCGCGCTGATGCTGGGCATGGCCTTCAACTTCGCCGCCGAGGATCCGCGCCTGAAGGCCGGCCTCGACTTCGCCTCCCGCACGGTGCTGCGCTTCGGCGTCGCCCTGCTTGGCGCGCGCATCGGCATCGAGCAGATCGCCGCGCTCGGCGCTGCGCCTGCCGCGATCGTCGTCGCGGCGGTGGCCGGGACCATCGCCTTCGGCTGGCTGCTCGCGCGCCTGCTGCGGCGCCCGGCCACCGAAGGCCTGCTCACCGGCGGCGCGGTCGCGATCTGCGGCGCTTCCGCCGCGCTGGCGATTTCCGCGGTGCTCCCGGCCGGCAAGGACCAGCAGCGCTTCACGCTGCTCACGGTGGTCGGAGTGACCACGCTGTCGACGATCGCGATGGTGTTCTACCCGACGCTCGCCGGAGAGCTCGGGCTCGACGCCCGCCAGGCGGCAATCTTCCTCGGCGGGTCCATCCACGACGTGGCCCAGGTGGTGGGCGCCGGCTTCATGATCTCGCCGGAGGTGGGCGACGGCGCCACGCTGGTGAAGCTGCTGCGCGTGGCCCTGCTGGTGCCGGTGGTGGTGCTGTTCGCGCACCTGTTCCGGAACGGTCACGGCGAGACCGGCGGCCGGGCGAAGCGCCCGCCCATCCTGCCGGGCTTCCTGGTGGCCTTCGTGCTGCTGGTTGCGCTCAACAGCGCCGGCGTCGTCCCGCCCGGAATCGCGCGCAGCCTCGGCGAGGTCTCGCGCTGGTGTCTGGTGATCGCGATCGCCGCGCTCGGCGTGAAGACCTCCTTCATGCAGCTCGCCGAGCTGGGCTGGAAACCGGTGGCGATGATCGTCGCGGAGACCGCGTTCATCGCGGCAGTGGTGCTGGGTGGGATCGCCCTGGCAGCGTGAGGCTCACCACCGCAGCACCCGCGGCCCCACGATCGCGCCGACCAGGGCCGTTAGCCCGATTCCCGCCGAATACCAGATCGCGACGAAGGCGGCGGAATCCTCGGTGCACGATAGCGCGTAGCCCAGGGCGCCGAGCGCGCCCGCGAACAGCCCGGCAGCGAACCCCGCGGCACGCGGCCGCGTCGGCGCCAGGCCGCGGATCGCCAGGAGCACCGCCGCCAGCGCGGGCAGCGACAGCGCCAGCACGTTCCACGGACAGGCGAGCCAGGAGTGCCCCAGCAGCGCCGCAAGCCGTTCTCCGGCGGGACGCGCGAACAGCGCGAAGCCGCCGAGCAGTGCCATCCCGGCCACCGCGGCCGCAACAGCCCCGCGCGGTCCCCGCAGCCGCGCCACCGGGCGCGAAAGCCGCGCAGCCAGCCAGCCGGCGGCGAGCGCCAGCGCCAGCGCATAGCCGAACTTGATCCACGGCGCGGGCGTCGCGTACATCGACGCAGGCACCGGCCCCAGCAGCGCGAGCGCCAGCGCTGCGCTGAGCAGCACGCCCAGCAGCGCCGCCGGCAGCAGCCGCCGTGCGGCCACGGCGCGGGGCGCGGGCCCGGCGCCGCGGGCAAGCAGGTCGATCAGCGATTCGGTCTTCATGTTCAGCCACCCTTCACGAACGCGGCCAGGCGCTTGAGGCCCCGGTGCACCTGCACCTTGATCGCCGATTCGGACACCCCGGTCCGGCGCGAAGCCTCGGACACCGACAGCCCTTCCACCTTGGTCAGCAGGATCGCCTGGCGCTGGGCTTCCGGGAGCTCCAGCAGCAGCCGGTCCAGGTCGCGCCTGGCCTCGCCGGCATCAGGCGCCGCCGACAGCAGCGATTCATCGACCTCCTCCAGGACATCGTTGCGCGCCTCGCGCCGCCCGCGTCGGCGCCAGAGATCGACCAGCTTGTGGCGCGCGATCGCCAGCACCCAGGCGCTCACCGGCAGCGCCGGATCCCAGGTGCCGCGCTGCAGGTGCAGCGCGAGCAGGATCTCCTGCACCAGGTCCTCGACGTCGTCGGGCACCCCCTGCATCCGCCTGCGCAGCCAGGCGCGCAGCCGCGCGGCGATCCGCTCGAGCGACTCGCGATAGGCGGCCTCGTCTCCGGCCTGCGCGCGCATCCACAGCGGCTTCAGGCCGGATTCGAAGTCGTTCGTCGCGTCGTCTCCTGCCATTTCGCTCCGGTGCAGGGTCTGGTTACACCTGGTGCCAGGGCAGGTGATGCGCCGACCGGACGCGCGCCCCGCGCGCTGCGGATTCTCCCACGGCCGCACCCGCCCGCCGCGCTTCAGGCAGGATGTAACCGAACCGCTCCCCGCCACGAACTGGCTTCCAACCGACACGATCCGATCGAAGGACCGACCCCGATGCACGACACCCTGCCGCTGCTGGCCAAGATCGACTTCCCCCGCCTGCGCCGCCGGCGCCTGGAGACGCTGCAGGTCAACCTGGGCTACAAGTGCAACCAGAGCTGCCTGCACTGCCACGTCAATGCGGGCCCGAATCGCACCGAGATGATGGATGCGGACAACGCGGCACTGGTGCTCCAGGTGCTGAAGGCGCGCCGCATCGGCACGCTGGACCTCACCGGAGGCGCCCCGGAGCTGAGCCCGCATTTCCGCGACCTGGTGCGCAGCGCGCGGGCGCTCGGCGTGCGCGTGATCGACCGCTGCAACCTCACCATCCTCCCCGAGCCGGGCCAGGAGGGCCTCGCGGACTTCCTTGCACGCGAAGGCGTCGAGATCACTGCCTCGCTGCCCTGCTACTCGCGCGACAACGTCGACCGCCAGCGCGGCGACGGCGTGTTCGAACGCAGCATCGCGAGGCTGCGCCGGCTGAACGCGCTGGGCTACGGCGATGCGCGCAGCGGCCTGGTGCTGAACCTGGTCTACAACCCGCAGGGCCCGTCCCTGCCGCCGCCTCAGGAGGCCTTGGAGCAGGACTACAAGCGCGAGCTGATGGAACACTTCGGCATCCGCTTCGACCACCTGTTCGCGCTCACCAACATGCCCATCCAGCGCTTCGGCAGCACGCTGGTCAGCAAAGGCAGCTTCGATGGCTACATGGCGCTGCTGCGCGACGCCTACCGGCCCGAGAACCTCGACACCGTGATGTGCCGCAGCCTGGTCAGCGTCGACTGGCAGG
>JBKHVS010000217.1:0-4013 GCA_046569945.1 Gammaproteobacteria bacterium | reverse complement strand
AGCAGCCGCATGATGCGGTGCACGTACTGCATGCGCGTGCGCCCCTTGGCCGGCGTCACGCCCTCGAAGCTGGTGATGTCGCCGCCCGAGCAGAAGTGCGCGCCCGCGCCGGTGAGCACCAGCACGCGGCAGTCCGGGTCTTCCAGTGCCGCCTCGAGCTCGGTCAGCAGCCGCGCGCGCAGCGCGAGCGCGAGCGCGTTGCGGCGCTCGGGATAGGAAAGCGTCAGGACGGTGACCGGGCCGTGCCGGTCGACCTTGACGTCGCAGGCGTTCGTGGTTTCGGGGGCAGCGCTCATGGTGTGTTCCTCCGGTGGTCTCGTTGGAGTGTGGGTGTCCGAATGGGAATCGCCGTGCCGGCCGGCGCTCGCGCAGGCGCCAGTTCGGCGCGCCGCGCGCCGCTGGTTCATCCGCGCCCGTCGTGCCGCCGGCTGCCCGCGTTGACCGGGTAGCCCGGCCGCCCGTGGCGCATCCAGTCGACGATGTTCATCGCGGCCTTGCGGCGCAGCTCCACGTCCGCCTCGTCGGAATAGAAGGCGGCGTGCGGCGAGAGCAGCACCCGGCGGTCGGCCAGCAGCGGGTGGCCCGCGGGAATCGGCTCATCGGGCAGCACGTCAAGGCCCACGCCCGCCAGGCGGCCCTCGCGCAGCACCTCCAGCAGCGCATCGACGTCGACGATGCCGCCGCGCGCGGTGTTGACCAGGTAGCCGCCAGGCCTCATCAGCCGCAGCAGGCGGCCGCCGACCAGGCCGCGGGTCTCGTCGCTGAGCGGGCAGTGGATGGCGATCGCGTCCGAGCGCTCGAAGAGCTCGTCCAGGCCCACCCGCCCGACGTAGGGCGGGAAGTCGCCGTCGATCAGGTAGGGATCGCAGGCGATGATGCTGCCGAAGACGTTGCGTGCCAGGTGGGCGAAGCGCTTGCCGATGCGGCCCAGGCCCAGGATGCCCACGGTGAGGCTTGCTGGGCGGCGCAGCGGTGGCACGCTGGCGTAGTTCCAGGTGCCGTCGTGGATGTCGCGGTCGTAGCGGGTGATGCAGCGGGCGGCGTCGAGCAGCATCGCGAGCGCATGGCTGGCCACTTCGCCGATGCCGTAGTCAGGGGAGCTGGCGACCCAGATGCCGCGGCGGCTGGCCTCGGTCACGTCGATGGTGTCGTAGCCTGCGCCGATCTTCGAGCAGATGCCGATGCCGGGCCGGGCGTCGAAGACCTCGGCGCCGATCGGCGCGTACTGCACCAGCAGCGCGCTGCACCCCACGGAGCGCTGGATCACCTCGGCGGCGGTCCGGCACTGGGCGGCGACGAGCTCGATGCCCGCCTCGCCGAAGACCTGCTCCTCGATGGACAGGTCGGTCATGTCGTAGTCGGTCAGCAGGACACGCACGGGCCGGGGCTCCTTGGTCGTCGGGCGCGGCCGCCTGCCGCGCGTGGTATCGGCAGAGCTGGTCCGCCGCAGTCGTGATGCGACGGCGCATCCCCGCCAGGCGCAGGGGATGCCCCGGTCAGGCCTTGGCCGGCGCCCCGGAACTGCCCAGTGCCCCGGGCGCCTGGGTGGAGCCGCCATCCGAATTCGCGGCGCCCCCCGCCTCGCCGTCGCGGCGCGGCCTGCGCCCGCGGTTGCGCAGGAAGCGCGGCGCCTCGGGCTGCTCCCGGAAGAGATGGCGGGCGAGTTCGTCGAGCGCCATCCGGTAGACCTCGCGCTTGAACTCGATCACCGAGTCGAGCGGAATCCAGTAGTCGTTCCAGCGCCAGGCATCGAATTCCGGGTGCTCGGTGGCGCGAAGCTGAACGTCGCAGTCGCGCCCCACCATTCGCAGCAGGAACCAGATCTGCTTCTGGCCGCGGTAGTGGCCGCGCCAGTCGCGCCGCACCCAGTTGGTGGGCACGTCGTAGCGCAGCCAGTCGCGCGTGCGCGCGATGATGCGCACGTGCTCGGGCCGCAGCCCGACTTCTTCGTGCAACTCGCGGTACATCGCCTGCTCGGGCGATTCGCCGCGATTGATCCCGCCCTGCGGAAACTGCCAGGAATGTTCCCTGATCCGCTTGCCCCAGAAGACCTCGTTCCTGCTGTTGACCAGGATGATGCCGACGTTGGGGCGGTAGCCGTCCCGGTCCAGCATGGCGACACCCCCTGATACTTTAGAATTCGCCCGATTATATCGGCGCAATCCGTGCGCCCGGCCATTCCCGAGAAGACCTCCATGAAAGCATCGCGTTTCCTCGTTTCCACGCTGAAGGAGGCGCCCTCCGACGCCGAGATCGCCAGCCACCGGCTGATGACCCGCGCGGGGATGATCAAGCGGCTGGCCGGGGGGATCTACAACTACATGCCGATGGGGCTGCGGGTGATCCGGCGCATCGAGAACATCATCCGTGAGGAGATGAACCGCGCCGGCGCAATCGAGCTGCTGATGCCGGTGGTGCAGCCGGCCGAGCTGTGGATGGAGTCCGGGCGCTGGGAGCAGTACGGCCCCGAACTGCTGCGGGTGAAGGACCGGCACGGGCGCGATTTCATCGTGCAGCCCACCTCCGAGGAGGTGATCACCGACGTCGCCCGCCAGGAGATCCGCAGCTACCGGCAGATGCCGAAGAATTTCTATCACATCCAGACCAAGTTCCGCGACGAACGCCGGCCGCGCTTCGGCGTGATGCGAGGCCGCGAGTTCACGATGAAGGACGCCTATTCCTTCGACCGCGACCGCGAGTCCGCGCTGCGCAGCTACCAGGCGATGTTCGACGCCTACTGCCGAATCTTCGACCGCATGGGCCTGGTCTACCGGCCGGTGGCGGCCGACACCGGCGCCATCGGCGGCTCGGCCAGCCACGAATTCCAGGTCATCGCCGACACCGGCGAGGACGCGATCGCCTGGTGCCCGGACTCCGGCTACGCCGCCAACGTGGAGCTGGCCGAGGCGCTGCCGCTGATCGAATCGCGCGCCGCCCCCGCCCAGCCGCTCGCGAAGGTGCCCACGCCCGGCAAGGAGCGCTGCGAGGACGTGGCCGAACTGCTGGGCCTGCCGCTGGATCGCACCGTCAAGTCCATCGTGCTGGCGGTGGACCGCCACGAGTCGGTGAAGGACGGCAAGGAGGACCTGGGCGGCAAGCCGCGCGTGGTCGGCACCGACGTCTGGCTGCTGCTGGTGCGCGGCGACCACGAGCTCAACGAAGTCAAGGCCGGCAAGGTGGAGGGGCTCAAGGGCTTCCGCTTCGCCTCGGTGGCCGAGATCGCCGAACACTTCGGCTGCGAGCCCGGCTACCTGGGGCCGATCGGCACCGCGAAGCCGGTGCGCCTGGTGGCCGACCGCACCGTGGCCAGCATGAGCGATTTCGTCTGCGGCGCCAACGATGTCGGATTTCATTACACCGGCGCGAACTGGGACCGGGACATCCTCCCCGCGCTGGCCGAACGCGGCGAGCAGCTGCTGGTGGCCGACATCCGCAACGTGGTCGAGGGGGATCCCTCGCCCGACGGCAAGGGCCGGCTGGTGATCCAGCGCGGCATCGAGGTGGGCCACGTCTTCTACCTGGGCACCAAGTACTCCAGCGCCTTGAACGCCAGCTTCATCGACGACGACGGCAAGAGCAAGGTCATCGAGATGGGCTGCTACGGCATCGGCGTCACCCGCCTGCTGGGCGCCGCCATCGAGCAGAACCACGACGAGCGCGGCATCGTCTGGCCGCGCGGGATCGCCCCCTTCGAGGCGGTGATCTGTCCGCTGGGCTACGCCAAGTCGGCCGCGGTGCGCGAGGCCGCGGATGCGCTCTACGCCGAGCTGCTCGAGGCCGGGGTGGACGTGCTGCTGGACGACCGGGACGAGCGGCCGGGGGCGATGTTTGCGGACTGGGAGTTGATCGGGGTGCCGGTGCGGGTCACCGTCGGCGAGCGTAGCCTGAAGGAAGGGAAGGCGGAGGTGCTGCGGCGCAGGGGGATGGAGACGGAGGCGGTGGCGCTGCGCGAGACCGCAGCGCTGGTGCGTGATTTCCTCGCGCTTTCCTGAGGCGCGGGCCGCGCAGCCCCG
>JBKHVS010000216.1:0-4053 GCA_046569945.1 Gammaproteobacteria bacterium | reverse complement strand
CTGGCCGCCACCCTGCGCCGGCTGGGCGTGCGCCGCGGCGACCGCGTCGCAGCCTACCTGCCCAACATTCCCGAGACCGTGGTTGCGCTGCTTGCGGTGACCAGCGTGGGCGCGGTGTGGTCCAGCAGCTCGCCCGACATGGGCGCGGCCAGCGTGCTCGACCGCTACCGGCAGATCGAGCCCAAGGCGCTGATCGCGGTCGACGGCTACCGCTACGGCGGCAAGGCCTACGACCGGCGCGACAGCGTGCGCGAGCTGGTCGAGAACCTGCCGACCGTGGAGCAGGTGATCCTGGTGCCGCGCCTCGACCCGTCGCTGCGGATGGAGGCGATCGATTGCGGCGCGGCCGCGTCGCCGGCGGAGGACGGACGCGGTGCTCCGGCGGGCGATGCTCCGGCGGGCGCCGTCGCCGCGGCTCCGGGCATGGCCGCGCGCCGCGTGCCGGTGACGACCTACCAGGATGCCGTCGCGCACCCGGCGGCGCCAGAGTTCGAGCCGGTGCCCTTCGACCACCCGCTATGGATCGTCTACTCCTCGGGCACCACCGGCATGCCCAAGCCCATCGTCCACGGCCACGGCGGCACCGTCGTCGAGACGCTCAAGAGCCGGCTGCTGTCGCTGGACCTGGGCCCGGAAGATCGCGTGTTCTGGTTCACGTCCACCAACTGGATCATGTGGAACTTCCTGGTGTCCTGCCTGATGACCGGCAGCACCATCCTGCAGTTCGACGGCAACCCCGGCTGGCCGGACCTGGACACGCTGTGGCGCTTCGCCGCCGACGAACGCGCCACCTTCTTCGGCACCAGCCCGGCCTTCATCTCGCTGAACATGAAGACGGACACGAAGCCGCGCGAGCGCTTCGACCTCTCCGAGCTGCGCACGCTGGGCTGCACCGGCTCGCCGCTCACCGAGGAGGGCTACCGCTGGATCTACGAGAACGTTCATCCGGACATCCTGCTGGCGGCGATCTCGGGCGGCACCGATCCCGGCACCGCCTTCCTGGACGCCAGCCCGATGCTGCCGGTGTACGCCGGCGAGATGCAGTGCCGCAGCCTGGGCGTGGCGGTCTACGCCTATGACGACGCCGGCCAGCCGGTGCTCGGCAAGGTGGGCGAGCTGGTCTGCGCGAAGGCAATCCCTTCGATGCCGCTGTACTTCTGGAACGACCCCGACGGCCGCCGCTACTTCGAGAGCTACTTCGACACCTTCCCGGGCCCGCCGAACGTCTGGCGCCACGGCGACTGGCTGGAGCTGCGCCGCCGGCCGGAGTCGGTCACCGGCATCATCTACGGCCGCTCGGACTCCACCATCAACCGGCACGGCATCCGCATGGGCACCAGCGAGATCTACCGGGTGGTGGAGGACTTCCCCGAGGTGCTCGACTCGCTGGTGATCGACCTGGAGTACCTGGGGCGGCCCTCCTTCATGGCGCTGTTCGTGGTGCTGCGCGATCCCGCCAGCGGCCTGCCGGACGCGCTGAAGAAGTCGATGCTGGACGCGATCCGCACCCGCTGCTCGGCGCGTCACGTGCCCGACGACGTTTTCGTCATTCCCGAGGTGCCGCGCACCATCTCGGGCAAGAAGATGGAGGTGCCGGTGAAGAAGATCCTGCTGGGGCAGCCGGTGGAGAAAGCGGCCAACCGGGACTCGATGGGCAACCCGGGGTCGCTGGACTGGTTCGTGGAATTCGCGCGCACGCGCGCCTGAACGCGCTGCGCACCCGACAACGAGGAGACACGATGCACACCACCGACCTGTTCTTCCGCGGCTACCGCAACCACCCGGAGCGCCTGGCGCTCAGCGGCGACGGCGGCGACTTCACCTATCGCCAGGCCTACGGGATGGCCAACCGCATCGCGCGCCGCCTGCGCGACGCCGGCTTCGGCCCCGGCGACCGCTTCGCGGTGCTGAGCCCCAACTCCAGCCGCGCCTTCCTGTCGATGCTGGGTGGCATGCGCGCCGGCGTGGCCTGGTGCAACCTGAACATGAAGGCGGCGCTGCCGGACATCCTGCACATCCTGGCCGCGGGCAAGTGCAACCTGCTGTTCTTCGACCAGTCGGCCGCGCCGATGCTGGCCGAGATCCGCAAGGCGGTGCCCACGCTGCGCGAGGCGGTGTGCATCGGCGGCATGGACCCCTCGGCGCCCACGCTGGAGGCCTGGCTCGAGGGCGTGGACGACGCGCCGCTGGACTTCCGCATCCCCGAGGACACGCAGGGCTTCCAGGGCGCCACCGGCGGCACCACCGGCCGCTCCAAGCTCACGGTGGGCTCCAACCGCTTCATGCTGACCAGCGTGATGGCGTGGTCCACCTGCCTGCACTTCGACGAGCCGCCGGTGAACCTGGCGGTGGCGCCGATCACGCACGCAGGCGGCTTCGTCGCTCTGGGCATGGGCCAGTTCAGCGGCACCACGATCATGATGTCCGCGCCCGACGTGGGCCACATGATCGAGCTGATCGAGCAGCGCCGCGTCAACGTGCTGTTCCTGCCGCCCACGCTGATCTACATGCTGCTGGCGCACCCGAAGGCCGCCACCGCCGACTTCTCCTCGCTGCGCTACCTGATCGCCGCGGCCTCGCCCTTCGCGCCCGAGAAGATCGTCGAGGCGGTCAATCGCCTCGGGCCGGTGGTCTGCCAGGCCTACGGACAGACCGAGTCCGGCTTCCCAACCACCTTCATGTCGCCGCACGAGATGGCGCAGGCGGTGAACGATCCGGAAAAGCGCCACCTGCTGCTTTCCTGCGGCCGGCCCACGGTGACCGTGGAGGCGATGGAGGTGATGGACGAGGAGGGCCGCATCCTGGGCCCCGGCGAAACCGGCGAGGTGGTGCTGCGCGGCCCCACGCTGATGAAGTGCTACCTGGACGACGAGGCCGCCACCGCAGAGATCCAGAAGTACGGCTGGCATCACACCGGCGACATCGGCAAGCGCGACGAGGACGGCTACTTCTACATCACCGACCGCAAGCGCGACCTGATCATCTCCGGCGGCTTCAACATCTTCCCCTTCGAGGTGGAGAGCGCGATGATGAAGCACCCCGCGGTGCAGGACTGCGCGGTGATCGGCGTGCCCGACGAGAAGTGGGGCGAGGCGGTGAAGGCCTGCGTGCAGCTCAAGCCGGGAATGAAGGCCGAAGCCGGCGAGCTGATCGAGCACGCCAAGGCGCTGATCGGCTCGATGAAGGCGCCCAAGTCGGTGGACTTCGTCGAGAACCTGCCGCGCAGCCCGGTGGGCAAGGTGCTCAAGCGCGAGCTGCGGGTGCCGTACTGGGAGGGCAAGGGCCGCGGCGTCGGCTGAGCGCGCCGTGGGCCGGGTGTTCCACGGCTGGAAGGTGGTCGCCGCGTGCTTCTGCATCGCGGTGATCTCCTGGTCGCTCGGCCTGTATGGCGCGAGCGTCTACCTGCAGTCGGTCACCGCGGCACACGGCTGGCCGATCGCAGGGGTCTCGTCGGCGATCACGCTGTTCTTCCTGGTGAGCGCCGTGCTGCAGCGCTCGGTGGGACGCGCCTTCGACCGCTGGGGGTCGCGGCCGGTGATGACGGCGGGCGCGGTGTCGATGGCCGCCGGCGCCGCGCTGATCGGGCAGGTGTCGGCGCCCTGGCAGCTGTACCCGTGCTTCGTGCTGGTGGGCATCGGCTGGGCCACGCTGTCGATGACCGGGCTCGCGGCCACGATCGCGCCGTGGTTCGAGCGCCATCAGGGCCGGTCGATGGCGCTGGCCACCATGGGCGCCAGCGTGTCCGGCATCGCCGGGGTTCCGCTGCTGCTGTTCACGCTGGCCGCGCCGGGCGCCGGTGCGGCGTCGCCATCGCGCGCGAGCCCCAGCGCCGCCGGTCCGCGATGCCGCAGCACGCCCCAGATCAGCGGCAGCAGCACGAGCACGGCCGCCAGGCCGACCAGCGCCAGCCCCTGCGCCAGGCCCAACGCCGCCAGCGTGAACAGCAGCAGCGGAACCCCGGCGATGCCGGACACGCTGGCGCCCATGGTGGCCAGCGCCATCGACCGGCCCGGTGGCGCTCGAACCAGGGTGCGATCGTGGCCGCGAGCCCGG
>JBKHVS010000215.1:0-4062 GCA_046569945.1 Gammaproteobacteria bacterium | reverse complement strand
CAACCGCGCACGCTTCGGGTCGAGAAGGCCGGCGCCGTGCGCGCCGCCAGGCGCCGCCAGGCCGACCCGGCCGATCCCTCGCAGGTGCCGGCGCCGATGCCCGGCATGATCGTGACCGTGGCGGTCAAGGCCGGCCAGAAAGTGCGCGCCGGCGACCCGCTGGTCTCCATCGAGGCGATGAAGATGGAGACGCAGATCCGCGCCGAGCGCGACGGCACGGTCAAGGCGGTTCACGTGAAGCCCGGCGAGACGGTGGAGGCGCACGACCTGCTGGTGGAGGTCTGACTGGCGGGAAGGGAGAAGGGGGAAGGGAGAAGGGGATGACGGAAGGGCGTTGGGTGGTCAGGGCGCTGCGCGAGGACGAGAAGGCCGCGTGGGCGCCGCTGTGGCGGGGCTATCAGCAGTTCTACGGGGTCGAGATCCCGGCCGAGGTCACTGAGCTGACCTGGGCGCGCTTCCACGATCCGGCCGAGCCGATGTTCGTGCTGGGGGCATTCGCTGCCGGCTCGGGCGCCGGGCCGTCCGCCGCCTCGCTTTCGGGTGAAGGCAGTTCGCGCCTGCTCGGCATCGTTCACTACGTCCTGCACCGGTCCTGCTGGACGGCCGGCCCCTACTGCTACCTGCAGGACCTGTTCACCGTGCCCGAGTCGCGCGGGCAGGGCGTGGGGCGGGGGCTGATCGAAGCGGTCTACGCGAAAGCGGCCGAGGCGGGCGCGAGCCGGGTCTGGTGGCTCACGCAGGAGACCAATTACGCCGGCCGGATGCTCTACGACCGGGTCGCCGACCGGCCGGGCTTCATCCAGTACCGCAAGCTGCTGTGAAGCCGGAGGCCCCCGGTCCCTCCTCCTTTCGACGCGTCGACTCGCCGCTCGGCCGGGTGCTGCTGGTCGCGCTGCGTGGCCGCCTGAGCGGGCTCTACTTCGAGGGTCAGTGGGACGAGCCCGACCTCGGCCAGGCACCCGACGAGGACGAGCGCGTGCGTGCCGGGGACGCGGCGGTGCTCGACCGGGCGAGCGAGCAACTGCAGGCGTACTTCGAGGGTCGCCGCCGGCGCTTCGACCTGCCGCTGGAACTCGTCGGCACGGCGTTCCAGCGCGAGGTCTGGCAGGCCCTGCTCGCCATTCCCTTCGGCGCCACGAGCACCTATGGCGAGGTCGCCGCGCGAATCGGGCGGCCGCGGGCGGTCCGGGCGGTCGGCGGCGCCATCGGGCGCAACCCGGTGTCCATCGTCGTGCCCTGCCATCGGGTCGTCGGCAGCGACGGTTCGCTGACGGGCTTCGGCGGCGGCTTGCCGCGCAAGCGCGCGCTGCTGGGCATCGAAGGCGCGCTGCCGTCGTCGCTGCTCTAGATGAGCACGCACGAAGATTCGCCTGCCACCACGGCGGGCTCACCGCATGGCCTTGCGGCGATGCGCGGCAGGGATCTCGCAGATCTCTTCCTGCTCGCGGCGCTGTGGGGCGGGTCCTTCCTGTTCATACGGGTGGCCGGCCCGCAGTTCGGCGCGGTGCCGATGATGGCCATGCGCGCGACCATCGGCGCGCTGTCCCTGCTGCCCGTGCTGTGGCTGGCCGGGCAGTGGGGATCGCTGCGAGCGCACGCGCCGCGCATTGCGGTCATGGGCCTGGTCAACTCCGCGCTGCCTTTCGTGCTGTTCGGGTACGCGCTGGTCCACCTGAGCGCCGGAATGGGTGCCGTGCTCAACGCGACCGCGCCGTTCTGGGCCGCGCTCGTGGCCTTCGTGTGGTTCGGCGAGCGGCTCGGCGCCTCGCGCCTGCTCGGGCTCGGCGTGGGATTCGCCGGCGTCTTCGTCCTGGTCGGCGATCGATTCTCGTTCGGGTCGGGCGGCGTTGCGCTGCCGGTGCTCGCCACGCTGGCGGCGACGCTGTCCTACGGCTACTCGGCCAACTATGCGCGCCGATTCATGCAGGGGATCGGCCCGATCGCCAGCGCGGCGGGCAGCCAGGTGTCGGCCGCGCTGATGCTCGCCCCCTTCGCCTTCTTCAGCTGGCCGGCGCGCGCGCCCGACGCGCTCGCGTGGGGCAGCGTCGCGCTGCTCGGTCTGCTGAGCACCGGGCTGGGCTACGTGCTGTTCTTCAGGCTGCTTGCACGGGTCGGTCCGGCGCGGGCGATCACGGTCACCTTCCTCGTGCCGGTCTTCGGCATGTTGTGGGGCGCGCTGTTCCTTGGCGAGGCCGTCACGGCGAACATGGTCGCAGGCGCCGCCACGATCCTGGCGGGCACCGCGCTGACGACCGGGCTCGTCGACCCGTTTCGCCGGCTCGAGCGTCCGCGAGCGTCCTGAGCATCCGCGCGTAGTCCCTGCGGTATTGGCTGGCGAGCTTCTTCTTCTGCGCGTCGCCCAGGATCTTTCCCGAGGTCTGGAAGAACTTCTTCTCTTCTTCCCGAAGATGATGGCGGACCGTCTCCGACAACTTCTTCGCCTTGGGAAGCCAGCTGCGGCCATCGCTCGGCGCGTTCGCAAGGTCCTCGACGCATTCGTCGATGTCGTGGTGCTCGGACAGGGCGTGGCGCGACGGACACAGGCCTATGTCGTCCATCAGGATCGGCGCGTAGAGGAAGCGTTCCTCGGCTGCCGCGTGCGCTGGGTCTCGTGACTCTCGCGCAAGGCGTCGTAGATGGTGTCGGGCATGTGGCACTCCTCGGCTGGCTGACTGCAGATGTCTCCGGCAAGCCACGTTCCCGGAGCGCTCCGTCGAGTGGTCGGTAAATCAGGGCGGCGTCCGGTAATCCTTTCCGTCGGCTTCGGGCACGCGACCCGCAACGCTCGCGGTGTGGCGTCGCGCCCCGCCGGTCGTCGAATCTCCGCCCCCGGGCATGCGGATTGCACGGAGAACGGTGCGAGCGCATTGCCGACTCCGGGTCGCGCCGCGCGTCGCACGTCCAGCCATTACTCACTCGAACAAGGAGCTCGTCATGAACTGGAACATCGTCGAAGGAAACTGGCAGCAACTGAAAGGAAAGATCAAGGAGCAGTGGGGCGAACTGACCGACGACCAGCTCGATGTCATCGCCGGCAAGCGCGATCAGCTGCTCGGACGCATCCAGGAGGCCTACGGCGTCAGCCAGGAAGAGGCCGAACGTCAGGTCCGCGAATTCGAAACAGGCTTCGACAAGGCGCGGAGACATTGACCCGCCCTCGATCGACTTCGATGGGCGCGCGGATGCCCCGATGCTCTGTCGTCTTCTTCGTGCTGGCGATCGTCGCACTGACAGCGGGTTTCGGCGGCATCCTCGCCGGCGCCGCCAGCGTCGCAAGACCGATGTTCTTCCTGTTCCTCGTCTTCGCTGTCGTCAGCCTGATCCTGGCTCGTCCGGTGGGGCGGACGACCGGCGTGGAACGCTACGGGAAGGCACCAAACGACTGATTGCCGGCTCGGGCGCGCGGCGCTCGTCGCCCCGCCCGGCCGGTGGCCGAAATGGAGGACAAGACCATGAGAATTCGACACGCCTTCGCAGCGATGGCCTTGCCGTTGGCGCTCGCTGCCTGCGACCGTCAGCCGGAGGCTGCGCCGCCCGAACCGCAAGTCACTGCGTCTTCGAACGATTCGGGCGCTGCCCCCATCGCGAAATCCGGTGACCAGCCGGTGCCTGGCCCGACCGGCACCGTCTACCCGGTGCCGCCCGCGAGTGCAGCCGGCCAGGCTCCCGCGCCTGCCGACGCTGGCGAGGATTCCCCTGCGACGCAGCCGGCGTCGACGCTCTCGGAGGCCGAGGAGGAGAGCAAGATGCCCTTGGCCGGGCACGGCAACAACCACTCGAGCGACTCCCTGAAGGCCGGCGCGACGAGATGACCGCGATACCGTCGAACCGCGATACCGTTGAAAGTCCCCCGCGCTTCGGGTGACCATCCATCGTTCGGGTGATCTTTCGCGGGGGACCGCAACGGAGGACGGCGATGAACGCACCGCAAGCGCTGACGCAGCTCGAGATCGACCAGCGCGTCTTCGATCTCTACGACGAGTACTGTCATGGCGGCATCGACCGCCGCACCTTCCTGGCGAGGGCGGCTGCCGTCACGGTGGGCGGGCTTGCCATGGCGCA
>JBKHVS010000214.1:0-4064 GCA_046569945.1 Gammaproteobacteria bacterium | reverse complement strand
ATCGGCGCGGGCACCAAGGACCAGCCGCTGCTCGCCGAGAAGAAGGTGCGCTGGCTCGGGGATCGGCTCGCGCTCGTCGCTGCCGAGACGCCACGGCAGGCGCGCGAGGCCGCGCAGCTCGTCAAGGGCATCTACCGCGCGCGGCCCGGCGTGTTCGACGTCGAGGCGCCCGGCTTCTCGCTCCCGAGCCGCTCGGCGTGCGTGATCCCCGGCGTGCTCTACCACAACGCCCCCTTCTCGATCACGACGATGGCGCTGGTGGGGGGCAACCACGTCGTCAACTTCCCGCGGTTCGTCCCCGAGGAGGTCCTCGACGCCGTCACGACGCACCGCCCGAAGTACCTCTACCTGGTGCCCACGATGATGAACCGGATCTGGCGGCTTCCCGAGGACCAGCGCAAGGCCTTCGACCTGTCCTCGCTGCGCACCGTCTTCCACATGGCGTCGGCCTGCCCGCCCTGGCTCAAGGAGCGCTGGATCGAGTGGCTCGGCCCGGAGCGCATCTGGGAGCTCTACGGCGGCACCGAGCGCCAGGGCAGCACCGTGATCGGCGGCGCCGAGTGGCTGACCCACCGCGGCTCGGTGGGCCGGGTGCAGCCCGGCTCGCGGATGCAGGTGATGAACGAGGCCGGCGAGCCCTGCGCCCCCGGCGAGGTCGGCGAGGTGTTCTTCCTGCCGGACCTGGGCGCGGGCGCAACTTACCACTACGTCGGCGCCGACCCGAAGCGTCAGGGCGAATGGGAATCGATCGGCGACCTGGGCTACCTCGACGAGGAGGGCTACCTCTACCTGGTCGACCGCCGCACCGACATGATCGTCAGCGGCGGCGCCAACGTCTATCCGGCGGAGGTCGAGGCGGCGCTGGACGCGCACCCCGGAATCGCGAGCAGCGCGGTCATCGGCCTGCCCGACGACGACCTGGGCCAGCGGGTGCATGCGATCGTCCAGGCCAGCCCGACGACGGGAGCCCCGGACCTGGAGGAGCTCCGTTCCTTCCTGGCGGAGCGGCTGGTCAGCTACAAGATCCCGCGCAGCTTCGAGATCGTCGAGGAACCGTTGCGCGACGACGCCGGCAAGACGCGGCGGTCGGCGCTGCGCGAGGCGAGGCTGGCCGGCAGCCCCCGGGGCTGATCGATCCGCGGATGGCCGGCCCGGCCTGACCGGCGCACGGCCGATCGTCGGCGCTCGCTGGTCAGCGCCCGATGCGGGTCGGCGCTGCCCGCCCGGTCTGGGCCGCCTACCTCCTCAGCGCCGCGCGAGCGGGTCCGCGATGCAGCGAGTGACCTTGGGCGGCTCGGCACCCAGGTGGAAGGCCAGGCGCCGCTCGCGCAGCGCCTCGTCCGCGGCGGTCAGGCGCCCGAAGCGGCGCCGCTGCTCGAGCCAGGACTCGTCGACCACGTATTCGACGAAGCGCGCGGGATCGGCGGAATCGCGGAACAGCTCCCAGGACAGCGCGCCCTGGGCGAGCCGCCTGCGGCGGGTCTCGCGCATCACCTCGCGGAACTCGCCGGCACGCTCCGGGTCGATCCGATACTCGATCATCACCAGCACCGGCCCGTCGTCCTGCGCCACCGGCCAGGCGGCCTCGGGCGGGCTGCGCGGATGCACGGGGGTGAGGTCCTCGTCCACCGCGTCGTCGAGCAGGCGCTTGCGGGTCAGCCAGAGGATCGCAGTGCCGCTGAGCGCGGCGAGCACGAGGCTGCTGCGCAGGTCGGTGAGCGTGGCCACCTGCCCCCAGAGGGCGGCGCCCAGCGCGCCGCCGCCCATCAGCGACATCTGGTACATCGACATCCCCCGCGCCCGCACCCAGTTGGGCAGCGAGAGCTGCGCGGACACGCCCAGCGTGTTGGCGACGGTGAGCCAGGAGACGCCGCAGATCACCATGAAGGGCACCGCCACCCACAGGTTCGGCGAGAAGCCGACCGCCACCATCGTGCCGGCCTGCACCAGGCTGCCGCGCCGCACCAGTTGGTCGCTCGAGAAGCGCTTGCGCCAACCCGGCAGGAACAGCGCCGACATGATCGCGCCGGTGCCCATCGACGCGAGCAGCAGGGTGTAGGTGCCCGCGCCGCCGCCGGGCATCTGCCGCGCGATCAGGGGCAGCAGCGCCAGCAGCGCGGTGGAGTGGGCGAAGAACATCGCGATCCGGAACAGCACGGTGCGCATCCGCGCCGACTGCCGCACGTACTGCACGCCCACGCGCATCGCGCCGATGAAGCGCTCGCCCGGCAGCGCGTTCGCCTTGGGCTCGCGGCGCCAGCGCCAGATGACGAGCACGGCCACCAGCGACAGGACGGCATTCAGCACGAAGACCCATATCGTTCCCGCGCCGGCGATCAGCATGCCGGCGACGATGGGGCCGATGATCCGTGAGCCGTTCATCGCCACGCCGTTGAGCGCCAGCGCCGCCGGCATCTGCGCGCGGGGCACCAGCTCCGGGATCAGCGCGGAGTACACCGGCCAGCGCATCGCGAGCCCGATGCCGTTGACGAAGGTGAGCGCGAGCAGCAGTGGCGCGCTGACCAGTCCCGACGCGATCGCCAGGCACAGCAGCGTCGCGTTGCCCGCGATCCACAGCTGGGTCGTCATCAGGTAGCGGCGCCGGTCGACGATGTCGGCCAGCGCCCCGCTGGGCAGGCCGAGCAGGAAGACCGGCAGGGTCGATGCGGTCTGCACCAGCGCCACCATCACCGGCGAGGTGGTGAGCGAGGTCATCAGCCAGGCGGCCGCGACGTCGTTCATCCACATGCAGGTGTTGGCGATCAGCCAGACCGACCAGAGCATGCGGAACACTGGCGCCGACAGCGGCGCGAAGGCCGACGTGGACGCCGCGGCGGCGGCTCCGCCGCTGGGCGGAGAAGGAGTGTGCTCGATCAAGCCGGGCCCCGCTGCGCGCGCCTCATTGCCCCAGTGCGTCCCTGAGCACCCGCTTGAGCAGCTTGCCGTTGGCGTTGCGCGGCAGGGGCTTGTCGGTGAGCGTCACCGACTCGGGAACCTTGTAGTCGGCGAGGTGCTTGGCGCACCAGGCGCGCAGCGTGTGTTCGTTGATGCCCGGATCGCTCACGCAGGCGAAGGCATGCACCCGCTCGCCCAGCACCGGGCAGGGCTTGCCGACCACCGCGGCCTCGAGCACCCCCGGGTAGGCCATCAGCAGGTTCTCGACCTCGACGCTGTAGATCTTGAAGCCGCCGCGATTGAGCATGTCCTTCTTGCGGTCGAACACGCGCACGAAGCCCTCCGCATCCACCGAGCCCAGGTCGCCGGAATGCCACCAGCCGGCGGTGAACTCGCTGGCGGTGGCCTCGGGGTTGTTCCAGTAGCCGCGGACCACCATCGGGCCGCCGATCCAGAGTTCGCCCACCTCCCCAGGCGGCAGCTCGAGACCGTCGTCGTCCATCACGACGACGTCGGCGCAGGGCAGCCGGAAGCCCACGCTGTCGCCATGCTCGCGGGTGAAGCGGGATGGCATCATCGTGACCGGCGAGGTGGTCTCGGTGGCGCCGTAGGCGTTCATCAGCTGCAGGCCGGGCAGCTTGCGCAGCATCGCGTCGATGGTGGCAACCGGCATCGGCGCGCCGCCGTAGCCGCCGATCCGCCAGGAAGACAGGTCGGCACGCCCGAAGCCGGCGTGCAGCAGGCACAGGTTGTACATCGCCGGCACGAGGATGGTGGAGGTGGCGCGTTCGCGCTCGACCAGTTCGAGGAAGCTGCCGGCCTTGAAGGCCGCCATCAGGATGCTGGCGCCGCCCACCGCCACGGTGGACGCCAGGTTGGCGATCAGCCCGGTGACGTGGCTCGCGGGCACCGCAAGGATGGAACGGGTGCGCTCGTCCAGCCCCATGCAGTGGACGAAGTGCAGCACCGAGTGCGCGATGCCCAGGTGGGTGAGCATCGCACCCTTCGGGCGGCCGGTAGTGCCGGAGGTGTAGAGGATCACCGCGGTGTCGTCCGCCGCCGTCAGGTGCGGGGCCTCGACGGGGGTGCCCGCCGCGAGCGAGGTGACGGTCTCGCCGTCGCCGTCCGCCCAGATCACCGGGACGCCCGCGCGCTTCGCGCCCTCTGTC
>JBKHVS010000213.1:0-4133 GCA_046569945.1 Gammaproteobacteria bacterium | reverse complement strand
AGCGACGACTTCAATGCCTGCATGGAAGGGCTGCCCATCGGCCGGGAATCGATCAGCCTCGGCGATGCCGCGCCGTACACGCTGTCGGCGATGCTGATGGAGGTCGCGCGCCGGCGCGGCGTGCCGCGGGCGCAGCTCGCCGGAACCACCAACCAGTCCGACTACCTGTCGCTGCATGCGGCGCTCGCGATGTGGGACCGCCTGTCGATGCCGGGCCAGCGGCGCGTGCTGCTCGACCACATCGACTGGATGGGGCAGCACGCCCCGCGCTGGAACGCCCTGTCCATCGTGGGGCAGCACATGCAGCAGGCCGGTGCGACCCCCGCGCAGGCGATGGGCCTGACGCTCTCGTCGGCGATCCAGCATGCCAACGACCTGGTCGGGCGCGGCCGCGATCCCGACGCGTTCCTGCGCCGGTTCAGCTTCTTCTTCGACGTCTCGATCAGCTTCTTCGAGGAGGTGGCGAAGTTCCGCGCCGCACGCAGGCTCTGGGCGCGGATCGCACGGGAGCGCTTCGGCGCTCGCGATCCGCGCGCGCAGCTGTTCCGCTTCCACGCGCAGACCTCCGGGGTGGACCTGACGCGCCAGCAGCCGCTGAACAACATCGCACGGGTTGCCGTCCAGGCCATGGCCGGCATCTTCGGCGGGCTGCAGTCGCTGCACACCGACAGCTACGACGAGGCACTGGGCAACCCCATCGAGGCCACGGCACGGGTCGCGGTCGCCACCCAGCACATCCTGCGCGACGAAGCCGGTCTTGCCGACGTGATCGACCCCCTTGGCGGCTCGTACTACGTCGAGTCGCTCACCGACCGGATGGAGGAGGAGATCGGGCAGGTGATCCGCTCGGTCGACGAGCAGGGCGGAATGTACGAGGCAGTGCAGAACGGCTTCGTCCAGCGGATGATCGGCGAGTCGGCGCTCGAGTTCCAGCGCCGGGTCGAGTCGGGCGAGCAGGTCGTCGTCGGCGTCAACGCCTACCAGCGGCCCGACGATCCGTCGGAACGCCCGCCGGCGCAGGAACGGCCCGAGGCCGGGAAGATCGACCGCTACCTCGCCGGACTGCGCGCCTATCGGGAGCGTCGCAGCCAGGCGGACGTGGATCGCGCCCTGGACGCGCTGGCGCGAAGCTTCGACGATCCGGCGGCGAACACTTTCGGCGCGGTGGTCGATGCGATCGGCGCCGGCGCCACGCACGGCGAGGTCGTCGCGCGCGTGCGCGCCACCGTCGGCGCGGGCGAACCGCTGGTGATCGCATGAGCGCGGTCGCCCGGTCGGCCGCGCCGCGCAGCCTGGCCGATGCGCTGCTCGCGGGCGAGCCGCGCGCGCTCGCGCGAGCGATCACGCGCGTGGAGAACGATGAGCCGGGAGCGACCGAGCTCCTCGCCGCCCTCCGTCCGCACCTGGGGCGCGCGAGCATCGTCGGCGTCACCGGTCCCCCCGGCGCGGGGAAGTCGACCCTCATCGGCGCGCTGATCGCCGAGCTGCGCCGACGGGGGCGCACCGTGGGCGTGCTCGCGGTCGACCCGTCCAGCCCCATTTCCGGGGGCGCGATCCTCGGGGATCGCCTGCGCATGAGCGCCCATACCGGCGATCCCGGGGTGTTCGTGCGCTCGATCGCGTCGAGGGGCCACCTCGGCGGGCTGTTCCGGGCCGCGTGGGCGGTGATCCAGGTGATGGATGCCTACGGCCCGGACTTCATCGTCCTGGAGACCGTCGGGTCGGGGCAGTCGGAAGTGGAGATCGCGGGCTTCGCCCATCTCAGGCTGGTGCTGTGCGCGCCGGGGGCGGGCGACGACATCCAGGCGATCAAGGCCGGCATCCTCGAGATCGGCGACCTCCTGGTCGTGAACAAGGCCGATCAGCCGCTCGCTCGGCAGGCGGTGCGCCAGCTCGAGGCGATGCTGGCATTGCGCCACCCCGCCGCCGGCGCGGCCAGGGTGGTCGCCACCACGGCCACGACCGGCGAGGGGGTGCCGCAGCTCGCCGATCTGCTCGAGGCCGAGGCTGCGCGCGGCGATGCGCGGGCGCGCCGCGCCGGGCTGAAGGCCCGCCTGCGCGTCGTGCTCGCCGATGCGGTGGCGGACGCGCTGCGCGAACGCATCGTCGGCGGCGCCGATCCGGGCATCGAAGCGCTGTGCGAGCGGCTCGCGCTCTGCACCATGGGCCTCGACGACGCGGTGCCGGCGGCCCTCGCCGCGCTCGCCGGGCCAGGGGGGCGCTGAGGCGAGGATTCAGCCAGGGGGCGGCCGGCGGAAGTGCCGCCCGGCACCCGAGGAGCCGCCGCTGCCGCGGCCGCGCCGCATCGAAGGAGAACGCGATGGGTTCGTGGGAGATCAGGGGGCCGGCCCGGGGCGCCTGCAAGTCCTGGCGCGACATCGATCCGGAGATGGCCGCTCAGGTCGAGCGGATCGTCGCGCCCGCGGGACGCGGAATCGCCTGGGAAGGCACCGAGATCTGGGCCTGGCGCGACAGGCCCGCGAACGTCGTCGAGGTGCTCGAGCGAAACGTCGCGCAATGGCCGGAGCGCGAGGCCTATGCCTTCCATCCCGGCGGTGAGCGCCTGCGCTGGCGCGAGGTCGGCGAGCAGGTCGACCGGGTGGCTGCGCGGCTCAGGCGCGAGCACGGATTCCGCAAGGGCGACCGGCTGTGCCTGCTCACCCTCGGCTCGCCGGAGTACGTGATCGCCTATCTCGCTGCGCTCAAGCTCGGCGGCATCGCGGTGCCGGTGAACCTGGGGCTGGCGAGCGACGGCCTGGTGGCGCAGATCGCGAAGGTCGCCGCCAAGGCCGTCGTGGTGTCGCCCGATCTCTGGGAGGAGCGCGTCGCGGCGGTGCGCGACCGGCTGCCGAGCGTCGAGGCGGTGTTCGTGAGCGGCACCGAGGCGCCGCAGGGCACCGTTGCATTCGCGCATCTCAACCGGCCGGGTTCCGAGCCGCCGGTGCGCGAGGCGATCGACGAATGGGACGTCTGCGCGATCTCGTTCACCTCCGGCACCACGGGAGCGCCGAAAGGCACGATGGCGATGCACCTGAACGCGCTGGGCTGCGCGCGCAACGTCGTGCTCTGCGCGAAGGGGCTCGGCGTCGAAGACGTCAACCTCTGCATGCCGCCGCTCTACCACAACACCGCCGTCTACACCGACTTCATGCCCGCCATGCTCACCGGCGGGCGCTGCGTGGTGATGCGAGCGTTCGCACCGCTGGATGCGATCCGTCTGGTCGAACGCGAGCGGGTCACCTGGGCCGTCGGCGCGCCGATCATGTTCTGGATGATGATGAACCATCCGGATTTCTCGAAGCACGACTGCTCGACGCTGAAGAAGATGCTGTTCGGCGGCCACGCCGCGTCCGAGACCTACATCCGCCAGCTCAAGCAGTGCTTCGATCCGGTGGCGATGGTCAACGCCGGCTCGGTCTCCGAGAGCACCGCGGTGGGCTTCGCTCTGCCCACCGAGGACGCCATCCGCAAGATCACCAGCTGCGGCCTTGCGTCGCCGGTCACCGACATCGCGATCTTCGACGAGGCCGGCAACGAGGTCACCGAGCCGAACGTGGTCGGCGAGGTGGCATACCGGGGCCAGCAGACCAATGCCGGCTACTGGGACGAGCCGGGCAAGACCGCCGAGGTCTTCCGGCGCGACGGCTTCGTGCTCTCGGGCGACTGGGCGAAGATCGACGAGGAGGGCTACCTCTGGCTGCTCGACCGCAAGAAGGACATGATCGTGCGCGGCGGGCAGAACGTGTACTGCATCGAGGTCGAGAACAAGCTGTACCTGCACCCTGCGGTGCTGAGGGCGGCGGTCGTCGGCGTGCCGGACCATGTGTTCTCGGAGCGCCTGAAGGCGGTGCTGGTGCTCAAGCCCGGACAGGCCGTCACCGCTGACGAGATCCGTGCGCACTGCGCGCTGCATCTCGCGCCCTACGAGGTGCCCGAGTACGTCGTGTTCGCGCAGGCGCTGCCGACGAATGCTGCCGGCAAGACCCTGAAGCAGCCGCTTGTCGACTTCTGGGGCGATGCCGGCGAGGAGCCTGAGGCACGCTTGCGGGCCTTCGCCGCGAGCATGCCGCCCGCACTGCTCGGCGTCCCCCTCCTGCGTGTCGACGGCAGGTCGCTCAGCCCACGCGATGTCC
>JBKHVS010000212.1:0-4151 GCA_046569945.1 Gammaproteobacteria bacterium | reverse complement strand
ATGACGTGGCGCAAGCGCTGGGCGCGCAACTGGGAGGGGGTGCGCTATTGCTCGGACGTCTGCCGCAGGGCAGGGCGCGCCGCCGGGCGCGGGGCCGGGCCCGCGGCACAGGACCCGGTCTAGGACCCGGCCTTGGGTGCGCCCGGGGGCAGCTGCCCTGCTGCCGTCTGCGCCGCGCGCTTCGCTTCTTCGCGCTCCGTGCAGTCCCTGCCCACCGCCGCCACGCCGAACACCGTGCCGTCCGGGCCGCGCAGCATCGAAAAGCTGATGTCCACGTAGCGCTTGGCGCCGCTCTTGTGAACTGCCCGCGTGGTCATCACGCGGCCGGCGTGCTTCGCTTGGCCGCTCTCCACCGCGCGCCGGAAGCCCGCGTCGTGCGCCTGCCAGAGCCGTTCCGGCACGATGGCTTCCAGTCCCCCGCCGAGCATCTCGGCCGCCGCGTGGCCGAAAACCGCCTCGGCGCCCGCGTTCCAGACCCTGACGATCCCCTCCCGGTCGACGACGATCACCGCCTCGTTGATCTGCTCCACCACCGCGCGGTGCACCGCCGGCGCGTTCCAGTCGAACATGTCTTCCTCCTGCATCTTCGTGGTGCAAGTGTCCATGCGTGGCGGCCGGGGCAGGGCGATGTCCGCGTCGTGGCGATGGTGTTGGGGCGCGGACGGCGGCGTTCCTACCCGGCTCCCGCCTTGCCGCTCCCCGGAGCGGGCCGCACAATGCCGGTCATGTCCGAAGAAAGCCAGGTCGTCGTCCCCCAGTCCTTCGTCGCGCTCTACCTCGAGCCCGGGCGAAGCAGGCCGCGCGCCTCGCGCGCCGAGATCGCCGCCCGTCATGAGTTCTGCGAAGACCTGGCCACGATGCTCACCGAGCATGCGGCCACGCGCCGCTGGGAGCTGGGCGTGGCCGAGGACGACGTGCTCGACCGGGTCCACCAGGGGCTGCTCGGCGCCGAGTCCGGGGTGGATGCCGCGGAAGCCGAGTGGGTGATGCGGCGGCTGGCGGAACTGCTCGACTGGCGGGAATCGCGCTTCCACCCGGACGCCTTGGGCGCAGCGCCCCGGGGACCGCGGGCCTAGGGCGTTTGCGCACACATCTCCGGGGAGTCCTTCATGCAGGCATTCGTTTGCAACTGGCTGCGCCTCGCCCTGGCGCTGATCCTCGCGGCCTTCGTCGCCGGCTGCGGCGGCGGAGGGAGCGATTCCGCCGCCGAAGACCCGCCGGCGGTCCCCGCCGATCCCGTGGGTCCAGGCGAGCTGAAGTCTGCCGCGCTGCTGCGCACCATCCCCGCGGCCGAGATCGCCGCCGCGCAGGCGGCGCAGGACGTGCCGCCTCAGCCGATCGCCCCTCGATACGAGGTCGCTGCGCATCGGCTGGAGTACCTGACGACCGATGCGCAGGGCCGCGAGATCCTGGCCTCGGGTCTCGTCGCCTTGCCGGTCAAGGGCCCGGGTACGCGCAGCCCGGTGCTCGGCTGGCAGCACGCCACCATCTTCCGCGACGTCGAGGCCCCGGGCAACAACGCGGTGCCCTCGGAGCTTGCGGTGGTGTTCGCGTCTCTGGGCTACGTCGTCGTGGCCCCGACTACGTGGGCTACGGCGCCTCGCGCGGCACGCCGCATCCCTACCTGATGGCCGCCCCGTCGGCGGCGGCGGTGCTGGACTTCCTCACCGCGGCCGCCACCTGGCGTCGCCACAACGGCGTTGCCGACAACGGCCAGCTCTTCCTGGCGGGGTACTCGGAAGGCGCCTACGTGAGCATGGCGGCGCATCGCGCGATGCAGGCTGCGGGCTCGCCGCTGCTGCAGCAGCTGGTCGGCGTGGTGGCGGGCGGCGGACCCTACGACGTGCACGGCACGCTGGACGGGCTGCTCGACCTGGTGAAGGACGAGCAGCCGGTGCTGGGCGCGCTGCTGGATCCCGGGCTGCTGCGCTACCTGGGCTCGAGCCTGCGCGAAGAGGTGCGCGAGGAGCTGCTGAAGCACCTGCTCCCGGACGATGCGGACGTGGTCTTCGACACCCGCTTCATCGACTACTACCTGGCCGACGACCGGGCGGCGATCGAACGGATGAGCAGCGTCCACGACTGGCTGCCCGCCCACCCGGTGCGGCTCTTCCACGGGCGCGACGACCGCACCGTGCCCTACCGCAGCGCGACCGGCACGCTGGAGGCGATGCGTATGCGAGGGGCGGGCGAACTGGTGACGCTGACGGACTGCGCCGCGGCGCCTTCAAGCCATCTGGGCTGCGTGCCGGGCTTCCTCGCCTTCATGCTGACGCGGTTGGCTGGCACTGCGCTGGATCTCTGAACTCCGGCGGCCGAGGCGCCGCCTGGCATTGGAAGGGTGCGACCAGGCTCCGCGGTCGGGACCTGCCGCGGCCGCTTCACTTCTTCGAAGCCTTCTGCTCGTCGCGCTCCATGTTCCTGATGAAGAAGCGGATGAAGAACACCGCCATTCCGAGCATGAACAGGATGACGAAAACGCTCATCAGGCCGTAGTCGGTCGAAAAAAGCACATCGAAAGCGCTCACGCGAAACTCCATGACATTGAAAGGGTCATTGCCAGTGTAGTCGGTGAGCGCGCGCCCGGATAGGGGGAGGGCACCGCTGTGGCGCCGCTCCCCGTTCCGTCCTCAGGCCACGGCTGCTGCTCTGCGCCCCCGGTTGTCGCGCCACACCAGCGCAACCAGGATCGCGCAGACGATGCCGGCCACGATGGTGGTCTTCAGCCCGGGGAAGCTGAAGGCGAAACCCGCAGCCACCAGCGGCAGGCGCAGCCATGGCTTCACCATTCCGACCCCGAGCAGGTAGCCCTCCAGCCCGCCCGACAGCACGGTGATGCCGATGATGATCGAGGGCAGCACGTAGATCAGCGGCGTCAGGTCGCCCTGAAGCACCAGGGCCGGCTGGAACAGGAAGAACAGCGGGACGAAGTAGATGACGATCCCCAGCCGCATCGCGGTGATCGAGGTCTGCATCGGCTTGGCGCCGGCGATGGTGGCAGCCAGGAAGGAGGCGGCCGCGACCGGTGGAGTGATCGCCGAGAGCATTGCGTAGTACAGGATGAAGAAGTGCACCGCGATGACGTTGAGCCCGCCGATTTCGATGATCGCGGGTGCCAGCGTCACCGCCAGGAAAATGTAGGCGACGATCGACAGTCCAGCCATGCCCATGACGAAGCAGGCCACCACTCCGAAGAAGATCACCAGGAAGAGGTTGCCGCCGCCGAGGCTGATAAGGCCGGAGGTGACGGAGCCGGTGACGCCGGTGATCGTGAGCGCGCTGACGACGAACGCGATCGGCAGGATGATCGCTGTCGTCTGGGTGACCAGCACGCCGATCTGCCGCACGGTTTCCACGAAGCGTCGCGGCGTCATCCGCGTCTCGGCCCGCAGGAAGGACAGTGCGATCATCAGAACGGATGCGTACCAGGGCGCGTAGTACTCCCAGCGCTTGTAGAGCAGCCCCCAGACCAGGAAGATCAGCACGAGCAGGAAGGGCCAGCCCGTCTTCAGCACGGCGAGCGCCCTGGGCAGCGTCGCGGGGTCCTCGCCCTTGAGGCCCTTGCGCGCCGCGTAGGCATCCACCTGCAGCAGCAGCCCGAAGTAGAAGAGCAGCGAGGGCAGGATGGCCGCGATCATCACGGTGGCGTAGTCGACGCCGATCGTGATCGCCATCACGAAGGCGATGGCGCCCATCACCGGCGGCATCACCACGCCTCCGGTCGACGCGCAGGCCTCGATCGCGCCGGCGTAGTGAGGGGGATAGCCGACCTTCTTCATCGTCGGGATGGTGATCGAGCCGGTGCCGGCGATGTTCGAGAAGATGCTGCCCGAAAGGCTGCCGAAGAAGGCGCTGGCCACGACGGAAACCTTGGCCGGGCCGCCGCGGTAGCGGCCGAAGCCGGCGTTGGCGAGGTTGATGAAGAAGGTGCCGGCGCCGGTGGCCAGCAGCACGCCGGCGAAGACCAGGAAGCCCAGGATGATCTCGGCCACGATCTTCGTGGTGATGCCCATCATCCCTTCTGTTCGGAAGACGTGGGCCTCGATCATCCGGTCGAAGCTGTACGGGATGCCCATCAGCAGCCCGGGCAGGTAATCGGCCACCAGCGGGTACAGGCCGAGCACGATCACGACCAGCAGGAAGGGGGTGCC
>JBKHVS010000211.1:0-4156 GCA_046569945.1 Gammaproteobacteria bacterium | reverse complement strand
GGGAGGCCGAGCTGAAGCGGGCCCGCACCGACCTGGCGAAAGCGGAAGGCGATCTCGCACGGCGCGCCGGCCTGGTGGCAAGCGGCGCGGTGCGGGGCGAGGAGGTGCAGCACATCCGCGACAGCATCGCCACCGCGCGCAGCGCAGTGACCGCCGCCGAGGCCGGCGTGCTCGCCGCCCGCGAGCAGCTCGCCGCCAACCTGGTGATGACCGAATCGACGACCGTCGAGGAACACCCCACCGTCCGGCACGCAGCCGCCCAGGTCCGCGAGGCCTGGCTGGCGCTGGCCCGCACCACCGTGTCCTCGCCGGTGACCGGCCACGTCGCGCGGCGCACCGTGCAGATCGGCCAGCGCGTCCAGGCCGGCGCCCCGATGCTGTCCGTGGTGGCGCTGGACCGGGTCTGGGTCGACGCGAACTTCAAGGAACCGCAGCTGCGCGACATCCGGATCGGCCAGCCGGTGACCCTGACCGCCGACGTCTACGGCAGGAAGATCGTCTACGAAGGGCGCGTGCACGGCCTCGCGGCCGGCACCGGAGCCACCTTCGCGCTGCTGCCCGCGCAGAACGCCACCGGCAACTGGATCAAGGTGGTGCAGCGGGTGCCGGTGCGCATCGCGCTCGACCCGAAGCAGCTCGCCGAGCATCCGCTGCGCATGGGGCTCTCGATGCACGCGAAGGTCGACATCCGCGACCTCAGCGGGCCGGCGCTCGCCGCCGCGCCGCGCAGCGAGCCGCTGGCCTCCACGCCCATGTTCGACGACGCCGCCAAGGGCGCTGACGAGCGCATTGCACGGATCGTCGCCGAGAACCTGGGCCGCGCGCAGCGATGACCGCGCCCGCGGCGCCGGCGCCGATCGAGCCGCTCAAGGGTTTCGAGCTCGCGCTCGGCACCTTCGCGCTGTCGCTGGCGACCTTCCTCAACGTCCTCACCAGCTCGATCGCCAACGTCTCGCTGCCGGCGATTGCGGGCGACCTGGGCGCCACCCCCTCGCAGGGCACCTGGGTGATCACAAGTTTCGGCATGGCCACGGCGATCTCGATGCCGCTGACCGGCTGGCTGGTGCAACGCTTCGGGCAGGTGCGGCTCTTCACCGCCAGCGTCACGCTGTTCGTCATCGGCTCCTGGCTGTGCGGGCTGGCGCCCAACCTCGAGTCGCTGATCGCCTTCCGCATCCTGCAGGGCGCGGTGGCAGGCCCGCTGATCCCGGTCTCGCAGACGCTGCTGCTGGCCAGCTATCCGCCGGCGAAGGCCGGCATCGCGCTCGCGCTCTGGTCGATGACCACGCTGGTCGCGCCCATCGTCGGTCCGCTGCTGGGCGGCTGGATCACCGACAACATGTCCTGGTCCTGGATCTTCTACATCAACGTGCCGATCGGAATCCTCACGCTGATGCTGACTCTGCCGGTCTACCGCAGCAGGGAGACGGCCACGCGCAAGCTGCCGGTGGACGTGGTCGGCATGACGCTGCTGGTGGTCTGGGTGGGCTCGCTGCAGATGATGCTCGACCTGGGCAAGGAGCAGGACTGGTTCTCGTCGACCACCGTGGTCGTGCTCGCCATCGTCTGCGTGATCTCGCTGGCGGCCTTCCTGATCTGGGAGCTCACCGACGCGCACCCGGTCGTCGACCTCACGCTGCTGCTGCGCCGGAACTTCTGGACCAGCACCCTGGCCCTGGCGCTGACCTACGGCATCTTCTTCGGCAACGCGGTGATGATGCCCCTCTGGCTGCAGCAGCAGATGGGCTACACGGCGACAATGGCCGGCGCGGTGATGGCCCCGGTCGGCGTCTTCGCGATCTTCCTGATGCCCCTGGTGGGCCGCAGCCTGCAGCGCATCGACCTGAGGCTGATCGCGAGCATGTCGCTGGTGGTCTTCGCGATCGCCTTCGGAATGCGCTCGCTGTTCAGCACGGAGGCCGACCTGGTGACGCTGATGCTGCCGTCTCTGGTCCAGGGCATCGCGGTGGCGATGTTCTTCGTGCCGCTCAACTCCATCTTGCTGGCGGGCCTCCCGCCCGACCGGCTTCCCGCGGCTTCGGGTCTCAGCAACTTCATGCGCACCTGCGCGGGCGCGTTCGGCACCTCGCTGACCACCACGCTTTGGGCCGACCGCACCGCCATGCACCACGAGCAGCTGGTGGAGTCGATCGCCCCCGGCGCCGCGCCGACCGACCATGCGCTCGCGACCCTCGGCGCAGCAGGCTTCGACCAGACGCAGTCCCTCGCCGCGATCAGCCGGATGGTCGACCAGCAGGGCTTCACCATCTCGATGATCGAGATCAACTACGCCTCTTCCGCGGTCTTCCTGCTGCTGATCGGCCTGATCTGGATCGCGCGTCCGCCGCGCCCGGGCGCAGGGCGCTAGCAGCCGTTCCCGATGCGCGCGCCGAGTGCGCGCCCCGGTTTGGCGAACCGCGCGAGGCGCGGTATGTTTCCGGCCACCGAAATCAGGATCAGATCCCATGGCAATCGATTACAGGCGCCTGCGCGACTGGCCGCTCGCGGACGTCGAACAGACCTACGACTGGACGGACTCCGCCCTCTATGCGCTGGGCGTCGGCTACGGCCACGACCCGATGGACGAACGGCAGCTTCGCTTCGTCTACGAAGAGGACATGGTCGCCGCGCCCACCATGCCCGTCGTCCTCGCGACGCACGGCTTCTGGGTCAAGGAGCAGAACACCGGCATCGACTGGGTGAAGGTTCTGCACGGCGAGCAAAGCCTCACCATCCACCGACCGATCCCGGTGGCGGCGACGGTGATCGGCAGCACGCGCGTCAAGGGCATCGTCGACAAGGGACGCGACAAGGGCGCCATCCTCGTCCAGGAACGCATGCTCCACGACAAGGCCACCGGCCAGCTGCTCGCCACGCTGGAGCAGCTGAGCTTCTGCCGCGGTGACGGCGGCTTCTCCGAGCAGCCCGACAATGGCCCGCGCGGCGGCGACCCCGCCCCCACGCCCAAGCCCGCGACCCCGGACACCGCGCCGGACCTCGTCTGCGACCTGCCCACCCTGCCCCAGGCGGCGCTGATCTACCGGCTGTGCGCAGACCGGAACCCGCTGCACGCCGACCCGAAGGTCGCCAAGGCCGCGGGCTTTCCCAGGCCCATCCTGCACGGGCTGGCCAGCTTCGGCGTCGCGGGGCACGCGATCATCAAGACCTGCTGCGACTACGACCCCACCCGCCTGAAGTCGATCGGCCTGCGCTTCTCGGGCCCGGTGTTCCCCGGCGAGACCCTGCGCACCGAGATGTGGCGGCAGGGCAATCGCATCCAGTTCCGCGCGCGCTCGGTCGAGCGCGACGTGATCGTCCTTTCGCACGGCGTCGCCGAGATAGCCTGAGACCGGACGAAGCGGGCGGCGCCCGGCGCCGCCCCGACCCGCCGCACCCACAGCGGCCCCGAACCGATCCCCGAACGGAGAAAAACCAGATGTCCTCCCGCAAGCAACCCCAGCACCTGGCCCGCAAGCTCTTCGACTCCGACCACGAACTCTTCCGCGACAACGTGCGCCGCTTCTTCGAGACCGAAGTGATGCCGCACCACGAGCGCTGGGAGGAGCAGGGCTACGTCGACCGCGACTGCTGGAAGAAGGCCGGCGACAACGGCCTGCTGTGCGTCACGATGCCCGAGCAGTACGGCGGCGCCGGCGTCGACCGGCTCTACAGCACCATCCTCATCGAAGAGGCCGCGCGCCTGGGCGCCTCCGGCCCCGGCTTCTCGCTGCACTCCGACATCGTCAGCAACTACCTGCTCAACTTCGGCTCGGAGGAGATCAAGCAGGCCTACCTGCCGGCGATGGCCCGGGGCGAGAAGATCGGCGCGATCGCGATGACCGAGCCGGGAACCGGCAGCGACCTGAAGAACATCCGCACCACCGCCGTGCGCCACGGCGACGAGTACGTGATCAACGGCAGCAAGACCTTCATCAGCAACGGGCTGAACTGCGATCTCGTGATCGTGGTCGCCAAGACCGACCCCACGCAGACCGGCTCCAAGGCGATGAGCCTGATCCTGGTCGAAGCCGACCGCCCGGGCTTCCGCCGCGGCCGCAAGCTCGACAAGGTCGGCCAGCACGCGGCCGACACCGCCGAGCTCTTCTTCGACGACGTGCGCGTTCCGGCGAGCAACGTCCTCGGCGGCGAGGGCAAG
>JBKHVS010000210.1:0-4168 GCA_046569945.1 Gammaproteobacteria bacterium | reverse complement strand
CTCGCTGCGCGCCGCCGTGCAGACGCATCGTGTAGCGCGTTTTCAGGAACAGGTCGAAGGCCCGCTCCGAGTTCGCCAGCGGCAGGCCGGCGACGCGCGTCATCTTCGTGAACCGGTACAGGTTCTTGAACAGGTGAGCCTCGTCGACGAAGAGCGTGTCGATGCCGAGCTGTTCCCAGCTCAGCAGATCGTCCTTCTTCGCGTCGGCCAGCAGCTTCTCCAGCCGCACGGTCCAATTCTTCTTCATCGCTTCGAGCTGCTTGACGATCCGGTTGCCCCGGTCGTTGCGCCGCTCGGCGCGCACTGCCATCTCGATTTCCATGATGAGTTCCTTGATGAAGGTTTGTGTGAAAGCCGGCGACATCCGGATGCGCTCGAAGCTCGAGTGCGTGATGACCACCGCGTCCCAGTCGCCCGTGGCGATGCGCGACACCAGCTCGCGCCGGCGGTCGCCCTCCAGGTCTTCCTTGCCCGCCATCAGCACGGCGGCGTTGGGGTACAGCCGGACGAACTCGGCCGTGTACTGCGCCAGCATGTGGTTCGGCACCACATGGCAAGGCTTGGCCGCGAAACCGAGGCGCCGCAGCTCCATGCCGGCGATCGCGCAGACCGCGGTCTTGCCGGCGCCGACGACGTGGAACAGCCCGGTGTTGCCGGACTGCACGACACGCCACACGGCGTCCCGCTGGTGCGGGTGCAGCGCGTAGCAGCGCGAGAACCCGGGCAGCTTCAGGTGCGAGCCGTCGAACTGCCTCGCCCGCGTGGCGTTGAACAGGTCGTTGTAGGTCCGGCACAGCCGCTCACGTCGCTCGGCTTCGTCGCAGGCCCAGGCCGCGAAGCGCTCCTTGATCAGCGCCAGCTTCTCCCGCGCCGCCAGTGTCTCGTCGGGGTTGACGACCATGCGGTCGCTTTCCGGGTCCGGATCGCGCACCGTCGGCACCTGCACGTTCAGCGCGCACTGCACCAGCTCGATGGCGTTCAGCCGCGAGGTGCCGAACTCCTGCGTCACCTTGACGTTCTGGCGCGCGCTCCACTCGGGGTAGCGCACCGACCAGGCTCCGGCCTGAGCCGAGTAGCCCACCTCGCAGTCCTTCTGCTCCAGCGCCTGCCGGATGAAGTCCTCCACGTCGCCGGCGGGGATCCACACCGCGCCCAGGCGCGGCTCGATGGCTGCCGGTGGCAAGTCCTCGGGTTGCACCCGCTCCAGCGCGATCACATTGCGCGCGGCCTCTTGGCCCGCTGCCAGTGCCTGCCTGAGCTTCGCCTTGACCTCGCCGGACAGGTACTCGTCAGCGGTCTTCCACAGCCCGTCCGCGGGGTCCAGAAACACCAGCCCGCGCTCGGCCAGGGCATCGAGCACCGCTTGTGGCGGCGCCGACAGCAACTGGCCCATCCAGACCGGATCGACCCGGCCGCGCCATTGCACCGAGGCGGCGAGCGCCTCCTCGGGTTCGGCCGCGGTTTCGGGCTCGACGATCCTTGCCAGCGTGCGCCGGCTGAACAGTGCCGCCTTGGTGGCGGTCTCGGTCTCCTCGTCGTAGTGCTCCAGCGATAGCAGCAGCGGGTAGTCGGGGTCGCGCCGGAACGCGAGTGCGTTGGCCCGGTTCGACAGGCACCCGAAGCGCGCGACGTAGCGGTCGTAGCTGCCGTTCAGCATGGCGCGCTCGTGGCGCTGCCGGCTGTCGTCGGCATCCGCGAGTTGCAGATCGAGCAGGGCTCGCGCATGGTCGCGGATCGAACACAGGCCCGCGATGCGGGCGCGCTGCGTGGCGTTCAGGCGCTCGTGGATGTCCACCAGCTCGCCGTCCTCCACGCGATGCACGCGGCCGTGGTGGAGGTGATGGCTCCCGGGCCTTGCTCCGACGGCCGCGGTTGATACGCGGCGCTCGGCCGGCATTGCCTCTGGCGCGGCGGCGCTGTAAACGCCGCGCGGCAGCAGATCGATTCGCCGCGGCAACTCCGCGGCCAGGTCGCCTTCGAACACCGCGGTCGGCACCGGCTCGTGGCCGTTGCTTTCCTGGCGGATGCGGCCGATGCAGAACTCGGGCTTCGCCGCGTACCACTGGTTGACCTGCAGGTAGCGTTCGCCGCAGCGCGGATCGCGCAGCGACTCGGGCACCATGCTCAGGCCCAGCCAGGGCTGCTCGTCGGCCTCGCCCGGCACGCGCTTGCGCAGGAACAGGATGTCGGCCTGAACGTCGGTCGACGCAATCTCGGCGAAGGTGCCGCGCGGCAGGCGGATCGCGCCCAGCAGCACCGCCTGCGACGCGAGGTAGCGTCGCACGGTGTCGTCCCATGCATCCATCGTGTGGCTGCTGGTGATGAAACAGGCCAGCCCACCGGGCCGCAGCAGATCGAGCGCTCGGCCGAGAAAGTAGTTGTGGATGCTGAAGCGGCCATAGGGCCGGTTGCTCGAATCGGCCACCTTGTAGGCGCCGAAGGGCACGTTGCCGATTGCCAGGTCGTACCAGTCGTCGGCCAGCGGCGTCTTCTCGAACGCGCCGATGCGCACGTCCACGCCGCTGGCGCCGTACAGGGCCCGCAGCATCCGGCCAGACAGCCGGTCGATCTCGATGGCCGTGACCGTGCATTGCTCCGCCAGCGCCGCCGGCATCGCGCCGAGGAAGTGGCCGATGCCGGCACTCGGTTCGAGCACCCGGCCTCCGTTGAAGCCAACGCTCTGAACCGCCTGCCACATCGCCGCGATCACAGCGATCGGGGTGTAGTGGCTGTTGTTGACCGACGCGAGCGCTGAACTGTGGTCATCGGCGTCGAGCGCGTCGCGCAGTTGCGCGGCGCGCCGTGTCCAGGCGGGTTCCGGCGCTTCGAGGTTGAAGCTCGCGGGCAGGCCACCCCAGCCGGTGTAGCGCAGCAGCACGCCGCGCTGGGCATCGTCGGGCTCGCTGCCCGACGCGGTGAGCGCGTGGAGGGTGTCGATCGCGGCCAGGTTGGCCTCGAACTTGGCGACCGCGCCGCGCGGGATGTCGAGCCCGCCGGCGGGCAGTTGAGGCCAGGGGTGCCGCGCGGCGCTGGGCGTCGGCGGCTCGCTCGGCCGCCACGACGGTTGTGGTGGGCGAGGCTCGTGTTCCTCTTCACCCGGCTCGTCGTCGAGCGGCGGATCGGGAGGAACGGGAGGCATGGGCGGCGCGAAGGCCGCGGCGGGCTCCGGCTCGAAGCCGGGCAGCCAGGAACAGGGCTCGGGGATGCGAGTCATGGGGGTCTCCGTAGGGCGACGGAGACGCACCTGCCCCGGCGGGGAGATGGCTCCCCGTCAGGGTGGATGGATGGCCCACCGGATGCGCGGGCGCATGGGTGGGTGGCTCTGTTGCCGCGCGAGGCGGCGATCAGTCAGTCTCAGATGCGGTGCCGGTGTGCCGCGGGCATCGGGCTCCTGGCGGAGCACGAAGGGGCGTGCAAGGCGGGTATCGACCGCGGCGCCGACGCAAGTCGGGGCTGGGCAGGCTGACGCCTGCGAGTAGCCCTCGCACTGTGCGCGAAGGCCTGCGGGTTCGATCACGCCACCGCCGATTGCCACTGCGAAGCCCCGCCCGCGTTGGCGGCATGCGGTGGCGATGGAACGGATCGGTTCGATCCAGCAAGCACATCGTGCACGTCCTCCCCTCAAGCCGCCCGGCACTTGATAGCGCCCTCCCTCATGGGAACCTGAATCCACGGGCCGATGTCGTGCCCGCCCTCATTCAGGAGCCCCTATGAAACTCTCCAAACAGGAGCTGGAAGCCGTGATCGCGGCTTCCCCTCGCAGCTTCGTTCCCTTCAACAAGCTCGTGCTGTCGCCGACCTACCAGGCACGGCCCGAGAACCCGGCGGCGCCGCTGCCGCTCACCGAACTGGCCGCGTCCATCGAGGCCGCGGGCCTGCTGCACAACCTGATCGTCGTGCGCGGCGCGCGTGGCTTGCACGAGGTCTGCGCCGGCGGCCGGCGCCTGCGCGCAATGGCGTTGCTGGTGGAGCAGGGCCGCTGGGCCGAGAACCAGCCGGTGCCGGTGCTCGTGGTGCCGGCCGAGCAGGCGCTGATGGCCAGCCTGATCGAGAACGTCGAGCGCGAGGCCTTGAACCCGGCCGACGAGTTTGCCGCCTTCGCCCGGCTCATCGACGGCGGCCGGTCGGTCGAAGACGTGGCGGCGGCCTTCGGAGTCACGCCGCAGGT
>JBKHVS010000209.1:0-4173 GCA_046569945.1 Gammaproteobacteria bacterium | reverse complement strand
GGCGCCGCCAGCACCGGCGAATGCGCGCGGCCGCTGGCGTTGAGCACCACCACCTCGAGGTTGGGCCAGGTCTGGGCAGCCACTGAGGCGATCGCTTCGGAGAGCTGCGCACGGTCCATGCTGCGCACCAGCACGCTGACCAGCGGAAGGTCGGCGGGCCCGTTGGCCAGCTGCCGGCGACCGCGCGCCAGCGGCCACATGGGCAGCGCGGCGCCCGCGCCTCTGCTGCGCAGCGCATCGGCCTCGACCCGGAAGAAGGCCTCGGCAGCGACGCAGCCGCCGGGGGCGCCGAATGCGCGCAGCGTGGCCAGCGCCCGGGCCTGGGCCTCGTAGGGCTGGATGGCCTCCTGCGAGGCGAACTCGCGCATCGCCTGCCACTTGCGCTCGGCGACCGCGGAGATGTCGACCAGCGCATTGGGGTGCATCGGCGCACCCACTTCGTAGAAGAACAGCGTGCGCACCGTGGCGCTGCGCTGCGCGGCGGCCATCCCGGCCAGCGCAGCCACCTGGTGGTCGGGATGCGGCTCGGACAGCGAGGGCAGCAGCAGCACGCGCGCGCCGGCCTCCGTGATCTGCGCGGCGAGATCGGCGATCAGCGGCTCGCCGTAGGTCATGCCGCGGTCGGGCCAGTCGAGGAAGCGCGGCTCGGGCAGGCCCAGCACGAGCGCCGCGCGGCGGGACTCGTCCATGCGCAGCGCGGCAAGCTCGCCCGAAGGATCGCCTTCTGCGCGCTCGCCGCGGCTGAGCACCAGGCAGCGCACGCGCCGCCCCTGCGCGGCGAGCTGCGCCAGCAGGCCGCCGGCGCCGAACACCTCGTCGTCCGGATGCGGCGCGACGCAGAGCAGGTCGTCGAGATCCTGCAGCGGCAGGAACTCGCGGGGGTAGTACTGGGATTCGGTCTGGCGGTCGCGCATGCGGGTCGGTGGGGAGGTCGGGCGGGGCCCGCGACGCGCGCAGCAGCCGTGGCCGGATGCGGAGGATTCTACTGCGCGGGGGCGGCGTCCTCGCCCCGGAACAGCGGCAGGCCGGAGCCGCGCAGGTATCGGATGGTGTCGTCGCAATAGGACTGCCCGCACTGGCCGATGTAGCGCGACAGCGCCTGCGGATCGAGCGGCTCCTGGCGCAGCGCCTGCGCGGCGCCCTCGAAGTACGCGTGGACGTGGACCGCGTTGCGGAACTGGAAGGCCGCGCCGCACAGGAAGGGGACCAGCAGCAGCGCCAGCACCGCCGCGGCCTGCGGAAGCCTGAAGTGGCCGAGGAAGAGCGCAGCGGCCACCGCCAGGTACCACGGCACGAAGAAGCGGGTGAAGCGCTGCGCGTCCATCACCGCCACGCCGAAGTCCAGGTAGCGGGTGAGCAGGATCAGCGCCCAGGCGGCCAGCGCGAAGGCGGCCAGCAGCAGCGGCAGCTCGCTGTCGCCCGGACGCAGCCGCCGGCGCCAGGCCCACAGCACCGCCAGCACCGGCGCGCCACCCGCCAGACCGATCGCCGCCTGCGCCCAGCGCAAGCCCTCCGGGAGCCAGTGGCCCAGCACCGCGCGGTCCGCGAGCGGCTGCGACAGCGAGATCAGCAGCGACAGCAGGACGTCCTGCGGATTGGCGAGCAGCGCCTGCAGCACCACCCAGCGCGAGGTGGACGCGGTGGGCTGGCCCGCGCCCAGCAGCAGGTACATCAGCAGCCAGGCCGCGCCGTGGCCCAGGACCATCGCCGCGGGGGCCAGGAGCCCACCGGCGCGGCGGCGATAGCCCGCGAAGTACACCGCCAGGCAGGCAGCCACCGCCACCGGCCCGAAGGACTCGAGCAGCACCGGCGACAGGAAGAAGCCCAGCACCGGCGCCCACAGCGCGACGCGGCCGCGCAGGTAGGCGTCGAACGACAGCAGCAGCGCCAGCGCGCCGAAGTAGTAGACGTACTCGAAGACCACCAGCCCCCAGGGGAAGTCCGTGGTCAGCGGGAAGTAGGCCGCCGCCAGCGCCGCCAGCGCCAGCCATTGCGGGGGCCCGGGCCGCGGCGCCTGCGCCCGCAGGTACATCACCAGCAGCGCATAGCCTGCGACGTAGAAGACCAGCCCGAACTGCGCCAGCCGCTCCAGGTCGAGCCCCGTCCAGCGGTGATCCAGGTAGAAGGCCAGCAGAGTGAGGAAGTGGGTGTGACCGAGGAAGGCGTACTCGCCGGTCAGGTAGTCGCCGAAGCCGATCTCGCCGCGCAGGTGCGGGATCAGCAGCTTGCGCAGCCAGCGCCACTCGTCCGCCAGCGGCACGCCGTTGATGACCTGCAGCGCGTAGACCACGGCGACGACGGGAATGGCCGAAGCCAGCGCCAGGCCGGCGATCATTGAGCGGTTCCGGGTCATGCGGAAGACTGGGGCGGTCCTGCGGCGTCTGGGAGGCGCAAGTCTAGACGAGCGGCGCGCCGCATTAAACTACGGCCCGCGACCGAGCACCCGGGGCGGCGAACACGCACCCGGAGCGCCGCCCCCCGGTATCCGCGCGCCACGCACCCCGCCGAACCGCCCGCCCGAAGCCCTGGAGCCTGCCCTCTTGCTGCGCCGAATCTATGCCGCCCTGCCCCTGAGCCCCGCAATGCGCCACCGGATCGGCGGCCTGCGCCGGCGCTGGCGCAACCGCCTGGCCGGACGCAGCGAGGACGCCTTCGGCGATCCGGGCGCCGTCGCACAGGAGCATCCGCCCTTCGAGCCGCCGGCCCCCGGCATGCGCGACTACCTGTTCTTCGGCGTCATCGACTGGCACTTCCGTCACCAGCGGCCGCAGCAGCTTGCGCTGGCGGTGGCGCGCGGCGGGCGCCGCGTGTTCTACGTGTCGGTCAACTTCGTCGACGCGGCCGAGCCAGGTTTCTCGGTGGAGCGGCTCGACGCGCAGCTGCCCCTGTACCAGGTCTTCCTGCGGGTGCGCGGACCGCTCAGCGTCTACGCGATGCAGGCCGGCGACGCGCAGCTCGAGCAGCTGCGCGCCAGCCTGCGCGCGCTGTGGCTGCACGCGGACATCGGTTCCGCGGTCAGCGTCGTCCAGCATCCGTTCTGGCAGCCGCTGGCCGGCTTCTTCCCGACCGCGCGCACCGTCTACGACTGCATGGACCATCACGCGGGCTTCGCCAACACCGCAGATGGGCACGCGGAACTCGAGCGGCAGTGCTTCGCGCTGTCCGACCTCACCGTGGTGACCTCGGCGATGCTCGAGGAGCAGGCGCGGCCGCTGGCGCGCCGCGTCGAGCTGATCCGCAACGCGGGCGAGTACGGGCATTTCCACGCCGCGGTGGCGCTGCGCGAGGCCTCGGACGCCGCCGCCGGAACGGCCGCGCGCAGGCCGGTGGTCGGCTACTACGGCGCGATCGCCGAATGGTTCGACCTGGAGCTGATCGACCGGCTGGCCGGCGAGCTGCCCGACTGCGACTTCCACCTGATCGGCGACGACACCGCCGGCGCCGGCCGGGCGCTGCGGCATCGCGCCAACGTGCGCCTGCCGGGCGAGAAGCCCTACGCGGAACTGCCGCGCTGGCTGGCCGCCTTCGACGCCTGCCTGATCCCCTTCAAGGTGAACTCGCTGACGCTCGCGACCAACCCGGTGAAGGTCTACGAGTACCTGAGCGCCGGCAAGCCGGTGGTCGGTACCGACCTGCCGGAGCTGCGGCCGATGGACGGCCTGGTCTACCGCGCCGCCGGCCACGAGGCCTTCGGCGCCGCGCTGCGCCAGGCGCTGGCCGAGCGCGACGACCCCGGCGCCGATGCGCTGCGCGCGCGCCGCATGGAATTCGCGCGCGAGCAGACCTGGCAGCATCGCGCCGCCGCCTTCGAGCAGGCCGCCGAGGACTGCAGCGACGAGCCGACGGTGAGCGTGGTGGTGGTCGCCTACAACCAGTGGCCGCTCACCCGGCGCTGCCTGGACAGCCTGGAGGCCTGCGCCGACGGCGTGCCCACCGAGGTGATCGTGGTGGACAACGCCTCCGCCGACGAAACGCCGGAGCGCCTGCGCGAATGGCAGCAGGAGGCTCCCGGACGCAGGATCGCGGTGCTGAACGCCGAAAACCTGGGCTTCGGCGGCGGCGTCAATTCCGGCATGGCCAGGGCCAGCGGCGACTACCTGGTGATCCTCAACAACGACACCATCGTCAGCCCGGGCTGGGCCCGCGGCCTGCGCCGCCACCTGCAGCGCGACC
>JBKHVS010000208.1:4034-4300 GCA_046569945.1 Gammaproteobacteria bacterium | reverse complement strand
TTGGATCTCAGTGCAGGATTTGGCCGATCGACAGGCCGCTCTGCACCCAGTCACCTATTTTTTAGCTCTCCGACAAGTGACCCGCCGGAGCACGATCCGATGTGAATGACACTGCTGCTCCCTTGCGGGAACCCGGGCCATCGGCAACCCGGTGCAGTGGCTTAGGCCTTAAGCGGCCAGAGCGAAACGCTCGTCGTTGGCGTTTGTAGTTTTGCCAATGGATTTACGAGGAAAAGGCGCCTCGGCATGCCCTGTGCCGCTTCGCT
>JBKHVS010000208.1:0-4024 GCA_046569945.1 Gammaproteobacteria bacterium | reverse complement strand
CCCGGTGTTCGGTTCGTGCTGCAGTGTTGCTGCGCAAGCAGCGCGGCCGACTACCGCACTGTGAAGCAAGTATAGACCCTTCCCCGATTTCAAGGGGGCGATGCGCAGATCGGGTCTAGAGGCGGTCCTCGGAACCGGCCGCGGGCATCAGGCGGCTGCGCGCTTCGGTGTGGCGTCGCTGGCGCCCTCGACCCGGTTGCGGCCCAGCTTCTTGGCGCGGTAGAGCGCCGCGTCGGCCGCCGCGACCAGCTCCTCTGCGCTGCGGCCATGCTCGGGGAAGCCGGCGATGCCGATCGACAGGGTGGGGCGCGGCAGCGCGTCGCCCCAGGGCGCCACCTGGCGCTCGAAGGCCGCGCGATACCACTCCGCACGCTCGTCCGCGGTGCGGGTGGGCATCGTCGGGAGCACGATCAGGAACTCTTCGCCTCCCCAGCGGCAGACGATGTCGGATTCGCGGGTGTGCTCCCTGAGCAGCCCGCTCAGCCGCACCAGGCAGGCGTCGCCTGCGGGGTGTCCGTGGCTGTCGTTGATGGTCTTGAAGTGGTCGATGTCGATCAGCATCACGCTCAGCGGCTTGCCGTCGCGCGCCATGCGGGCCAGCTCGCGGCTCATCGCATCGGACAGGTAGCGCCTGTTGTACAGCCCGGTGAGCGGGTCTCGCTCCGCCTGGTCCTTCAACTGGGCCTGCAACTCCTGGATCTCGTCCAGGCGGTGCTCCAGCGCCTGCTCGCTTGCACGCACCTCGTCACGGGCGCGGTGCAGCCGCATCGCGCGCGCGAAGGAGTCCCTGCCCACCGCCATCACATAGAGGAACAGGGTGGCCATGCTCAGCACCGTGGTCAGCGCCCCGGTTTCGATGGCGACCGGGGTGCGCAGCAACGCCCAGCCTGCCACGATGCCGAGCGAGACCGCGCCCACCCCGGCGAACATCGCCGGCAGGCCGCGGAACACCACCAGGTTAAGGATGACGCCAACGATCATGATGAAGCCGATCCAGGCGGGGAAGCCGAGACCGGCCACCCAGATCCCGAACAGCACGGCCTCGAGCACCATGGTGCGCAGCTCGAACTCGAGCGGGCGCGCCGAGCGCCGGCCGAGGGCCAGAACGACGTGCGGGAATACAAGGAAATTCAGTGCAAGCGCCGCCCATGCCGCACCGCCGGCGCCGCGGTCGACGAGGTGCGCGCCCAGCGTTGCGAACAGCAGCAGCCCCGAGAGGCTGCGATTGCGGTAGTTCATCCGCACGACCCAGTGGGCCGAGCCTGGTGCACCCATCATCGGATGGGCTCCTGCCGGGAGTTTCGAGCGTCGCGGGATGCCGGAATCAACGCGTGTATCCGCTGGGTGTGCCGCCGCCGGGGCGGCGGGAACGGTGCGCGGCGAGATTAACCGAATTCCGGGCAGGCGTGCAGCCCGGCCCGCTGGCGTTGCGTCAGAACCACCCCGTGATGCCGATGCCGGCAAAGCGGCGCCAGTAGCCTTCGCCGCCGGAGCCGACACCCATGGAGCCGCCCGAGCCTCCCGCCCAGGCGCGCAGCCGCAGCGAGCGGGCGAGGTCGTAGCCTGCGGAGAGCTCCCAGAGGTTGGGGTCGCCGCTGCTGCGGTTGCCCCAGCCGTCCTTCTCGCGGGCGGTCCCCACCCCCAGCTTCAGGCCGAAGGCCCAGGCGCGCACCTCGTGCTCGAGCGCGACGAAGGCTCGGGCTTCCCGGTAGTCGCGCGGGTTCCAGTAGCCGCGAGGTGGGCGCAGCTCCGAGGTGGGATCCGAGCTCCGGAAGAGCATCGCTTCCACGCCCACCACGACCTTCGGGTTCAGCCTGAGGGTGTGGTCCGCGCCGAGGTTGATGCGGGTGCGCAGGTTGCCGTCGTCGAACTCGAGCGCGGCGAGGGCCGCGGAGACGGAGGACCGGGGCTGCCAGCGCCAGCGGGCGCCCAGCGCAGCGACGTCCACGGTGACCCTGTTGGAGATGGCCAGCGGTGTCTCGACCACCTCGCGGGCCAGCTCGGCGTCGACTCGAAGCGTGTCCTTCGGGTCCCAGCGCACGCGAGCCGCGCCGGTCACCGGGTGCCAGCTGCCGTAGCGGTTGGCCTCCAGGCGGAGGCTTGGCCAGACCGGGCCCCGGTCCGCGGCCGATCCGATGCCGGCGGCGTCCGCGCCGATCCGGGTGCGCAAGGTGACGCCGAGCCGCTCGCCGCGGGCGTCGCGGCCCGGTTCTTCCAGGTCGACCAGGCGGGTGCCGACTTCCACGCTGCTCGCCGAGCCTGGGCGCCAGCCGAAGGAGGCGGTGGTGGCGCGGGTGTCGAGATCGTCGCTGTCGGTCGCCGCCTCGAAGGCGGCGCTCGCCCACGGCCGCTGCTCCCGGCCGGTGCGCCAGTCGCGCAGCCACTGCGCGTCCGGCTGGGGGAGCCCTTCGAGCGCGTCGTGCGCGAGCTCGTCGTAGCCTGCCCAGCGCAGCGCGCGGGCGTGGTCGAAGAGGGCGTCCGGCGGCGGCGTGCGGCCGGCGGCGCGGTCCGCCTCGAAGGCTTCGCGGTAGTCGGCCACCGCGGCGCGGTGCAGACCCTGGAAGTTGCGGGCCTGCGCGAGTCCGTAGCGGCTCCAGCGGTCCGTGGGGTCGCTGGCCACCAGCGCCGTGTAGCGCTCGACTGCCTCGTCGTGCCGATCCAGCCAGGCATGCGTCTGGGCGGCCAGGCGGGCGACGTCGCGGTCGTTCGGGCGCAGCGCCTGAGCCTGGGCCAGCGCCTCGAGGGCGGGCCCGAGCCTGCCCGCGTTGCGGCGCGCTTCGGCGAGGCCGCGCCAGGCGTCGAAGCCGTCGCCGTCGCCCGCGTAGGACGAGGGGCGCTCGGCCACCTCGAGGAACAGCGGCTCGGCTGCCGCCGGCTGCCCGGCCCACAGCGTCTGCCAGGCGAGCGACAGCAGCACGTCGCCGCGCCGTCCGGGGGCGATCTCGAGCACCTTCCGGTAGCGCTCGGCGGCCTGGGCGTTGCGGTCCGCGAAGCCATGCACGCGGGCGGATTCGATCAGCAGGTCGGTGTCCGTTGGCGCGGCGGTCTCGAGCGCCTGCCAGCGCGGCAGCGCATCGGTCCAGTCGCGGCGCTCGGTCGCCGCGCGTGCTGCGGCGCGCCGGGCGGCGAAGTCCGACGCAAGCGGCGCTTGCCCGGCCTGCACCGCCCGCTGGCCGGGCGCCGCCGGCTGCGCGGTCTGGGCGCTTGCGATGCGTGCGATCGGCGCCGATGCGAAGGCCGCCGCGATCGCCGCGGCCAGCACTGCGCCGCAGGCGCTCGGCCGCGCCCGGTCCATCCTTCCTGCGCTCATGCCGCCGACCCCGTGCGTTGCGTGTTCCAGCGCACCGGGGTGCGCGTCGGCCTGCGGAACAGCCAGTGCAGCGACACCACCGTTCCCATCGACAGGAACATCCAGTAGACGATCGGGTACCAGACCGCGTAGGGAAGCATGCGCACGATCGAGCGGTCGTAGCGCCGGTCGATCAGCGTGCCGATGGCAAGCTGCGCGAGGCACAGCGTGGCGATCGTCATCCCCCAGAGGTTGGGGATGGGCGACGCGCCCACCGGCGGCAGGCCGGCGCTCCAGGACACCGTCCAGATCCCGGTCAGCACGACGAAGCACAGCGCCCAGAGCGTGGACAGCGAGGACTCGATGAACACCGGCCACATGCGCCGGTACTTCCAGTGCGCCATCACGTCGCGGTGCTTGTGCAGCACCTGCATCAGGCCGCGCGCCCAGCGCAGCCGCTGCTTCCAGAGGCCGCGGTAGCTGGCCGGCACGGTCATCCAGCACACCGCTCGCGGTTCGTAGCGGACGTCGTAGAAGCGCTTCTGCAGCTTCCAGGTGAGTTCGATGTCCTCGGTGGGCATCTCCGGGCTGAAGCCGCCCACGTCGAAGAGCGCGCTGCGGCGGAACGCGGCGACCACGCCGGAGACGGTGACGATCCGCCCCCAGATGCGCTGCGAGCGGCGCAGCAGGCTGACGATCGACGAGAACTCGATCGACTGCAGCCGCGCGAGGAAG
>JBKHVS010000207.1:0-4309 GCA_046569945.1 Gammaproteobacteria bacterium | reverse complement strand
TCGCCCCGGTCTGGAGCCTGCTCTATCTGCTCATGGGCGTCGCCGCCTGGCTGGTCTGGCGCGAGAGAGGCTTTCGCGGCGCTGCCGCGGCGCTCACGCTTTTCCTGATCCAGCTGGCGGCCAACGCGCTGTGGACCTGGCTGTACTTCGCCTGGCGGCTGGGCGGTTTCGCCTTCGCGGAGATATTGCTGCTGTGGGCGCTGATCCTGGCGACGGTCATCGCGTTCTGGCGCGTGCGGCCGCTCGCCGGGGCGCTGCTGCTGCCCTACCTGGGGTGGGTGAGCTTCGCCAGCGCGCTGACCTGGGCGACGTGGCACCTGAATCCCGGGCTGCTCGGCTGATTCAGGTGTGCGCGGCTCGGGGATCAGCGAATCCGACCCAAGGCCGGTTTTCCGATCTGTCAGCAAACACCCCGCCATAGGATCAGGCGATCCGCTTCACTCTCGCAGGGGTTTTCCGTAAGATCGATGCCAAAGGAATTTCATTCGGCCCAACACGATGGACCGGGCTCTCGGCGCGGGCCACAAGGCGGAGGAGCACGCGCATGCCTGCGCGGGATCGGAGAGACATCGCCGATGCAGTGGTCGCCGACATCTACCGCGCGGCAAGCGGGGCTGGCGCCTGGGGCGCCGTGCTCGAAGCGATCTCGGACGACTTGAAGCTGCGCGCCCTTCAGATCATCGGCGTCGACAAGCGGGATGCTTCACTGGTGTTCTCGCTCGAGGGAGGTAACGCGCCATTCACCTCCAAGGCCGACTACGTTCGCTCGTACCACGCGATCAACCCGAGGATCCCACCCTCGCTGGGATTGAAACCCGGCGAATGGCTCCACGATCACGAACTGTTCGACGAGGACTTCGTCGCCACGAACCGTTTCTACCAGGAGTTCCTGATCCCATCCGGCGCGCGGCACGTGTCGGCAACCAAGCTCATGGACGAGGACGATTCGGCGATACTGATGGGCGCAGTGCGAGGGGTCGATCAGCATCCACTCTCCCAGCAAGAGCTCGCGCTACTCGATCGGTACAGGACTCACCTGGCCAGCGCCCTGGACATCTGGCGGCGAAACAGGCGAAGCATCGTCGCCCCCCCGGCGGGCCGGAGCGTCATTGCGCGGATGCCGGCGCCGATCCTCCTGCTCGATGGGCAGCGCATGCTGCAGTACGCGAATCCCGCGGCACACGCCCTTCTCGGCGAGCGGACTCACTTGCAGATCCACGAAGGCTACCTTCGATGCCGCCGACCCGACGACGACCAGCGTCTCACCGAGGCGCTGCTCGCCCTGAACCTGCACGGCAACGAGGTCGACAGCCGGCAACGCGCGGAACGCGTCGTCCTCCGGATCCGATCCGCCTCGGGCACCTCGATCCAGCTCGTCATCCTGTCCCGCCTGCCGCCCGACCCGACCCTGGCCGTCCTCGGACATGCGTCGCTCGCGATGGCGGTACTGCACCAACTGGACGTTCGCCGGCACCTCGATCCGGCCATCCTTGTCGAGGCATTCGGATTGACTTCTGCCGAGGCCCAGGTTGCGAGGCTGCTCGCCGAGGGCCATTCGATGCAGGACATCGCGTCGCAGCGCGGCGTTTCGCTGGAGACCGTCCGGTCCCAGGTGCGTGCGGTCTTTGCGAAGACCGACACCCGTCGGCAACCGGATCTCGTGCGTTTGCTGGCCGAAATTCCCGTCGTCGACGACGTGGGGGTCGGCGAGGTGAAGCCCGACCACTGCGACAGGCCAAAGCGGCGCTGAAGCCGGACTGCCTCGAGCCACGCCCCCGTTGTCGACGAGCACCTGCGGTCAGCGCTCCCGCGCAGCGCGCCGCGCAACGTCCAGCAGTGGCTCGAGCAGATACTGCAGTGGCGTGCGCTCCTCGCCGGTAATGTAGACCTCGGCAGGCATGCCGGCCATCAGTTTGAGGTCCCCTGCTTCGGCCAGCGACTCGGTATCGGCCTCGATGTTGACCACGTAGTAGGCGCTGCCGGATTCGCGGTCCACCAGGCGGTCGGCCGACACGTAGAACACCTTGCCGCTGACCAGCTTAGTGGTCCGGTAGGCGTAGGCAGTCAGCCGGATGTCGGCGCGCTGGTCGCCGTGCACCCGGTTAATGTCCTCCGGCCGCACGTGCGCCTCCACGACCAGCCGCTGCCCTTGGGGCACGATGTCGGCGATCGGCTCGCGCGGCGGGATCACCGCGCCGGGCGCGGTAAAGCGCAGATTGATCACCTCGCCGGAGACCGGTGCCAGGATCTCCTGCCTTCGGGCAGCGTCGCGCGTCTTGCGCTCTTCCTGCTCGATCTCGGACAACCGGGCCAGCGCCGCTTTCAGCTGGTCGCTGGCCTGCTGGCGGTACTCGCTCTCCAGCGCCTGCACCCTCAGGTCCGTGTCCACGCGGCGCTGCTGCGCCCGCGCCAGCTCGGAGCGCCGTTCCTCCACCTTGACCGCATAGTCGGCCACCTGCGCCTCGATCTGGGCGATCCGCGTCTGCGACACGAAGCCGGACTTCGCCAGGCCGCGATTCGTCGCCAGTTCGTCGCGCTGGTGGCCCAGCGACACGCGCGCCTGCGCAACCTGCTGGTCGAGCGCCTGGATCTCCTGCGCGATCCGGGCACGCTGCGCGCGCAGCAGCTCGACCTGGCCGGTGACCGCCGCGCGCCGGGCGTCGAACAGCGCGCGCTCCTTCACGAGCAGCTCGGCCAGCCGCGGGTCGTCCTTCGCGGCGGCCGCCAGCGCCGCCGGGAATGCGATCTGCGGGGCGAGCGCCTGCTCGGCCTCGAGCCGAGCGATGCTTGCCCGCTCGGCCTGCACCCGGTAGTCGAGCCGGTTCATGTCGGCGTCGACCGCCACGTCGCCGAGCACCAAGAGCGTTTCCCCCTGCTCCACCTTCTGGCCGTCGCGCACCCTGACCTCGCGCACGATGCCGCCCTCCACGTGCTGCACCGGCCGCCGGTTCAGGTCGACCTTCACGTAGGCGGGCGCGACCACCGCCGAGGCCAGTGGCGCCAGCGCGAGCCACGCGCCGATCGGCACCACGCCCACCACCACGATCGCCAGGCCGAGCCGGATCAGCGAGCGCACCTCGCGCCACTGCGCAGCCGTCGCATCGGCCGGCGCCGGAAACGGCAGGCCGGGTCGGAGCGCCGCGCTCACGCTCCCTCTCCCGCGCGGGGCATCTGCACCACCTGAGCCCCGGACCTCGCCGCATTCTGCGCAAGCGCCTGCATGACCTCGCCCACCTTGCCGAAGTGCCGGACCTGGCCCGACTCGAGCACCAGCATCTTGTCCGCGTGCTGGACCAGCGTGCTGCGGTGCGTGACCATCACCGTGGTGACCTTGCCGCGCAGCGCCGAGATCGCCTGGCCGAGCGCCTGCTCGCCGGCGCCGTCCAGGTTGGAGTTGGGCTCGTCGAGCAGCAGCAGCTTGGGCGAGCCGTACAGCGCGCGCGCCAACGCGATCCGTTGCCGCTGACCGGGCGACAGCACCCCGCCGGCGGGCTCCACCTGCGTGTCGTAGCCGTCAGGCAGCTCGAGGATCATCTCGTGCACGCCGGCCGCCTGGGCGGCGGCCAGCACCGCCCCGCTTTCGACCGGCCCGAGCCGGGCGATGTTCTCGGCCACCGTGGCACGGAACAGTTCCACGTCCTGCGGCACGTACCCGATGTGGGGCCCCAGCGCCTCGCGGGTCCACTGCCCGAGCTCGACGCCGTCCAGGCGCACCGCGCCCGCGCTCGGCGGCCACACGCCCGCCAGCACGCGGACCAGCGAAGACTTTCCCGCCCCGCTGGGCCCGACCACCGCCAGCACCTCGCCCGGCGCGAGCGCAAGGCCCACACCGGCCAGGATCAGCTGGTCGGCGCCCGGCGCGCGCAGCGCGACGCCGTTCGCCTCCAGACGGCCGGCCGGCGCGGGGAGTGTCATCCGAGGCGCGAGGTCGACGTCCGCATCGGCCAGGCCGCGCAGCCGCCGCCAGGCCGCCCGTCCCTCGGCAAGCAAGCGCCAGCTGCCGACGATCTGCTCGACCGGCGCCAGCGCCCTGCCGAGCAGGATCGTGGTGGCCACCATGATTCCCGGTGTGGCTGCCTGGGTGATCACCAACCAGGCGCCGACCGCCAGGATCGCGACCTGCACCGCCTGGCGCAGGCTGCGGGTCATCGAGGCCATGGCCGCGCTCTTGCGGAAAGCGCCCGACTGCAGGCCCAGTACCCGCGCGTTCAGCTCGCGCCAGCGCGCGAGCAGCGCGTCGGACATACCCAGCGTCTCGACCACTTCGGCATTGTGCACCGAGGCCTCCAGGTCGCCGCTGGCGCCGGCG